>NZ_JAHXPU010000035.1:0-102918 GCF_047308185.1 Pantoea sp. B65
CATGAGAGGCCACATGAGGCGCATGGCGGGCAACCGCCCTCATCGGTATGGGTCCCTTCATTACGAATCTGGGACGGAAAAGTGCCGGATGTGGAGTATCCGGAAAGCTCAGCGCTCTGTCTGGTGTCACCGAAGGGGGCGATAAAAATCGGTGGAGGGCTGTTCCTGAGCGAAGCGCTACAGGGGGAGTACGTAAGGGTTCTGGAGGTGGATGACGGACTGGACGCGATCCTGTTCGACCGGATGATACTTGCTTACTACGACAGAGTTGAGCAGAGTATCATCCGGATCGACCCGACCTAAATGTGTTACCCATGTGGCCGGTCAGATCTGTAACCCATGTGGCGGTTGTACATAAATCCCGCCCCTACGGCAGAATACCTGGCCCCAGCTGTAGGGGAGCCATTAATGGCTCCCGTCCCGATGGTGACCGCAGTGCAACCCATTGATACGGGTGGCATAAATGCCGCCCCTACAGAAGAATATCTGCCGCCCTGATGTAGGGGAGCCATTAATGGCTCCCGTCCCGATGGCGACCGCAGTGCAAACCATTGATACCGGCGGCATAAATGCCGCCCCTACAGAAGAATATCTGCCCCCTGCTGTAGGGGAGCCATTAATGGCTCCCGTTTGATTAATGGCTCCCGCCTATTTGCCACAGCGGTAAAGATAGCGCTATTTTAGGCCTTTATTTGCGTGGTGAAGGAAGGTGACGTGGAAAGACTGGATTGCGACCGGATGTTTGTTGCTGTAATGGAGACCGGCAGCTTCACCAGCGCTGCGCTGCGCCTGGGCACCAGTCATGGTCAGGCTTCAAAACTGATTTCGCGCCTTGAACAGTTACTGGGGGTACAGTTATTCCGGCGCAGCACGCGCTCGCTGACCGCCACCGATGTCGGTATCGCTTACTACGAACGGGTGCGCATCCTGCTGAAAGATTACGATGCGCTGGATGATTCAGTGCGTAACACCTCAGATTCGCCCGCCGGCAGAGTGCATATTTCCGCGCCGGTGACCTTCGGTTCGACACAACTTACCCCACATCTGCTGCAGTTTGCCCGCGACTATAGCGGCATTGAACTTGATGTCAGCTTTGCCGATCGCGTGGTCAGTGTGGTGGATGAAGGATTTGATCTGGCACTGCGCATTGGCAAACTGCCTGACAGCAGCCTGATGGCGCGTAAACTCTGTGATATTCGTATCCTGCTGGTGGCCGCGCCGGATTATCTGGCGCGCCGCGGCATTCCCGAACACTGGCAGCAGTTAGCGCAGCATGACTGTATTATCGATACTAATTTCCGCGATCCCTTTCACTGGCCATTCCGCAATGAAAAGCAGCTGATTGAGGAGCAGCCGGTCAACGGCCGCCTGAAATTCTCTAATGCGGAAGTCTGCCTGCAGGCCGCCTGCGCCGGGCTGGGGATTGCCCGTCTGCCCGCGTTTGTCGCCGGCGATGCGCTACGTAACCAGCATGTGGTGCCGGTACTGCACGCGTATGAAATCCCGCCGCTGGGCCTGTTTGCGCTCTATCCGCCGGCAAAATATCTCGCCCATAAATCACGTACGGTGATCGATTTCCTGGTAGAGGCGTTTGCCGGCGACCCGGTGTGGGAACAAGGCTGGTGATTTTTTCCAAAATGGAAATAAACATCCTCTTTTTTCGGGGATAATCACTATTATGGAAATAGCGTATCTTTCCTCTTATCAACTTACTGAGAGGAAAACATCATGACTGATAATCGCACTACTCCCTATGCCGCTTTGCTGATGCGCCTGGCGCTGGGCGTGCTGTTTCTGGCCCACTTCGGGCTGAAATTTTTCGTCTTCACGCCCGCCGGCACCGCGAAGTTTTTTGCTTCACTCGGCCTGCCTGGCGGCCTCGCTTACCTGACCATGGCGGTTGAACTGCTCGGCGCCATTGCGCTGATCCTCGGCATCTATACCCGTATTGTGGCGATTGTGCTGATCCCGATTTTACTGGGCGCCATCTTCACCGTGCACGGCGCGGCAGGCTTTTTCTTTACCAACCCAAATGGTGGCTGGGAATTCCCCGCTTTCTGGATTATCGGCCTGCTGGTACTGGCGCTGACCGGTGATGGAAAATACGCCCTGAAACCGACGCCGGTTAAAGGCTAAGCGGAGGCACTATGCTGGTAAACGGGAAATGGACAGCTGAGTGGCATCCGGTACAGGCTACTGATAGCAAAGGGGGGTTTGTCCGTCAGACTTCAAGTTTTCGTCACTGGGTGACGCCTGACGGCGCCCCGGGGATCACCGGAGATGGCGGCTTTAAAGCCGAAGCGGGTCGCTACCATCTGTATGTGGCGCTGATTTGTCCCTGGGCATCACGAACCCTGATTGCGCGCAAAATGAAAGGGCTTGAAGCGGTGATCAGCGTCTCGGTGGTGGAACCCTGGCTGCTGGATGAGGGATGGCATTTTGGCGATTATCCCGGCGCCAGTGTTGATGAACTGAACCACGCCGAGTGGATCCATCAGCTCTATACCCGCGCTGACGCCACCTTTACCGGCCGCGCCACGGTACCGGTGTTGTGGGACAAACAGACCGGCACCATTGTGAACAATGAATCAGCCGATATTGTGCGCATGCTTAATAGCGGTTTTGCTGACCTTGCCGGGTCCGATATCGACCTTTATCCGCTGGCGCTGCGTGCTGAGATTGACCAGCTGAACGCGGAAATTTATCCCAGCCTGAATAATGGGGTTTATCGCGCCGGTTTTGCTACTACCCAGCAGAGCTATCTGGAAGCCTGTAATGAGGTGTTCAGCATGCTTGATAAGCTGGAACTGCGACTGAGCGACCGGCGCCGTTTCCTGCTCGGCGAGCAGCTGACCGAGGCGGATATCCGGCTATTTGTCACCCTGATCCGTTTTGATGCCGCTTACCATGGGATTTTCAAATGCAACCGGCGTCAGCTGAAGGATTATCAGCACCTGCACCGTTATACCCGACAGATGCTGGAGATTCCCGGGGTGCGCGAGACGGTAAATATTGATCATATTAAGCAGGGGTATTACTCGATCAAAGCGCTGAATCCCAATGGCATTGTGCCTGAAGGTCCTGATCTTAGCGCCTACGGACTGTGAGAGACGAGATGATGGCAAAAAATATCGTTATTCTGTTACATGGCGTCGGCAGTAGCGGCGATGACCTGCAAGGACTGGCGCAGTTCTGGTTACAGGAAATACCCGGCGTCATCGCGGTTGCGCCAAATGGCCCGGATGATTTCGCGATGGGCGCCGGATATCAGTGGTTCAGCATTAATGGCGTGACTGAACAGACGCGTCCGGCCCGTATTCAGGCGGCGCGCGGCGCATTTGACGCTACCCTGCAGGCTATTTTCGATCGGTATCAGGTGACGCCCGCGCAGGACAACATTATCCTGGCTGGCTTTTCTCAGGGAGCGATTATGGCGCTGGATATGCTGGTGACTAACCGCCTGCCGCTGGCCGGCGTGGTGGCGTTTTCCGGTCGTCTGGCCTCGCCGCTGCCTTACCAGCCCGCTGCGCACGCGGCGTTATTGCTGGTGCATGGCCAGCAGGATACAGTTATTCCGTGGAGCGAAAGCGATAAGGCGGCACAGCAGCTCAGCGCGCTGGGGGTGACGGTGGAAACGCTGTATGAACCGGGCGTTCCCCATACTATTAGCGCCAGTGGCGTACGCCAGGCGACGGCATTTATTACCCAACGTGTTAATGCCAGAACATGATCTCAGTGATGCCGCGTGTGGAACGCGGCGTCAGCAACCAACAATAAATACCACTGACGCCCGGCGTTCTGTTTACCCTGCTGCTGGTTAAAATAAAACAGACAGGAGGTGAACGGCATGTTATGGTTGAATCTCTATTAGCAAAAATTAAAGGTTACTTATCATTACTATTAAATTTAAATGTCCGTGCTGTCACGGTCAGCAATACCGCCTCTCCCTGTATGATGTCACTTCAAAGAATCCTCATGGCGCCGTGTGTATTTTCTGCAAATCTGGCATGACTGTCAGTTCTCCGGCCGCAAACAACCTGGTTTCGCACGCTCACAGCCACGCTTAATCCCTCTGCTGCCGATTGATCAACTCCACGCATAACGTCTGGCAATCATAGCCATCATCTCGTCGTGCCCATGCGGTGACGGCGCTGTAAAGCGAATACTCAACGCTTCAGCGCAGACACTGCATCTGTGGGTCCTGCGTCCAGTGGCGGGCATTAGCCGCTATCTGCGTTGCCAGCCGCACCAGTATTTTCTGCTGAGCCTGTAACATTTCGCTATATCCTCCTGCCACTGACTCCGTAAGCTGACTGCTGCACAGCAGGCGGGTTTTCTCCGTCTGATGCCTGAATGTCAGGCTCCAGTCCGCCGCCAGCTGTACCCGCTGCGACGGCCAGCTGTCAAATTTCCTTATCTGTATCTGGATATTGAGCAGCGGCGCACCGGCTGGCGCCGACAGTCCGGCAACGTCCTGGGTGCCCAGCTGGCGCACCAGCTCCGCCGAGATCGCGCTGCGCATCTCATCGCCCAGCGGACTTAACCAGCGTTCATTATCCAGGACCAGCGCCTGATTGTCGCCCTGGCGCACCACCAGTTGCGCCATATCGATTTGCGGCGGAATACCAACCGGGAGCAGATTAATTAAAAAAGCTGCCGGTTCTGCCGCCGCAGGCGCTGTGGTGCCGGCGGGTACCAGCGTGTGGTAACGCACCGCTGGCGAAGAGCAGGCGGTCAGTGAAATCAGCAGCGTTAGCAGAGTAAGCCGTGAGGAGACGATCATCGTTGCGAACCTGTAGTGGGAGCCGGACGTGAGGACGGCGGCAGGCGAGGATCTGACCCTCGTCCCTGCAGCAGTGATTCAGGATGGCGATCCAGTTGATCGGTTAAGCTGCGCAGCGAGCGCAGGGTACGCAGCAGCTCGCTGAGACCCTGAGTGACGCCGATCAACAGCGGTGAATCCTCAGCCAGCAGATCCTCAGCAGAACCGGCGGTCTGACGCAGTTGTCTGAGGAGCAAACCGGCTTGCGGCAATGTTTCGCCATTGACCTCGCGCAGGGCTTTATCTGCCCCGGCCAGGGTGGCGTTGAGATTACTGGCGATCGATGCCAACGGCAGACTGTCGACTTTACTGACGATGCTTGCCACCTGCTCCTGTAGCCGATCAAACCCGCCGTTGATGGTGGGTAATACCAGCGGACGGGCATGGATATCAAAAGGCACTTTTGCCGCGCCCGGTGAGAAGTCGAGGGAGATATACAGCTGGCCGGTCAGTAAATTACCCGGTATTGCCTGGGCACGCAGGCCGTGTTCCACCAGATCGCGGGTAAAGCCGACGGTGGCCTGATAGTCGTCCTCAGCAGCTTTGGGCAATTTATCCAGTACCTTACCAAGACGATTGGGATAGACCTCAATGCCCACGACGGAAGGAAAACGGTAACCGGTTGGGCTGTAATCAAGGTCCACCGAAACCACTTTGCCAATTTTAATGCTGGAAAACTCTACCGCGGCGCCAACGCTTAACCCATGCAGTGAGCGCTCAAAACGCAACTGAAAGGGGATCCCCGGTCCGTCGGGCGGCGCCATCGCCGACTCTTCATCTTTTGCCAGCGTATAGGGCGCCAGAGGGGAGGACGTCGATAAGCGCTCGCCGTGGGGCGGAGTGGCAAAGGCGATACCGCCTGCCACTATGGCTGCCACCGTCTGGGTTTTCAGGCGAAAACCGTTGGCGCCCACCGACAGATCGATGCCGCTGACGTTCCAGAAACGGCTGTCCGGCGTTACAAAACGGTCATAAGGGGCGTCGATAAACACCTGTAAATTGACCCGGTCGCCCTGCGGACTCAGCTGATACGAAGCGATACGCCCCACCTGAATACGCCGGTACCAGACCGGGGAGCCAATATCCAGCGAGCCGAGATCATCGCTCTGCACCATAAAGCTGCTGCCCGGCATGCCATTAATAATCGCCGGAGGCGTTTCCAGCCCGGTAAAATATTTCCCTGACTGGTCGGAGGCGCCTTTATCCACGCCAATAAAGGCGCCGGAGAGCAGGGTATCAATGCCGCTGACGCCGCCGATGCCGACACGCGGGCGCACCACCCAGAATCGGGTATCGGCGCGCGCCAGATCCCCGGCATTCTGATTCAGCAGAACAGTGACCTTTACCCGGTTGCTGTCGCTGCTCAGGGTGATGGCTTTCACCATGCCGACGGTAACATCTTTATATTTCACGGCGGTTTTACCTGCTTCCAGCCCGGAAGCTGACTGAAAGCTAATTTCAATCTCAGGGCCGCGCGCCAGCCAGCCGCTTACCAGCATCGATGCGCCGGTAAGCAGGGCAATTAACGGCAGCAGCCAGATTAACGATAACCGCCATTTGCGCCGCACAATCGTCGCTTCGCCCGCCGCAGCCAGTGAGTGATTATCTGTATTCATTTCTCTTCACCATCCCAGATCAGACGCGGGTCAAAACTCATTGCCGACAGCATGGTAAGGATCACCACCAGAGCAAAAAACAGGATGCCGCTGCGCGGCTCGACCTGGCTCAGCAGCTGAAATTTCACCAGCGCTGAAACCGCGGCCACCACCACCACATCCAGCATTGACCAGTAGCCGATAAATTCGGTAAACCGATACAGCCGGGTACGCTCGCCACGTCGCCAGCGGCTCTGGCTGCCGCTGCCGATCAGCAGTAACCCCAGCGTGAGAAATTTAAAACCGGGGATCAGCACGCTGGCGCTAAAGATCAACAGTGCGATCCCCCAGGAGCCTGAGCGCCAGAAATCAATCACCCCGGCGATAATGGTGCTGTCGCTGCCATTGCCAAACAGTGTGGTGTGCATCACCGGCAGAACATTGGCCGGAATATAAAAAATCATCGCGCTAATCAGCAGAGCGCTGGCGGTACTGCGGCTATGCGGCTGACGTATCCGCAGCGGCGTCTGGCAGCGCGGACATCGGGCGCCGGGCGCCGGCTGGCATACCAGTCCGCAGCAGCGGCAGGCGACCAGCCCGAGGTGTCGGGCTTGTGGGGGATGCATGGTTTTATGTTTCACAGCGGTATTCAGGTGAAGGGAGTTGCCAGAGCGCGTCCCAGGGTTGCCGGCTCAGCAAGAGATTGAGCAGCATTAACAGCGCCAGCGCCAGGCAGCCGGGTCCGGGCACCACTTCCAGCAGGCTGGAGAGTTTAATTGCCGCCACCAGAAATCCCAGCAGGGCGATTTCCGTGCGGTTCCATGGCCGCAGCAGCGCGGAGAGTTTCATACAACCAATAAAACCCGGCGCAGGACGCGCGCTGGCGGCAAAAAAAGCCAGCCAGCCGCAGAGGATAATCTGTAGCAGCGGCACGACGGACAGCAACAGCAACGTCGTGATGGCCAGCAACAGCAGCGGGCCATCAGCGAAGGCGCTGGCAGATTGCCATAGCGTAACCGACTGGTTAACACCGTGCAGAGTGACGGTGAGCAGCGGATAACCGTTGGCTATTCCCCATGTGATGCCGGCGGTGATCGCCAGAGAGAATGCACGATCGGCATGGAAATTTCCCTGCTGGCGCAGTACGGCGCCACAGCGAGTGCAGCGTGCCTGTTCACCGGCGCGTAATGGACGGCGGTGGAACAGGCAGTCGCAATCGGCACAGGCCATCAGATGAGGAAAGGTCTTCATGGCGTTACTCAGTTCAGCATTTCAACCAGCTGATCGGCGCCTTTATCAATGCCGACCTCTGCGGCACTGAGGGCACCAAAGCTGGCGCTGACGTTCATGGCGTTCGGATACTGTTTGGCGACCCAGGCGCTCAGCAACTGATTGCTCGCCGCATCATAGATTTCCACCGCATAACTGACGGATCCGTTCAGCATGCCTTCTTTACCACGAATCGACTGCACGATGTTGTAGGGGCCGCCGGCAAGATCAAATTTGGTAAAGGTACCCAACACTGGCGTGGTGGTTTCCGCTCCGGCTAAGGTCAGTTTGATCTTCAGGGTATGGGCAGATGCGCTGGTGGCCGGGGTAAAGCGGCTGGCTAAACGCTCACTGAAACGTTTTTGCATATAACTGGCCAGCGCCTGACGATCTTCCTGTGCCATATCGCCAAACTGATTATCCGCTCCCTGGTAAATCACTACTGGTTCAATGATCGCCGCAGAGTACTTTTTCCAGTCAACCACCGGGGTATAGCGATAAGGCATATGCTGCGATTCAGCATCGGGCTTGAGTTGTGCCGATGAGCTTAGACCCGACCAGGCAACCGGTTGGGTACCGGCACAGCCGGCCAGCGCCAGACTTAAGGTGAGTAAGGCAAAGCGAAACGCACGATGGGTGTTGTACATATCAGAGGTCCTGGTTAAACAGCGAAAATCGGCGGACAGTTATCGTAAACTGTACTGTACGGTTTATTTATGCATTGATATGATTTCTCTGTCAAGAAAATGTACACTTGGGTTCAGTTATCAATCTGGAGTGACTATGAAAGTCCGAACTCAGGCACGCCGTGAAGCGATTGTCGAAGCTGCGGCCCAGCTCTTTCAGGAGATGGGCTATGAACGTGCCTCAATGAATGAACTGACAAAGCGGCTGGGCGGCTCGAAAGCCACGCTGTATAACTACTTTGCCTCAAAAGAAGAGCTGTTTACTGCGGTAGTGCGCGCTCATACCACGCGCCATCTGACCGAGGCGGCAACGGAGCTGCTGGATCAGGACAAGGCAGCCATCAGGCTGAAAGATAAACTGTTGCGTTTTGGCGAACGGATGCTTGCGGTGCTGACCAATGACAGCAGCGCATTGTCGGTTTATCGCATGGTGGTAGGGGAGGCGGGACATTCGGACATTGGCATGCTGTTTTATGAATCCGGTCCGCGTGAAAGTCTTGAGAAACTATCGGCAGTGATGGCTTCGGCGATGGATCGTGGTGAATTGCGGCAGGCTGATGCCAGACTGCGCGCCAATCAGTTTCTGGCGTTGCTGACTGCCGAAATTGAAGTGCGTATTTTTTACCGTAATTCGCCACCGGTTACGCCTGGCCGCATCCGTGAAATGTGCGAGTGTGCGGTTAATATGTTTCTTACCGGCGCGGCGCCGCAATAATCGCCCGCGGCAAAGACCGCCGATCGTCACTGGCGATCGGCATGGCCAGTTCATCACCGATCGGCTGCGGCAGGTATTAAGCCAGAAACCGGGAGAACATATACCACCAGCACCAGAGCAGGGCTTTTATATCTTGCCGGCGAACGGGAATGATCTTGCCGCAGGTGGCAAATAATGCGTTACGGCAATATTTATTATGACGCCTGGTCGTTAATATTGGCTTTGCCACAGTAGATAGCATGAAAAATAATGACTGTATTCCAGCTATTAATTGACGTAATTCAAGGGGTAGTAACGGTATAATATTTTGTCCCGACGGAAAGCCTCAGGCCGGTAAAACAGATCTCAGCGGCGAGGATCATGCCTGGGTTTTGCATGATGCTATAAGTGGTATGCATTAGTGTCGATATTAATCTTATGGTCAATTAATGAATGGTTCTCATAAGCCTATACGCAAATCAGTCTCAATAGACAGTCAAATCCTGTTAAAATTAATGCTGATGCTCAGCGGGTTATGCATCATCCTTTATTTTATTGCACTGGGGCCACGGGTATGTCAGTGCAACAGTGTAATCTGACGGCACGGCAGAAAAGTATTATTCCGATTGCTGCTTTTACCGTTCGCCGTGATTTGGCGCGTTCGGGACACTCACTCATTCAGGCGCTGGATACTGAGATGATGCCGCGGCCGCATTAATGACTGGAAGAAATAATCCCACCAACTGACCTGACTGGCTATTTTGGAGCAGACGATGACAATCAATGTACGGGGCTATGCGGCTCTGGCAGTAAAAGAAGATCTGGTACCGCACAATTTTGTGCGCCGCGATCCGCGCGCCAATGATGTGGTGATTGATATTTTATACAGCGGCGTGTGCCATTCAGATATTCATAATGCCTGGAATGACTGGGGCGGAGCCACTTATCCGATGGTGCCGGGCCATGAAATTATTGGTCGCGTAACCCATGTGGGCGCTGATGTCAGCGCATTTAAGGTGGGTGATCATGTCGGCGTTGGCTGCATGGTGGACTCCTGTCAGCACTGTGCGCCTTGCTTGCAAGGGCTGGAACAGTATTGCGCGGAAGGCAACACCCTGACCTATAACGATATTGACCGTCATGACCAGATGCCGACCTATGGCGGCTATTCGGAATCCATTGTGGTGTCGGATAAATTTGTGGTGAAAGTGCCCGCTGGCATGGATTTAAAAGGTGCCGCGCCACTGTTGTGCGCCGGTATTACCACCTGGTCTCCGCTGCGTCACTGGAAAGTGGGTAAGGGCTCGAAAGTGGCAGTGGTGGGGCTCGGTGGTCTGGGACATATGGCGCTGAAACTGGCGAAAGCGTTGGGTGCGGAGGTGACGCTGTTCAGCCGTACGCCGGGTAAAGAGCAGGATGCCCGGCGTCTTGGCGCGCAGCATATTGTGATCTCCACTGACGAGCAGCAGATGGCGGCGGTGAGTAATCAGTTTGATCTGATTATTGATACCGTGCCTTACGTACACGATCTGAAGCCATATGTCACCACGCTGGCGCTGAATGGTACTCTGGTGCTGGTCGGCTATTTGGGCGAACTTGATCCGTTCCTGAATTCGGCGCCGCTGGTTTTAGGACGTAAATCCGTTGCCGGTTCGGTAATTGGTGGTATTGCGGAAACCCAGGAGATGCTGGATTTCTGTGGTGCCCATGGCATTACCGCCGATGTGGAAGTGATCAGCATGCAGGAGATCAATCATGCATGGCAGCGCATGCTGAAGAGCGATGTGAAATATCGCTTTGTGATTGATATTGCTTCTCTGCAAGCCTGACTCTGCCGCGGTTAACGGCGCATGGCGCCGTTAACCGGGTTCTATTGCGGCCAGTAGCGCAGCGCTTCAACCAGCATGTTCCCGACTCCCCCAACGCCAGCAGCTCCACTACCGTATCCTCTGGTACTATCCACGCCCGAACCCCCGCCGACCACTCTGACATTATTAACCGGCGGAGATTACCTGCCGGTTTATCACGTCTATCGCTAAGCGCAATCAGCGCATTTTCTATTTCGCTCAGGCGCTGGCCAATGGCGTTAATCAGTTGTTCACCGGTTTCGCCAGGGGCAACGCTGCCTGTGGTGCGGGTTAAAGCCGCAAGTCGAGGCGCTGTTCTAAACGACGACTCGAATGGCTTAATGCCGAGTGGGCGGATGGTATAGCCGGCTATTGATTTATGCGTCTGGTTCAATAGTAGTGTAAATTTTTGTCATTTTTCGTGAGTTTAATCACAATAAAATGCTGGATTTTTGTGCTTTTAACCATTTAATGTCATTTTTTGTAGTTCATTAATGAATGACGTTCATATCCTCATGCGGATTTTACGCTCTAATCACTCGCCGGTTCAGCTGTTATTATTTCCCGGTAATGTGCAATCAACCCTGCTTATTTCGTAGTTCTGTAAGCTACGCAACCGGCAGCGGTTTTCTTTTTTATCGCCAATGAGGTTTATGATGAAATTTAGCCAATTGCTTGTCGCAACACTACTTTCCGCTACCGTTATGCAGAGCGCTTTTGCCGCTGTTGAAACTGATAATACTCAGGGCAAACAGAAAATTGGCATCGTTTCCGCCAGTGGCGCGTATTCACTTGATCGACTGCAGGACCAGCTGGCCGCGCAGGCCGATGAAGCCGGCGCCAGCTCCTACAAAATCATCGCCGCCGGTGGTGAGAATAAACTGTTTGGTGTTGCTGAGCTGTATAAATAATGCGGGTTTGTCGCTACGGGAGTAGCCTGGTTTCCCTATGCTCTCCCGTCATTTATTTCTACGGCAGTCGCGCTATCTGAACAGGTTCTGCGCTATTTACTTCGTGCCGCAAGAAGTGATTAAGGAATTGATGATGCCAAGAGAGCAGATAATCGTTAATTCGCTGCTTGAGTGGATTAACTGTAACCTGAATAAACCCTTGAAAATTGAAGACGTGGCGGGAAAAGCAGGATATTCAAAGTGGCATTTGCAAAGGATGTTCTACCGCGTAATGCATCAAACCCTTGGTAACTATATTCGCGATCGGAAAATGGAACTGGCCGCTTATGATCTAATCGATACGCAAGATTCAGTGATCGCTATTTCACTGAAGTATGGCTACGACTCGCAACAATCTTTTACCCGCAGCTTCGCGCGTAAATATCAGGTTCCACCAGCCACATTCAGAAGAATAAATTGCAACGAGATAAAGCCGCGCCTGCAGCGTTTTTATTGAGCCGCGCGGCTGTCCGTTAAGATCTCCGGAGAAAATAATAATGAATCCACGTTGGCCATTGAAGCCTGCGGCGTTGCTGTGTGCGCTAACCTCCGCTTTTATGCTGAGCGCCTGTGACCGTGCCGCCCCCCTCTCTGCGCAGCAAACGGCGCCGGAAGTGCAGGTGCTGACGCTGAAAACAGCAGCGCTGAATATAACCACCGATCTGCCAGGCCGGACTTCAGCTTATCGCGTGGCGGAAGTCCGGCCGCAGGTATCCGGTATTATCCTGCAACGGCAATTTGCTGAGGGGAGTGATGTGCACGCCGGGGAAGCGTTGTATCAAATCGATCCGGCGCCGTATCTGGCGGCGCAGCGCAGCGCCAAAGGCGCTCTGGCGCAGGCGCAGGCTAATGCCAACATTGCGGCGCTGACCGTTCGTCGCTATCAGCCGCTACTTGGCAGCGGTTATATCAGCCAGCAGGATTATGACCAGGCGCGCGCCACGGCGCAGCAGACCCAGGCGGCGCTGGAGTCGGCGCGGGCAGCGGTGAAGTCAGCGGATATTAACCTCACTTACAGCCATTTGACCGCGCCGATCGACGGTCGTATTGGACGCTCGGCGGTCAGCGAAGGGGCGCTGGTACAGCGCGGGCAGAGTGATCAACTGGCGACCATTCAACAGCTGGACCCGCTGTACGTTGATGTCACGCAGTCGGGCGAGGATTTTATGCGTCTGCGCCAGCAGATGGCGGAGGGCAAACTGACACGGAGAAATGGTAAGGCAGAAGTGACGCTGCTGCTGGCCAATGGTCAGACATATGCGCAAAAAGGCACCCTTGAATTCTCCGATGTGACGGTAGATCAAACCACCGGCGCCATTACCCTGCGCGCCATCCTGCCCAACCCTCAACATCAGTTATTGCCGGGGATGTTTGTGCGCGCCCGACTGGAAGCCGGGGTAGATCCGCAGGCGCTGCTGGTGCCACAACAGGCCATCACCCGCACGCCGCGTGGCATGGCTACCACTCTGGTGGTGGATAAAAACAATAAGGTGGCGCTACGCAATATCACAGTAAGCCAGGCGGTGGGCGACCAGTGGCGGGTGACCTCGGGTTTACAGGCCGGTGAACGCGTAATTGTTTCGGGTATTCAGCGCGCCCAGCCGGGGGTGACGGTAAAAGCGTCAGAGATCACCGGTGACAGCAAGCTCCCTTCTCCAGTAGCCAATAGCGCAGCTTAATTACACACAGGGTATGCCGACTAATGTCCAGGTTCTTTATTGAGCGACCAATCTTTGCCTGGGTGCTCGCCATCATTATTATGCTGGCGGGCGCCATTTCGATTATTAATATGCCGGTGGAACAGTATCCCGATGTTGCGCCAACGGCGATTCAGATCCGCGTCACCTATCCCGGCGCGGATGCCACGACCTTGCAAAACAGTGTTACCCAGGTGATTGAGCAGAATATGAACGGGCTGGATGGTTTGATGTATATGTCATCCACCAGTGATTCATCGGGCACGCTGCAGCTAACGCTGTCGTTTAAAAGCGGTACTAATGCCGATATTGCGCAGGTGCAGGTACAAAACAAATTGCAGCTGGCAACGCCGTTGCTGCCACAACAGGTGCAGCAGCAGGGGATAACGGTACGTAAATCTTCCAGCACCTTCTTTTTAGTGGCTGGTTTTGTTGATGATAATGGCGCCATGTCGCAGGAAGATATCTCCGACTACGTCGGATCGAATATCAAAGATCCTCTGAGCCGAATCGACGGCGTCGGTGATACCACGCTGTTTGGTTCGCAGTACGCGATGCGTATCTGGCTGGATCCCAATAAGCTGAATAACTATCAGCTGACGCCGGTCGATGTGATCGGCATGATTGAGTCACAAAACGCCCAGGTGGCGGCCGGTCAGTTAGGTGGCGCGCCACCGGTGGCGGGACAACAGCTGAATGCCTCGATCATTGCCCAAACGCGCCTTACCTCAGTGGAAGAGTTTGGCAATATTCTGCTGAAAGTGAATACCGACGGCGCCCAGGTCCGCCTGCACGATGTGGCGCGTATTGAGCACGGCGGCGAAAACTATCAGTTTGTGGTGAAAATCAATGGTAAACCGGCCTCGGCCCTCGGTATCCAGCTGGCAACCGGCGCTAATGCGCTGGATACCGCTAATGCGGTACGCAACAAGCTGGCCGAGTTAACGCCTTATTTCCCGGCAGGGATGAGGGTGGTGTATCCGTATGACACCACGCCATTTATTAAGATTTCAATAAATGAAGTAGTGAAAACGCTGCTGGAAGCCATAGTACTGGTGTTCCTGGTCATGTACCTGTTTTTGCAAAGTCTGCGCGCGACGCTGATCCCGACCATTGCGGTGCCGGTAGTGTTGCTTGGCACTTTCGGCATTCTCAGCGTTTTTGGTTACACCATTAATACCCTGACGATGTTTGGTATGGTGCTGGCCATTGGCCTGTTGGTGGATGATGCCATCGTGGTGGTGGAAAACGTCGAGCGGGTGATGGCGGAAGAGGGACTGCCGCCGAAAGAAGCGACCCGCAAGTCGATGGGGCAAATTCAGGGGGCGCTGGTGGGGATTGCGCTGGTGCTGTCGGCGGTATTTGTCCCGATGGCGTTTTTTGGCGGCAGCACCGGGGTGATCTACCGCCAGTTCTCCATCACTATTGTTGCGGCAATGGTGCTGTCGGTACTGGTGGCGTTAATTCTTACCCCGGCGCTCTGCGCCACTATTCTTAAACCGTTGCCCGCCGGATCCCATGGTAAAACCGGCGGTTTTTTTGGCTGGTTTAATCGAAAATTTGATCAAAGCGCAAATCACTATAGCGCGGCGGTAGCGCGTATGTTGCGGGGGCCGGGGCGTTATATCCTGATTTATGCGCTGATCGTGGTGGGGATGGCGGTGATGTTTCTGCGCCTGCCGACCTCATTCTTACCGAATGAGGATCAGGGGGTGTTTGCCACCCAGGCGATCCTGCCGCCGGGGGCTACACAGCAGCGCACGCAAAAAGTGCTCGATCAGATTAATGACTACTATCTGCATGATGAGCAGCGCAATGTAGCGAATGTGCTGACGGTTAACGGTTTTGGCTTTGCCGGACGCGGACAAAATGTCGGTATCGCCTTTATCGGCCTGAAAGACTGGCAGCAGCGCGCCGGTGCCGACAACAAAGTTGATGCGCTGGTGAGTCGCGCCACGAAAGCCTTTTCCGGCATTATCGATGCGCAGGTGGTGGCGTTTAACCTGCCGCCGATTATTGCGCTGGGTAATGCCACCGGTTTCGATTTCGAATTAATCGATCAGGGCAATGTTGGTCATCAGAAGTTATTGCAGGCGCGCAATCAGCTGCTGGATTTAGTGCGTCAGCATCCTGATACCCTGATGGCGGTGCGCCCGAATGGTATGGATGACAGTCCGCAGTATAAAGTGAATATCGATCAGGAAAAGGCCACCGCCTTAGGCGTGGCGCTTGATAATATTAACACTACCCTCAGTGCGGCCTGGGGCGGCAGCTATGTGAATGACTTCATCGATAATGGCCGGGTGAAAAGAGTCTATGTGATGAGTGACGCGCCTTATCGCATGATGCCGGGCGATCTTGACCACTGGTTTGTCCGTGCCAGTAACGGCAAGATGGTGCCGTTTTCCAGCTTCTCCAGCGCAGGCTGGGTTTATGGTTCGCCACGTCTGGAGCGTTATAATGGCCTGCCGTCGGTAGAGATTTTGGGACAACCGGCGCCGGGTAAAAGCTCCGGTGAGGCAATGGCGCTAATGGAGCAGCTGGCGCGACAACTGCCGGATGGTATTGGCTATGACTGGACCGGCATGTCTTATCAGGAGCGTATGACCGGACAACAGGCCCCGGCGTTATATGCCATTTCGCTGGTGGTGGTGTTCCTCTGCCTGGCGGCGCTGTATGAGAGCTGGTCGATTCCTTTCTCGGTGATGCTGGTGGTGCCGCTGGGAGTGGTGGGCGCGCTGCTGGCCACCACATTGCGTGGGCTGAATAATGACGTCTACTTTGTGGTCGGACTACTGACCACCATTGGACTTGCCGCCAAGAATGCCATTCTGATCGTTGAGTTTGCTAAAGATCAGATCGACCAGCAAGGGAAAGGGCTGATCGAAGCGACTCTGGATGCGGTGCGTATGCGCTTACGGCCAATCCTGATGACTTCGCTGGCGTTTATTCTCGGCGTGCTGCCGCTGGCTATCAGCAGCGGCGCCGGGTCCGGCGCGCAAAATGCGGTGGGTACCGGCGTTATCGGCGGTATGGCGGCGGCGACAATACTGGCGGTGTACTTTGTTCCGCTGTTCTTTGTGGTGGTGCGCCGTCGTTTTGCGGCGAGCAAAAACTAACGCCGGCGCCTTAGCATCAGCGGCAACCACGGCGGCGTAAATACCGCCGCGACAGGGTTGTGTTGGCTGGACCTCTATTGAACCTCTATATAGGGGGCCATTAATGGCCCCCGTGCTGATGATTTGCACTGGCGCCACGGGCGCTAAAAATTTTTTTTTCTGTGTACCTGCGCTTATCAAACCTTCTGCTACCTGCTATCACCCTGTTTTCTGGCCGTTTTAAGCCACGTCTGACTGGGGAACAACTTCTCTTTTTTTGCTGGCAGCAGCTATCTTAATCTTTCCCTAATAAATCTCCTTTATGTTGATGCTGATGTGCCTGTAGCGAGAAATATTGCAGTTAAAGGAGATTTATCGACTCTGCTGTCACGGATTTTTAGACATTTAGATGCCATATGCGGCTTTTATGTGAGTTTTATCACATTAATAAATCGCCATACGCGTCTGACTTATCGCACAAATTGCAAAAAAATGTCGCGTTATAGTTAAAGGAATTTTATCTATGTCAGAGTTTTTACCTTTTTCCCGCCCCGAGATAGGGGAAGCTGAATTAATGGCGGTCAACGACGTATTGCAGTCGGGTTGGATCACCACCGGACCGAAAAATCATCAGCTGGAACAGGCCTTTTGCCAGTTAACTGGCAATAAGCACGCGATTGCCGTCAGTTCGGCTACCGCCGGTATGCACGTCACGCTGATGGCGCTGGGTATTAAGGCCGGGGACGAGGTGATCACCCCGTCACTGACCTGGGTTTCCACGCTGAATATGATTTCATTACTGGGGGCTGAACCGGTGATGATCGATGTCGACCGCGATACCCTGATGGTGACGCCGGAGCTTATCGAAGCGGCAATTACCCCGCGAACGAAGGCGATTGTGCCGGTCCACTATGCCGGTGCGCCAGCCGATATCGATGCGATACGGGCGCTTGGCGAACGTTATGGTATTGCGGTGATCGAGGATGCCGCCCATGCGGCTGGCTGCGGTTACAAGGGAAAACACGTTGGCGCCAGTGGTACCGCGATCTTCTCCTTGCATGCCATCAAAAATATCACCTGCGCCGAAGGCGGGCTGGTGGTCACCGATGATGAACAACTGGCAAACCGCGTACGCAGCCTGAAATTCCACGGGCTGGGCGTCGACGCTTACGATCGCCAGACGCTGGGCCGGGCGCCGCAGGCGGAAGTCATTAGTCCGGGTTATAAATACAATTTGCCGGATATCAACGCGGCGATTGCGCTGGTACAACTGGCGAAGCTGCCGCAGCTTAATGCCCGCCGTGCGACCCTTGCCGGGCGCTATTTACAGGAACTGGCCGACACGCCGTTTATGCCGCTGGCGCTGCCGCACTGGCAACATCAGCACGCCTGGCATCTGTTTATTATTCGCGTAGACGAGCAACAAACCGGTATCAGTCGCGACGATCTGATGCAGGAACTGAAACAGCGCAACATTGGCACCGGGCTGCATTTCCGCGCGGCGCATACGCAAAAATATTACCGCGAACGTTTTCCCCACCTCACTTTACCTGATACGGAATGGAACTCCGCGCGCATTTGTTCCATCCCGCTGTTTCCCGGCATGACAGATGATGACAGTACCCGGGTGATTACTGCGCTAAAGGATATTGCAGGGAAAAATCATGCTAACTGAGCAAGCGATTAATAAGGTTTCCGTGGTAATTCCGGTATTTAACGAGCAGGAAAGCCTGCCGGAATTATTACGGCGCACTACTGCGGCCTGTGCGCTGCTGCCGATGGATTATGAGATTTTGCTGGTTGATGACGGCAGCAGTGACAATTCCGCCGAGATGCTGGCCAGCGCGGCCGGGCAGGAGGGGAGCCATATTGTCGCCGTACTGTTGAATCGTAACTATGGCCAGCATTCGGCGATTATGGCCGGGTTCAGCCATGTCAGCGGTGATTTAATTATTACCCTGGACGCCGATCTGCAGAATCCCCCTGAAGAGATCCCGCGGCTGGTGAGTGTGGCGGCTGAGGGCTATGACGTGGTCGGCACGGTACGCCAGAAACGCCAGGATAGCTGGTTTCGTAAATGTGCCTCACGGCTGATTAATAATCTGATCCAACGCACCACCGGTAAGGCGATGGGGGATTATGGCTGTATGCTGCGTGCCTACCGTCGGCATATTGTTGAGGCGATGCTACATTGCCACGAACGCAGCACCTTTATTCCCATTCTGGCGAATACCTTTGCCCGCCGGGCGATTGAAATCCCGGTGGAGCATGCGGAACGCGAGTTTGGTGATTCAAAATACAGCTTTATGAAGCTGATTAACCTGATGTACGACCTGGTTACCTGCCTGACTACCACGCCACTACGTATGCTAAGCGTTTTCGGCAGCATTATCGCCTTCTCTGGTTTTGCCATTGCCTTATTACTGATTGCACTGCGGCTATTTTTGGGACCGCAGTGGGCGGCGCAAGGGGTATTTATGCTGTTTGCGCTGCTGTTTATGTTTATTGGCGCTCAGTTTGTTGCCATGGGCCTGCTGGGAGAATATATCGGGCGTATTTATCACGATGTCCGTGCCCGCCCGCGCTATTTTATTCAACGTGTAGTTAAACGCCCCTCTTCTGCACAGGACGATCAATAATGAAAGCTGTGGTCTTTGCTTATCATGATATGGGATGCGCTGGCATCAATGCGCTGGTGAAAGCTGGTTATCAGATCTCCGCAATTTATACCCATGCGGATACGGCAGGCGAAAATCATTTTTTTGGCTCCGTGGCGCGTACCGCAGCGGAACTCGGTATTCCGGTATTTGCGCCTGAAGACGTTAATCATCCGCTGTGGATTGAACGCATTAAAAACAGCGAGCCGCAGGTTATCTTCTCTTTTTATTATCGCCATATGCTCTGCGATGAGATTATTAACAGCGCGTCCGTTGGGGCATTTAATCTGCATGGTTCTTTGCTGCCAAAATACCGCGGTCGCGCGCCATTAAACTGGGCGCTGGTCAATGGCGAAAGCGAAACCGGCGTCACCTTGCACCGCATGGTTGCGCGTGCCGATGCCGGGGCGATTATTGCGCAACACGCCGTGGCGATTGCTGCGGAAGATACGGCGCTGACGCTGCATGTGAAGCTGAATCAGACCGCATCCGAACTGCTGGCGGAGATTCTGCCGCGGATTAAAAGCGGTGATTTCCCTGAGCGGGCGCAGAATGAGAGCCAGGGCAGCTATTTTGGCAGAAGAACGCCGGAAGATGGGCGCATTAACTGGCAACAGCCCGCGGCGGTGATTAATAACCTGGTGCGCGCCGTCAGCGATCCCTGGCCTGGCGCATTCAGTTATGTTGGCGCCGGTAAATTTATTATCTGGAAAACCAGAGTCCGTGACGATTTCCCGGCGGCTACAGCCGGCACGGTGTTGTCGACCGATCCGCTGATTATCGCCTGTGGCAGTCAGGCGCTGGAAGTGCTCACCGGCCAGGGCGAAAACGGCGTTTATATGCAGGGCACTCAGCTGGCGCAGACTCTCGGACTGGTATCCGGCGCCATACTGCATAATTCACCGAACGCCGTGGCGAAACGTCGCAGCCGGGTGTTAATCCTCGGCGTAAATGGTTTTATTGGTAATCACCTGACCGAACGCCTGCTGGCGGATGATAATTTCGAGGTGTTTGGCCTCGATATCAGCTCGGATGCGATTGGTCGTTTTATTGGTCATCCGCGTTTTCATTTTGTCGAAGGGGATATCAGTATCCATTCAGAGTGGATTGAATACCATATCAAGAAATGTGATGTGATTTTACCGCTGGTGGCGATTGCCACGCCGATTGAATATACGCGTAATCCGCTGCGGGTATTCGAACTGGATTTTGAAGAAAATCTGAAAATAATTCGCGACTGCGTTAAATACAAAAAACGTATTATCTTCCCGTCTACGTCGGAAGTTTATGGGATGTGCAGCGATCCGGTATTTGATGAGGATCATTCGAATCTGGTGGTCGGACCGATCAATAAACAGCGCTGGATCTATTCGGTATCGAAACAGCTGCTGGATCGCGTTATCTGGGCCTATGGTGAAAAAGAGGGGCTGCGTTTTACCCTGTTCCGTCCGTTTAACTGGATGGGGCCGCGTCTTGATAACCTCAACGCCGCGCGTATTGGCAGCTCGCGCGCCATTACCCAGCTGATTCTTAATCTGGTGGAAGGTTCGCCGATCAAACTGATTGATGGTGGTGAGCAGAAACGTTGTTTCACCGATATTTCCGATGGTGTGGAAGCGCTGTTCCGCATTATTGAGAATAAAAATCATAATTGCGATGGCCAGATTATTAATATTGGTAACCCGGATAACGAAGCCAGTATTAAAGAACTGGCGCAGCAGTTGCTGGTCAGTTTCGACCGCCATCCACTGCGCGATCAGTTTCCGCCATTCGCCGGTTTTCGCGAGGTGGAAAGCAGCAGTTATTATGGTAAAGGCTATCAGGATGTGGCGCACCGTAAGCCGAGTATTCGCAATGCCCGGCGTTTACTTAACTGGACGCCGACGGTTGCGATGGAACAAACCATTGATAACACGCTGGATTTCTTCCTGCACACCGTTGACGCGACGGATAAAGCAGAATGAGAAAAGTCGGCCTGCGTATTGATGTCGACACCTGGCGTGGCACGCGTGATGGCGTGCCTCAGTTGCTGGAGCTGCTCAGTTTGCACCGTATTCAGGCAACGTTTTTCTTTACCGTCGGGCCGGACAATATGGGGCGCCATTTATGGCGCCTGTTAAAGCCCCACTTCTTATGGAAAATGCTGCGTTCTCGTGCTGCTTCGCTGTATGGCTGGGATATTTTGCTGGCCGGAACCGCCTGGCCAGGACGCAATATTGGCGAGGGGCTGGCGGAAGTAATCGATGCCGCCGCCGATCATCATGAGGTGGGGCTGCACGCCTGGGATCATTTTGCCTGGCAAACCTGGGCCGGCGTCTGGTCGCCGGAAAAATTGCACCAACAGATCCTGCTGGGATGCGAGGCGCTGAGCCGGATTATTGGCGCCTCGATCAGCTGTTCAGCGGTAGCTGGCTGGCGTGCCGATCAGCGGGTGGTGAATGCCAAAGAGGCATTTCATTTTAACTATAACAGTGACTGCCGTGGCAGCGGACCATTCCGGCCGCTGCTGTCTGATGGTTCACTGGGTACGGTGCAGATCCCGGTGACGTTGCCAACCTGGGATGAAGTGATTGGTCGCGATGTTACGGCGGCGAATTTCAATGGTTATCTTCTCGACAAAATTCACCAGCAGCCGGGGAGCCAGGTGTATACCATTCATGCCGAAGTGGAAGGCATTGCAATGCGTCACCTGTTTGCTGAGTTGCTGGAGATGGCAGCACAGCAGGGCATTCAGTTTTGCCCGCTAAGCGAGTTATTACCTGATGATTTAAATACCTTACCCACTGGCAGAGTGGTGCGTGGCACGCTGGCAGGCAGGGAAGGCTGGCTTGGATGCGAGCAGTTATCGAAATGAGGATTGAATGAAAACCATCAAAATTGGCGTTCCGCTGCTGCTGTTATTTACACTCTATTATCTGCTGCCCCTTGAATTCCGCCACCTTTGGCAACCTGATGAGACGCGCTATGCGGAAATCAGCCGGGAGATGTTAGTCAGCGGCAACTGGATAGTGCCGCATTTTCTCGATTTGCGTTATTTTGAAAAGCCGGTCGCCGGTTACTGGATCAATAATCTCAGCCAGTTACTGTTTGGCCACAATAATTTTAGTGTGCGCTTTGGCTCAGTATTTTCCATCACCCTGACCGCATGCATGGTGTACTGGCTGGCATGGCGATTGTGGCATGAGCGTAAGACGGCGCTGATCGCCGCGGTGATTTTCCTGACCAGTTTTCTGGTCTATGGTATTGGCACCTATTCGGTGCTCGATCCGATGATCACCCTGTGGCTAACGGCGGCAATGTGCAGCTTCTGGCTGGCGGCGCAGGCGACATCGGTACGCCACAAAGTGCTGGCGTATCTGCTGCTGGGCGTCACCTGCGGCATGGGTTTTATGACCAAAGGTTTTCTGGCGCTGGCGGTTCCGGTACTGGGAGTATTACCCTGGGTTATCCGGCAACGGCGCTGGAAAGAGGTATTGCTGTGCGGGCCACTGGCGATACTGAGCGCGGTACTGATCAGCCTGCCATGGGCGCTGGCGATTGCCCAACGTGAGCCGGATTTCTGGCACTACTTTTTCTGGGTAGAGCATATTCAGCGTTTTGCTGAGGATAATGCGCAGCACAAAGCCCCGTTCTGGTATTACCTGCCGGTATTGCTGGCGGGAAGTTTGCCCTGGCTGGCGCTGTTGCCCGGCGCCCTCTGGCGCGGCTGGCAGCAGAAAACAGAGGAGAGCGGCAGCTTTTATCTGCTGGGTTGGGTGGTGATGCCGCTGCTGTTTTTCAGCATCGCCAAAGGTAAACTGCCTACTTATATTCTGCCGTGTTTTGCGCCGCTGGCGGTTCTGATGGCCGGTTATGCGCGGCAGCTGGCTGTTAGCGGCAGTAGTCGCGTATTGCGCATTAATGGCTGGATTAATCTGCTGTTTGGTGTGATTTGCGTGCTGGTAGTACTGGTGGCGCTGGCGCCGTGGGGGATAAGCACACATTCCCTGTATGATGACCATGAGGTGAAAAAAGTCATCCTCGCCTGTGCTGCGTTTCTGTTTTGGGCGCTGTCGGGCGCCTTTAGCCTCCGCCAGCCGTTACAGCGATGGCTGGCGGCGGCGCTCTGCCCGTTAGGGGTGGCGCTGACGGTGGGGAGCGCCATGCCGCAACAGATAATGGATGCAAAACAACCGCAGGACTTTATTGCCTCGGTGCGTGACAATATTAGCGGCAGCCGCTATGTGCTGGCAGATAGTCCCGGGGTGGCGGCGGCGGTCGGCTGGGAACTGAAGCGTAGTGATATTATGCTGTATGAAGAGAAAGGTGAACTGACCTGGGGACTTGACTATCCGGATGCGCAACAGCGGTTTGTCGGCGGCGATGCCTTTGCCGGCTGGCTGGCTGAGCACCGCCGTAACGGGACGGTTTCGCTGATTTTGCTGTTGCCGCGCGATGATAATGGTACTCATACCAATCTGCCGACTGCCGACCTGATTTATCGTCAGGGGCGTTTAATTCTCTATCAATATCATCAGCTGCCGTGAATATTCTGCTGATCCTGGTTGCCAGCCTGCTTAGTTGCGGTGGTCAGCTTTGCCAGAAGCAGGCCACCCGCCGCTATGATAAACGGCACCTTGTCATCTGGCTGGGGCTGAGCCTGTTGCTGCTGGGTTGTGCCATGCTGGTATGGCTCTGGGTGTTGCAGCAGGTGCCGGTAGGGGTGGCGTATCCGATGCTGAGTATCAATTTCATTATTGTTACGCTCGCCGCGCGCTGGTTGTGGCAGGAGCGGATTACGTTGCGCCATAGTCTGGGCATTGTGCTGATTGTCGCCGGAGTGATCGTGCTGGGAGTGCATGCATGACTGGCTATCTGTGGGCGGCAATCAGTATCTTACTGGTCAGTGGCGCCCAGCTGAGTATGAAATGGGCCATGTCGCAACTGCCGCCGGCGCGCGAACTGTTGTTGTTCGGCGAGCAGCTGATGGCGCTAACCCCCGGGGCGCTGGCGTTGTTCGCCGGTCTGACGGCGTATGGTTTATCGATGCTGTGCTGGGTGCTGGCGCTGCACCATATCAGCCTGAACCGCGCCTATCCACTGCTTAGCCTGAGCTATATTCTGGTCTGGCTGGCGGCGCCGCTGGTGCCGGGGCTTAATGAAACATTCTCCTGGGCCACCTGCGCTGGCGTCATACTGATTGTCTGTGGCTTAATGGTGATCTGCTGGCCGGATAAGCAGCGTAATTAGCGTTAGTTTCATGGCACTCTCAATTTTGCTCCCGCGCAACCGATGCATATACTTTTTTGTTCTGAATGTCGCTGGCATATCAACCGGATCAGGATATTCTGCAACGCTGTAAAAACTAAGCCCGCTGGCCGCCGTTATCCGCTGAACGGTCGTACCGACTCACGAATAATAAGCTGGCCCCTGAATGGCGTCAGCGGCCGGTTTTCCTTCTCTTCCAGCAAATTGACCAGTCGGTCAAGGGTATCTTTAATCATTTCCGCCACCGGCACATGCACCGTGGTGAGTGCCGGAATAAAGAACGAAGCCATCGGAATATCATCGAAACTCAGCAGGGATATGTGCTGCGGAACCGCAATGCCGGCCTGATAAAAAGCACGTGCGGCGCCGGTGGCCATATCATCATTGCTGGCAACCAGGGCGCTAAAGCGTACCGCACGCGCCAGCAGCGCTTCGGCCGCCACGCGTCCGCTGTCCGGCGTCCAGTCACCGTGCGCCACCCGTGCCGGATTGAAGGCGATATTATTTTCCTGCAGCGCCTGCTGATAGCCTGAATAACGGCTCTCACTGGTCGGCGACCCCGGAGAGCCGCAAATAAACGCGATTTCCCGGTGCCCCTGAGCAATCAGGTAATTGATCGCGCTGACGCAATCCTGCTGATGTTCGGCATAGACACAGTTATCCGGATGGCGCTCGAGCTTGCGATTAACCACCATAATCGGCTGCTGATGCTGTTCGATAATCTCATCCATTTCCGCCGGCGTCAGAAAGCGCGGATAAATAATAATCGCGTCACAGCGCAGATCGAGCAAAAACTGAATGGCCTGGCGCTCCTCGTCGGCACTGTGTTTACCATCCGCAAGGATCAACTGGCGACCATGATTTTCGGTCAGGGTCGCGGTCTGAAACAGCAATTCACTGAAGTAGGGGCCATGGTACAGAGTATTGGTGACCACCAGACCGATGCTTTGCGACTTGCGCGTCGCCAGATTGCGCGCCAGCAGATTGGGGCGATAGCCCGTCTCGGCGATGGCTTTAAATACCCGATCTTTGGTGGTTTTGCTGACATAGCTGTTCCCGGCAAGCACGCGTGAAACCGTGGCTTTGGAAACCCCGGCCTTGTTGGCCACGTCAAGCATCGTTGTCATACTGATTTCCCTGTGATTTAAAGGAGGCTCTGAAGCACTCCCCGGGAGTGATGGATGACTCCCACTCGGTGGCCAAGTTTAACGTATTGCGATTTTATCTGCAGCAGCAAACATCAAATAAATAACCCAATTAAATTATTTCTATTTTTTAATTATTGCCCCATCGTCTTTGCTCTGGCGATTATAGGGTTTTTCACACTGTTAATTATATTTTACTCTAAGTGAATAACCTGTTTTTTGCCGGAATTTTTATCTAATTTGGAGGCGATTGCGATCCTAATCACAAAAAGTGAAAAGTAATATGAAACCGGTTGCAGATTATCGCTTAATTTGTCTAAATCTGGGTAAACCACAGGCAAGGAGATGGATATGAATAAAATATTACTGTGCTGTGCCGGCGGAATGTCTACCAGTATGCTGATGCAGAGAATGGAAAAAGAAGCGAAAGAACAAGGTATTAGCGTGGAAATACTGGCGGTGGGCTTCGATGAGTTCGCCAGCCAGATTGCTACCTGGGATTGCTGCCTGCTGGGGCCACAGATTAAGTATAAATTAGCTGAATTTCAGACAATTGCGGCTGAAAAGCACAAGCCGGTCGCGGTAATTAATACCATGGACTACGGCATGATGAACGGTAAAAAAGTGCTGCAGGCTGCGTTGGCATTGATGCAAACTGGCGGAGAATAATAATGAGCACTATCAGTGAGTCATTATTTGGCATTATCGAAAATAACATCAGCCCGGTAGCAGCAAGACTTTCCAGTCAGCGGCATGTGGTGGCGATTAAAGATGGTTTTATCTCGTCGATGCCATTCCTGATTGTCGGCTCTTTTATGCTGCTGTTTGCTCATCCGCCATTCAGTGCTGACAGCCAGTGGGCGATCGCCAAATGGTGGTTAGGGATGGTGGCGCGCCACTCTGAACAGATCATGATGCCGTACAATATGACGATGGGCATTATGGCGGTCTATATCGCCAGCGCCATCTCCTATAACCTGGCGCAGAGCTACAAAATGAACGGCTTTATGGCCGCCTGCCTGTCGCTGATGTCATTTCTGCTGGTCGCGGCGCCACAGGCCAACGGCAGTTTGCCGGTCGGTTCGCTGGGGGGCGAGGGAATATTCACCGCCATCCTGGTGGCGCTGTATACCACTGAGCTTATGCACTTCCTGCAAAAACATAATATCGGCATTAAGTTACCCGAGCAGGTACCGCCGAAGATCCGCCAGTCGTTCGATCTGCTGATCCCGATTCTGGCGATTTTCCTGACGCTATTCCCGCTCAGTCTGTTTATGCAGAGTCAGTTTGGCATGCTGTTGCCGCAGGCGATTATGGCGATCTTCGCGCCGATTATCTCTGCTTCCGATTCACTGCCGGCGGTATTGATTGCCGTATTGCTCTGCCATCTGTTGTGGTTTGCCGGTATTCATGGCGCGGTGATTGTCGGCGGGATTTTACAGGCTTTCTGGCTGACCAATCTTGGTATTAATCAGCAGGCGCTGAATAGCGGTGCGCCGATCACCCAGGTATTTATCGAGCCGTTCTGGCAGTTCTTTATTGTTATCGGCGGTTCCGGCTCCACCATGGGGCTGGTGTTCCTCTACCTGCGCAGCAGCGCGGCGCATCTGCGCTCTATTGGCAAGCTGGGCCTGGTGCCGAGCATGTTCAATATCAACGAGCCGATTATCTTTGGCTCCCCGGTAGTGATGAACCCGCTGCTGTTTATTCCGTTTATTACCGCGCCGATGGTCAATGCCATTATTGCCTGGATCGCCACCCGTACCGATCTGGTTAACCATGTGGTTTCGCTGGCGCCATGGACCACGCCGGGGCCAATTGGCGCTGCCTGGTCAACCGGCTGGGATTTCCGCGCGATTATCCTCGTCGTGGTGCTGATCGGCGTATCCACCCTGATTTATTACCCGTTCTTCAAAATGTACGAGCGCCAATTGCTGGCGCAAGAAGAAGAGAGTTTACAACCTGCGGAGAGCCACTAATGGAACTTGATGAAAGCACGGTGATGGAACTGATTATCCATGCGGGCGAGGCACGTTCGTTAGCCATGGAAGCGCTGCGCGCGGCGCGTAAATATGACTGGGCCAGAGCGGATGAGCTGTTAACCGGCGCCTCGGCGGCGGCAAAAGAGGCGCATAAAATCCAAACCGTGCTGATTGGCGCGGATGAAGGATGCGGCAAGATCCCGGTCACGCTGATTTTGATGCATGCGCAGGACCATTTAATGAATGCCATGCTCTGCCGCGAGCTGGCGGAAGAAATTATTGCCTTACATCGTGAGATTGCAGCACTTAAACAACATTAATTTCAGGAGCTGAGGATGAAACACCAGCGGTTAAAACCGTTTCCGCACGACTTTTTGTGGGGAGCATCGACCTCCGCCTATCAGGTTGAGGGCGCATGGAACGAGGGGGGAAAAGGGCCCTCGGTGATCGATAAAGCCACCTTTAGCAGTAACATCACCGATTTTACCGTTACCAGCGATCACTATCATCGCTTTGAGCAGGATGTGGCGCTGTTTGCCGAACTGGGGCTGAAAACCTACCGCTTCTCGATTGCCTGGAGCCGTCTGTTTCCACAGGGCAGCGGTGAGTTAAATGCCGAGGGCGTAGCATTTTACCAGCAACTGATTGATGAACTGCGTCGGCAGCAAATTGAACCGCTGGTAACCCTGTATCACTTCGATCTGCCCTGGGCATTGCAGGAGCAGGGCGGTTGGTCGAATCCGGCTACGATTGACGCGTTTGAACATTTTGCCCGTACCGCTTTTGAACTGTATGGCGATCGGGTGAACTACTGGCTGACGATTAACGAGCAGAACATGATGATCCTGAAAGGGGATGTCATTGGCACCCTGCCACCCGGCACGGCGGATCCGCAAAAAACGCTCTACCAGCAGAACCACCATATGATGCTGGCCCAGGCAAAAGTGATGATCGCCTGCCATCAGATGCTGCCGCAGGCGAAAATTGGCCCGGCGCCGAATATCTCCTGTGTTTATCCCGCCACCTCAAGGCCGGAAGATGTGCTGGCAGCGAATAATTTCACCGCTATTCGTAACTGGCTCTACCTCGATCTGGCCTGTTTCGGGCGCTATAACCGCGTGGCCTGGAGCTTTATGGCTGAAAAAGGGTATCTGCCGACCATCACTGAGCAGGAGATGGCGATTCTGCGGCAGGGTAAGCCGGATTTTATCGCGTTTAACTACTATGCCTCCGCCACCGTCGGTGCCGATTTGCCGCAGAACAGCGCGGAACAGACGCCGGAACAGCGCCCCGATCAGCAGTTAGCCGGTATTGATAAAAGCGTCTATGTCGGCACGGAGAATCGCTGGCTGCAGAAGAATCAGTTCAACTGGTATATCGATCCGGTCGGCTTCCGTATTACCGCCCGTGAGATTTATGACCGCTATCATCTGCCATTGATCGTCACGGAAAACGGTCTCGGCGCTTTCGATGAGCTGGCGGCGGGCAACAAAATTTATGATGACTACCGCATTGATTATCTGAGCGCGCATATCGAACAGCTGCAGCTGGCGATCACCGATGGCGTCGAGCTGTTTGGCTATTGTCCATGGTCGGCTATCGATCTGGTCAGTACTCATCAGGGGATCCGCAAACGTTATGGCTTTATTTACGTCAATCGTGATGAAAAGGATCTGAAAGATTTAGCGCGCTACAAAAAGAAAAGCTTTGCCTGGTACCAGCGTGTGATCCAGAGCAACGGGCAGAATCTGGATAACAGCGTCGAATATTAACTGTGCCGGTTGCCGGCACTCGCCTGACAGATAACGGGCAATTTATTAAGGATTAACGATGTCAGAACAACAATTACCGCAAGACTTTCTGTGGGGCGGCGCGGTAGCGGCGCATCAAGTTGAAGGTGGTTGGGATCAGGGGGGGAAGGGCGTCAGTATTTGTGACGTACTTTCTGGTGGCTCGCATGGGGTGGACCGGGTGATAACCGATGGCGTTTTGCCGGGTTACAGCTACCCGAATCACCAGGCGGTTGATTTTTATTCGCACTATAAGCAGGACATTGCGCTGTTTGCCGAGATGGGATTTAAGTGTTTCCGAACCTCCATTGCCTGGACGCGTATTTTCCCCAGGGGCGACGAGCAGCAGCCAAATGAAGCGGGATTACAGTTTTACGACGATCTGTTTGATGAACTGCTTAAGTATAATATTGAGCCGGTAATTACGCTGTCGCACTTTGAAATGCCGCATCATCTGGTAACCGAGTATGGTGGCTGGTTAAATCGTAAAGTGGTTGATTTTTTTGTGCATTACAGTGAAGTCGTGATGAAGCGTTATCAGAAAAAAGTGAAATACTGGATGACGTTTAACGAAATCAACAACCAGCGAAACTGGCAGTATCCGCTGTTTGGCTACTGTTGCTCGGGGGTGATTTTTAAACATCAGCCGCAGCCTGAGCAGGCAATGTATCAGACGCTGCATCATCAATTTGTCGCCAGCGCAAAAGTGGTAAAGCTCGGCCATCAGATCAATCCTGAGTTTAAGATTGGCTGCATGCTGGCGCTGGTTCCGCTTTATCCGTGGTCCTGTCATCCGGATGACGTGATGTTTGCCCAGCAAGCGATGCGCGAGCGTCATCTGTTTGGCGACGTACAGCTACGCGGTTACTACCCGTCCTATATTCTTCGTGAATGGGCCGCGAAAGGTTATCAGATTGATATGGCTGCAGAAGATCAGCAGACGCTGCGTGAAGGCTGCGCGGACTATCTTGGCTTCAGCTACTACATGAGTAATGCGGTGCAGTATGCAGCGAAAGACAGTGTGATTGGCGATGCGATTGCCGGCTTTAAAGGCAGTGTGAAGAACCCGCATGTGCAGGCGTCCGAGTGGGGCTGGCAGATTGACCCGGTTGGTTTGCGCTATACGCTGAATGCATTTTATGAGCGTTATCAGAAGCCAATGTTTATTGTGGAAAATGGCTTTGGCGCCGTGGACCGGGTAGAGGCGAATGGCGAGATCAATGATGATTACCGTATCGCTTATCTGCAGGCGCATATTGCGCAGATGAAAAAAGCGGTAGTGGAGGATGGCGTCGATTTAATCGGCTATACGCCGTGGGGCTGTATTGACTGCGTCTCTTTTACCACCGGTCAGTACGATAAACGCTATGGCTTTATCTATGTTGATAAACATGATGATGGCACTGGCACGCTGGCGCGTTCGCGCAAGAAAAGTTTTAGCTGGTATAAGCAGGTTATTGCCAGTAACGGGCAGGATATTTAACCGTTTTTAATCGGGCGGAATATCTGCCCCCCTGCTGTAGGGGAGCCATTAATGGCTCCCGTCCCGATGGCGGCAGCAGTGCAAACCATTGATACGGGCGGAATAAATCCCGCCCCTACGGCAGAATATCTGCCCCCCTGCTGTAGGGGAGCCATTAATGGCTCCCGTCCCGATGGCGGCAGCAGTGCAAACCATTGATACGGGCGGAATAAATCCCGCCCCTACGGCAGAATATCTGACCCCCTGCTGTAGGGGAGCCATTTATGGCTCCCGTCCCGATGGCGGCAGCCGTGCAAGCCATTGATACGGGCGGAATAAATCCCGCCCCTACGGCAGAATATCTGCCCCCCTGCTGTAGGGGAGCCATTAATGGCTCCCGTCCCGATGGCGGCAGCAGTGCAAACCATTGATACGGGCGGAATAAATCCCACCCCTACGGGAGAATATCTGACCCCCTGCTGTAGGGGAGCCATTTATGGCTCCCGTCCCGATGGCGGCAGCCGTGCAAGCCATTGATACGGGCGGAATAAATCCCGCCCCTACGGTTCGGGGTTATCTGAAACCCTGTAGGGGAGCCATTTATGGCTCCCGTGTTGCGTGATACCCCGGGCGGAATAAATCCCGCCCCTACGGTTCGGGGTTATCTGAAACCCTGTAGGGGAGCCATTTATGGCTCCCGTGTTGCGTGATACCCCGGGCGGAATAAATCCCGCCCCTACGGTTCGGGGGTATCTGAAACCCTGTCGGGGAGCCATTTATGGCTCCCGTGTTGCGTGATATCCCGGGCGGAATCAATCCCGCTCCTTACCTTGCCTGGCGCATCTGATCGGCTGCAAGACGAAGCATCTCTTTATAAGCCGCATTGCCGGTCTCATCGCGCTTTTTATGCAAGTAATTGATAATACCTGAGCGACTGATGGGTTCATGGGTCGCTATCAGAGCCAGCACCGCTTCGCCCACCTCCTGTTCAATCACGCCGGACTGCACATCGTAACTCATGATATTCACCTGTTGATGATGTCGCTGAATCTGCTGACAGCTATAACATCAATCCGCATTTTTTTATGTCGCCACTAAAGCATTTCCTAAAATTGCTGATGGCATATCCGCAACTACTGCCAGACGCAGTGGCTAATCTGTTAACTACATTGGTTTTTTAGTCTAATGATTCCAGAAAAAAATCCGAAAGTTACAGAAATGCGACAGTCTGGTCAGCTGTCTCTGATAGCTGGCGTATACTTGATTCGCTTTAATAAAACTAAACAAACCGTGGGAGGCAGAATAGTGTTCGCATATTATTACGTGACCAGGACGCCGCAAAGAAACGGGTTTCATGCAGTACATATTAAAGGTTGCAGGTTGATACCAGAAATGGAGAAACGAATATTCCTTGGGAGTTTTTATAACTCATACAATGCATTACAGACAGCGAAGATTTACTGCCCCTTCTCAAGGAAATGCGCATTTTGTTTGTTATAAATATGCGCAGAGGGAATATTGATGGTTTCTATGTCACAAAGTGAAATTGTAGTTTCATTGTGAAATAGTTAATAAGGGCACTGAATTTATCGCCGGTGCGGATATATTTTCAGTGCCCTGACGGATGATTCTGCTGAAGCGGCAGTAGGCGATATCAGCAGTTGCTGATAGTTTGTGTTAAGACGGTGTTTGCTCTGGCCGGCTGTCACAATTACCCCTCGGATTGCCTCCCTTACGGCCACTGGCTGCCACCTCCGGCGGCGCTGATTTATTTGCCAGGTTGAATAATAAACGATTAGGTTAAAAGTCTGTTATACTTAGTTATCTCCACATATTATTGCATTACTGTCGTTAAGATTGCGCCTCTTTAGCATTTTCCCATCCCTCATTTACTCTTCCTGCAGCCGTGGCAACTGCCCTTAGAGCATCCGTCCCAGGAGCTGTTGCGTGAGAATTGATTTCAGTTATTTCGTTAAGAGTAAAAATCGTCCCGATAGCGCGCTGGCTTATGGTCAAACCTCTCTTGCTGATAGCCACTATGATAGCGCGGAGAAAGCCGAACTATTTTCTGTCGATCAGATGGAGCGCTTTGGCGAAACGCTGGCGCTGTCACATCACCTTACGACCAGTAAAGCCCCCTATTTTTTGCTAAAAAGACTGGAAGAAAACGAACTGTTGCTGGCTGAGAATTGCCAGATCCTGAGCCGTGATGAAAAAAACAGCATCGGCCCCGCCGGTGAGTGGCTGCTGGATAACTTTTATCTGATCGAAGAACAGATCCGCGTGGTACGGCAGCTGCTACCAAAAAACTTTGGTAAAGGTTTACCCGCGCTGGCGGCGCCTCATCACTGCCCGCGTATTTATCATATTGCCACCGAGGCGATTGCGCATGGCGATGGCCGCTGGGATGACGACAGCCTGACACGTTATGTCGCGGCTTATCAGAAGATCACGCCGCTGACCCTCGGCGAGCTGTGGGCGCTGCCGGGAATGCTGCGTCTGGCGCTGTTCGAGAATTTGCGCCGGGTGAGTAGTGAAGTGGCCGAAGCCCAGCAGGAGCGTAACCTGGCAAATGACTGGGTGACGAAAATGCTCGACAGCGCGGAAAACGACCCGGCCAGTTTAATCATTGTGATTGCCGATATGGCGCGCAGCAATCCGCCGCGCACCAGTGCTTTCGTTGCCGAACTGGTCAGGCGTTTGCAGGGCCATGGCAGCATGCTGGCACTACCGTTAACCTGGATGGAACAACGGCTGGGAGAAGTGGGATTAACCACGGAAACCCTGATCCATCGCTTCAATCAGCAGCAGGCGGCCAGTCAGCTGTCAGTCAGTAACAGTATTACCGGGCTACGTCTGCTAAGTGAAATGAACTGGGCGGATTTCGCGGAAAACCTCAGCCTGGTGGAGCAAGTTCTGCGGCAGGATCCGGCAGATATTTATGCCCGGATGCATTTTGCTACCCGCGACCGCTATCGCCATGTGGTTGAACTGCTGGCGCGTTACGGTCAGGAAAGTGAAACGGCGGTGGCCCGGCGGGTATTAGCGCTGGCGCAGCAGGCGCCGCCAGGCAGCCGGAAACAGCATATTGGCTACTACCTGATTGATGCCGGACGGACGCAGCTGGAAGCCGCGATGAATATTCGCTTCAAATGGCAGACGCGGATACGCCACCGGTTTAATCAGATGCCGTTGCTCTCCTGGTTTGGCAGCCTGAGTTTGCTGATCACCGCATTTAGCGCCGATCTTCTGTTTCACAGCCGCGGAGCCGGTCTCGGCTGGCCGCTGTGGCTGCTGCTGGTGCCGATCGTGATTGTCGTCAGCCAGTTTGTCACTAATCTGCTTAGTGAAGCGACTACCCGCAGTCGGCTGCCGCAGTCGTTGCCGCGGCTGGATTTTTCCGCCGGCATTCCGGCTGAATTCCGTACGCTGGTAGTGATCCCCTGTTTGCTGGCCAGCCGGGAAGGGATTGATAAGCTCATTAACAGCCTCGAAGTGTGCTTTATCGGTAATGATATGGCGCATCTGCACTTCGCGTTACTCACCGATTTCCATGACAGCCTACAGCAGACCCTGCCGGAAGATGCGGGTTTGCTAAGCTATGTTTGCGCGCAAATCGAAGGGCTTAACCGCCGTTACGCCGAACAGCGCCATATGCCTTTCCTGATGCTGCATCGTGAACGCGAATGGAATCAGCAGCAGGGCGTGTGGATGGGATATGAGCGTAAACGTGGCAAACTTTACGCGCTGAATCGCTGGTTGCGCCAGCAGGAAAACGGTTTTACCACTATCTGCGGCGGCGATGCCGTCGCGCTGGCGACGGTAAAATATGTTATTACCCTTGATAGCGATACCGTACTGCCGCGCGCCAGCGCTCATCAGCTGATTGCCACGCTGGCACATCCGCTGAATCACCCGATTTATGATGCGCAACGGCAACGGGTGGTGGAGGGCTATACCATTTTGCAGCCACGACTGGCCGAAGAGATCCCGCGCTTTGGGCAAAGTCGCTATGCGGCTCTCAACAGTACCCCACCGGGCAGCGATCCTTACTCATTAATGTCGTCAGATATCTATCAGGATCTGTTTGGCGAAGGCTCGTTTGTCGGCAAGGGCATTTACGATGTGGAGATGTTTTCCCGCGTTACCGAAGGCACCTGCCCGGAAAATCTGGTACTCAGTCACGATCTGCTGGAAGGCTGCTATGTGCGGTCCGGTCTGCTGAGTGATGTGGTGCTGTATGAACAGTATCCGGTCAGCTATATGATTGATGTCGCGCGCCGTTCACGCTGGATCCGCGGCGACTGGCAATTGCTTAACTGGTTACGGCCGCAGGTGCGTAAGGCCGATGGCAGCCGCACGCGTAACCCGCTCAGCACGCTTTCGCGCTGGAAACTGCTGGATAATTTACGCCGTAGTCTGGTGGCGCCGTGCCTGCTGGTGTTGCTGTTTGCCATGGTATTACTGGTACCGAATCCTTTTTACTGGTTGTCATTTCTCGCCGTGGTGCTGTTACTGCCAACGCTGGTGGCATTACTGCAGGATCTGCTGACGAAACCAGCGAAACGCCCGCTGCTGCAGCATATACCATTGATCCTGCGCGGCACCTTATCGCGCCTGAACCGCATCTTGCTCAGTCTGGCTACCTTGCCCCATGAAGCCGGCTATACCCTGTATGCGATTGCCGTCACCCTGTGGCGGCTGGGCGTAAGTCAGCGCAATCTTAATGAGTGGATGAGCTTTGATCAGAGCAAAGGTCGTTTACTGCCATCACTAAAAAATATCTATCGCGCGATGTGGTTAAACCCGCTGCTGGCGGTAATACTGCTGGCCCTGAGCGTACTATGGCATTCAGCGCTCGGTGGTCTGGCGCTGGATGTGGCGGTGATCTGGCTGCTGGCGCCGGCATGGATGCTCTGGCTGAGCCGTGCGCCGCAACGAAAAAAAGCGCCGATAAATGCGCAGCAGCGCCAGTTTTTGCGCCAGAATAGCCGTGAAATCTGGTTGTTTTTTGAAACTTTTGTTAATGCGCAAGAGAATGGTTTACCACCGGATAACTATCAGCAATTGCCGAAGCCGGTCATTGCCCACCGTACCTCGCCGACCAATATCGGCCTGTCACTGCTGGCGAATCTTACCGCATGGGATTTTGGCTATATCACCTGTGGCAATATGCTGCAGCGTATTACCCTGACTCTCGATACGCTGGATAAGATGGAGCACTATCGCGGGCATCTTTATAACTGGTATGACACGCGGACTCTGCAGCCGCTAAAGCCGCGTTATATCTCCAGCGTCGATAGTGGCAATATGGCGGGCCATTTGCTGACCCTGAGCGCCGGGCTGGTGCAATGTAAGAAACAGCCGGTGCTGGATATCCCGCGTGCGTTAGCCGGGCTGGAGGATACGCTACAGCTACTGGAAAAAAACTGGCCCGGCGATCGGCCTGCCGCATTGCCGCTGATACGCACGCAGTGTATCGAGGCGCTGTCGTGCTCGGTTGCGGGGTGTCTGCGGGCATTTGCTGCCATGCAGCCGCTGGCCGAAGAACTGCTGCTGTTAAGTGAAACTGCCGATAGCGCGCAGCGCGACTGGGCCGCCAGCCTGCTGCGTCAGGTCAGTGAGTTGAGTCAGGAGGCACAGCATTTTCTCGGCTGGATAACCGATGATAATGTCAGTCAGCCGATCCCCAGCCTGCTGGCGCTGGCGCGCCAGCCCGACGCCACCGCTTCCGCCGCGCGCCTGTATGCGATGGCTTCTGCCCGTCAGCGGCTGGCAATCCTCGACGAACTGGAGCTTCGGCTGCATCAGCACGCCACGATGGATTTTGCCTTTCTGTATAACCCGGTTACCGATCTGCTTAGCGTTGGCTACAACTGCGAGATAAATAAGCTGGATAGCGGTCACTATGACTTGCTGCCGTCGGAAATTCGTCTGACCAGCTATTTCGCCATCGCCACCAACCAATTGCCGCTGAAGAGCTGGCAGGCATTGGGACGGCTGTTTACCGTGCTGGAAAAACAGCCGGCGCTGATGTCGTGGAGCGGTTCGATGTTCGAGTATTTGATGCCGCAGCTGGTGATGCCGGGCTATCCCGATACCTTACTGGTGACCATGTGTCAGTCGGCGGTAAATCGCCAAATTGCCTGGGGTAAAGAGCGCGGGGTGCCATGGGGGATCTCAGAATCGGGATGGTATGCCTTCGATGCCAGTCAGAATTATCGCTATCACGCCTTCGGCGTGCCGGGGCTGGGTCTGCGACGTGGCCTCGGCGACGATATGGTGATCGCCCCGTATGCCACCATGATGGCGCTGGTGGTTGATCCGCAAAAAGCCATTGAGAACCTGCAAACGCTGGAAGGCTGCGGCGCGCGCGGTAAATTTGGTTTTTATGAAGCGCTGGATTACACCACCTCGCGGCTGGCCAGTGGTCAGTTGTATGTGGTGATACGCTCATGGATGGCTCACCATCAGGGCATGAGTTTCCTCGCATTATCCCATTTGCTGCTGGATGCGCCGATGGTGGAACGTTTCGCCAGCCATCCGCGCTTTCAGTCGGCGCGGTTTTTATTACAGGAGCGGGTGCCGGATGCGCTTGAGCTTTACACCCCACGGCGTCATTTTGAATCCCATGACGGGCGCTTAAAACCCGCCATCTATCAACCGCGTGAATTTACCCATGCTGACAGCGCGACGCCGGAAGTGCAGCTGTTGTCGAACGGCAACTATCATCTGATGCTGACGCAGGCGGGCGGCAGTTACAGCCGCTGGAAAGAGATTGCCCTGACGCGCTGGCGGGAAGATGCCACCCGCGATAATTACGGTAGTTTTTGCTATCTGAGCGATCCGCATAGCGATGAAGTCTGGAGCACCACTCTGCAACCGCTGGCCACCCCGGCCAGCCACTATCGGGTAGTGTTTACCGATGCCGGCGCCGAATATCATCGCAGCGAAGGCTCGCTGAGCGTCAAAACCCAGATTGTGATTTCACCGGAGGATGATGTCGAATTGCGTCGTCTGACCCTGACCAACCATGGGCGTCAGAGCCGCATTATTGAAATCACCACCTATGCCGAAGTGGTGCTGGCGGCCGCCGCCAGTGATGCATCACATCCGGCATTCAGCAATCTGTTCCTTCAGACGGAGTGTATTGCGGATTACGAAGGTTTGCTATGTCACCGCCGTCCGCGCGAAGAGAGCGAAGTATCGCCGTGGCTGTTTCATATGATGGCGATCCACGGCAATATCGATCGGGAGACCTCATTTGAAACCGATCGCGCCAAATTTATCGGTCGCGGCCGGACCACCGCCACGCCGCAGGCGCTGCAGCGTGCCGGGAGATTAAGCAACAGTGCGGGCGCGGTGCTGGATCCGATTATCGCCATTCGACAGCGCGTCCAGCTCGAACCGGATGTGCCATTGATCATTGACGTGGTATATGGCGTCACCGAGTCACGCACCTCAAGCCTGGCGCTGATGGAGAAGTATCGCGATCACCATATTGCCGATCGGGTATTTGAACTGGCGTGGTCGCACAGCCAGGTCGTACTGCGCCAGCTAAACGCCAATGAGGATGATGCCAGCGAGTATAATCGTCTGGCCGGCGCGCTGTTTTTTGCCAATCCCGATCTGCGTGCCAGTGCTGAGGTGCTGATGCGCAATCGTCGCGGGCAATCCGCCCTCTGGGCGCAGGCGATTTCCGGAGACCTGCCGATTGTGGCGATTGCGGTGACCAGCAGCGAAAGCCTGCCGCTGGTAACTATGCTGATTAACGCACACAGCTACTGGCGCTTAAAAGGGGTGATGGTCGATCTGCTGATCCTGAATAATGATATGGGCGGCTATATGCAGGAGCTGCAAAACCAGATCCTGAGCCTGATTTCCGCCGGTGCCGAAGCGAGCCAGATTGATAAACCCGGTGGGATCTTTGTGCGCAGCGGCGAGCATATGAGCACGGAAGATCATACGCTACTGATGAGCGCCGCGCGTATTTTCATTGATGATCGGCGTGGCGGTCTGCTGGAACAACTGAATCCAAATCCGCAAAGTTCGCGTGCCGTTAATCCGCTACTGGTGCCGCTGCACCCTTTGCAGCAGAACCAGCATTATCCGCTGACCTATCCCCAGCATAGCCTGCATTTTGCCAATGGTTCCGGCGGCTTCTCGGCGGATGGCCGCGAATATGTTGTGGTGCTGGAAGAGGGGCAGACGACGCCAGCGCCATGGTCGAATGTTATCGCTAATGACTGTTTCGGCACGGTGATTTCTGAGAGTGGTCAGGCTTACAGCTGGTTTGAAAACGCCCATGAATACCGGCTCACTCCGTGGGAGAACGATCCGGTCAGCGACCGTTCGGGCGAAGCCTTTTATCTGCGCGATGAAGAGAGTGGCGTAATCTGGTCGCCAATGCCGTTACCGCGTCGCGGCAGCGGCAGTTATCTCACCCGCCATGGTTTTGGCTACAGTGTGTTTGAGCACCACCACAGTGGTATTGAAAGCCATTTCACGGTGCTGGTGGCCGAAAAAGCCGCGGTGAAACTGTTTATTCTCACCCTGAAAAATCATTCCGGTCGTACGCGCCGGGTATCCGCCACCGGCTATGTCGAGTGGGTGCTGGCTGAACTGCGTGGCAAATCTGCGATGCATATCGTGACCACGCCGGCGCCAATGCATAATGGTTGCGGCGTACTGGCCAGCCATCATTTTGCCAGTGGGGGTTCAGAACGAACGGCATTTTTTGCCGTTAATGGCGTGCATTGCTCGTTAACCGGCGATCGGCGTGAATTTATCGGACGTAATGGATCGCTGGCCGAACCGGCGGCGCTGAAACGCAACCGACTGTCTGATAAAACCGGCGCTGGCCTTGATCCCTGTGGCGCATTACAGTCAGCCACCAGCTTTATTGATGGCGATAGCCGGACCTTTATTTTTGCCCTCGGTGTCGGTGAAACCAGCCAGCAGGCGCAGCAGATGATCCGGCACTATCTTGATGAACAGCGCGCCGCCAGCGAGCTGGATGCGGTGCATCGCCACTGGCACCGCCTGCTGGATAATCTGCTGATTGAAACCCCTGATCAGGCGGTGAATCTGCTGGCCAATGGCTGGCTGTTGTATCAGACCTTGTCCAGCCGGATGCTGGCACGCAGCGGTTATTACCAGTCGGGCGGGGCGTTTGGTTTCCGCGATCAGCTGCAGGACTCTCTTGCGCTGGCCCATGCGGCGCCGGAACGTATGCGCCAGCAAATTTTGCTGTGCGCTTCACGTCAGTTTATTGAAGGGGATGTACAGCACTGGTGGCATCCACCGGCTGGCAACGGCGTTCGTACCCGTTGTTCCGATGATTTCCTCTGGTTACCGCTGGCGATCTGCCACTATGTCGAGGTCACCGGTGACCATGACATCCTGCAGCAGCCGGTGAGCTGGCTGGAAGGACGGCTGCTGGAGCCGGGTGAGGAGTCGCGCTACGAACAGCCGCTGGTCAGCAGGGAGCAGCACAGTCTGTGGCAACATGGCTTGCAGGCGATTGAGCATGGCTTACGTTTTGGCAGCCACGGGTTGCCGTTGATGGGCAGCGGCGACTGGAATGACGGTATGAATCTGGTCGGTATTGAGGGCCGTGGCGAAAGTGTCTGGTTAGGTTTCTTCCTGTTTACTGTCCTGCGTCGCTATGCCGCGCTGGCTGAACAGCTGCAGCTACCTGATATCCGCTCACGTCTCGAGGATCAGGCGAATCGCTTGCAGCAGAATCTGCAGCGGCATGGCTGGGATGGTGACTGGTATCGCCGTGGCTACTTTGATAATGGCGAACCGCTGGGATCGCATCAGTCGCAGGAGTGCCGGATTGATGCCATCGCCCAGAGCTGGGCGGTATTATCCCATGCCGGTGAGCCTGAGCGTTGCCAGCAGGCGATGCAGGCGCTGGATGCGCAACTGGTGGATGAACACGCCGGACTGATCAAGCTGCTGATGCCGCCGTTTGACGGTAACGGGCCGAATCCGGGCTATATCCGCGGCTATCTGCCCGGCGTGCGTGAAAACGGCGGCCAGTATACTCATGGCGCCATTTGGGCGGTGATGGCGTTTGCGGAAATGGGCAATATTGAACGTGCCTGGCAACTGATGTCGCTGATTAACCCGATTAACCATGCGCTGGATAGTGAGGCGGTGGCGCGCTACAAAGTGGAGCCATATGTTATTTCAGCCGATGTCTATGCGGGCGACGCCCATAGCGGGCGGGGCGGCTGGAGCTGGTACACCGGCTCGGCGGGATGGGCCTATCGCCTGATCACCGAATCGCTGCTCGGCATTCGTCGTCAGGGACGCTATTTGCTGATCGATACCCGGCTGCCGCAAGCCTGGCCGCAGGTGAGTTTGCGCTATCAATATGGCGGCAGTCACTATCATATTGTGGTGAAAGAGGGCGAGGGGGACTATCAGTTATCGCTGGATGGTCAGCGCGTGGCGGAACATCGTCTGCCGCTGGAAGATGACGGCGGCAATCATCAGGTTGAAGTGATACTGGCGTCGCGCAAACCGCAGGCGACGGCGCCAACCGGCGATGCGTAAAAGATTGCCCGCACATCCTGCGGGCAATATTGAGGTTAGTTCTGAGTAACGTCTATTCTGACGCTGCAATCAGTATAGCGTCGTTTGAATTTTAAACATTTTTAAATGGTTAGCCGTACGGATAGGCCTGATCCAGCAGCTGGCGCTGCTGCTGCTGACTGTAGGTCACCAGCGAATTTTTGCTGTTAGAGCGTGCCAGTATCCACTGTTTCCCGGCTTCACTCAGCGGTGGCGGCTGTAGCCAGAACGGGCTAATGGCATTGTTTTGCAGCCATCCGGCCAGCTGCAACGCCGGCGTCGGGCTGCGCGTGGCAAACAGCCTGGCGGCCAGATCGGCGATTAATACGCGTTGTTGCGGATGTTCGCTGTCATTCAGCAGGCTTAAAAATGGCAATAGCAATCGTCCGCAGACCTCGCCGTGATGATAATCCTTGATCGCCCCCAGTTCCCCGGCGATACCGTGGATCACCCCTAAACCCGCCATGCTCAGACAGAGTCCGCCGAGCCAGGAGGCTATCATCATCTGCTCACGCGCCGCGTCGCCGCGCGGGCCTGAAGCATTCAGTTCCGGCCAGCCGATAATAAATGCCTGCATGCCGCTGATGGCGGTTTGACGGCTAAAAGCATTGCCTTTAGCGGAAAGATAGGCTTCAAACAGATGAGTAAAGGCATCAATGGCGCAACAGGCGAGGATCGCGTCCGGCGTGCCTTTGAGTAGCAGTGGATCGAGGATGGCAATCTGCGGCACAAAATTGGCGTGGCGCAGCGAGGCTTTCACCTTGTAGCGGTTTTTATCGGTCACCACCGCATTTTGCGTCACTTCGCTGCCGGTGCCGGCGGTGGTGGGGATGGCGATGACTGGCAGGGTGTTGCCGCCGGGTTGGGTATCGCCGACTTTTTCCAGATAACGCAGGGTATTCAGCGGATGTTCACACAGCGCGGCAAAGGCTTTGGCCGCATCCAGTACGCTACCGCCGCCGATGGCGACCACCCGCGCCACCTTACCGCGCCAGCGCGCGACCCAGTGGTCGATCTCATCCGGCGACGCCTCATGACTGACAATTTCATGATCAATGATCAGACTGTCTAATGCGGTTTTTAGCCCGGCGTAAGCCTCGCTGTTTAAAAACGATCGGCCACAGAACAACAGGGTAGGGGCAGGGGCGGCTTTCAGCAGCGGGATCAGTTCACCTAAACTGCCGTTGCCGAAAATGGTCTGTCTGTTGGCCAGCATCTGACTGATATTCATCGGGTATTCCCTCTTTTTCTGCATGCAACCAGGCCGACAGTTTACCAGCCTCAGCCACTTAGCGGCGGAAAAAAACCGCAGCGGGCAAATATTTCAAAACTTTGACCCCCCTCTCAAAATGTAAATTCAGCTGGCGCAAGTGGTGACGCTGAGTGAATGTTACCCTTAACATGTTATCGGTAACAGCCGGTGACGTCCGGTCTGTAATCGCTTATTTACCCAACTGCTTGCTGTCATTACGTCTGGAGCGTTGGAACATAATGATAAATATATGCCGCCATCAGCCATGCTGCTGGCGAGTATGCCTCGGAGAAGAATTATGCCATTAGTCATCGTTGCGGTTGGAGTGGTGTTACTGCTATTGCTGATGATTCGCTTTAAGCTTAATGGATTTATTGCCCTGATCCTGGTGGCGCTGGCCGTCGGTATGATGCAGGGGATGCCGGTAAATAAAGTTATCGGTTCAATTAAAGCCGGGGTCGGCGGAACCCTGGGCAGTCTGGCGCTGATTATGGGATTTGGCGCCATGCTGGGTAAGCTGCTGGCGGATTGCGGCGGTGCGCAGCGTATCGCCACCACCTTAATCGCGAAGTTCGGCGAGAAACATATTCAGTGGGCAGTGGTGCTAACCGGGTTTACCGTCGGTTTTGCGCTGTTCTATGAGGTGGGCTTTGTGCTGTTGCTGCCGCTGGTGTTCTCTATCGCCGCATCGGCGCGTGTGCCGCTGCTGTTTGTTGGCGTGCCAATGGCGGCTGCGCTATCGGTTACTCACGGTTTTCTGCCGCCGCACCCAGGCCCGACCGCCATCGCCACGCTGTTTAATGCCGATATGGGTAAAACCCTGCTGTTTGGCACCCTGCTGGGTATTCCTACGGTGATCCTGGCCGGGCCGGTATATGCACGTTTTCTGAAAGGCATTGATAAGTCAATTCCCAGCGGTCTGTATAACCCGAAAACCTTTACTGAAGAAGAGATGCCGGGCTTTGCCGTCAGCGTCTGGACCTCACTGGTACCGGTGATTCTGATGGCGCTGCGTGCGGTCGCCGAGATGGTATTGCCGAAAGATCATGTTCTGCTGCCATTTGCGGAATTCTTCGGCGACCCGATTATGGCGACGCTGATTGCCGTACTGATCGCCATCTTCACCTTTGGTCTGAATCGCGGTCGCAGCATGGATGATGTGATGGGCACCATCAGCGATTCGATTAAAATCATCGCCATGATGCTGCTAATCATCGGCGGCGGCGGTGCCTTTAAACAGGTGCTGGTAGACAGTGGTGTGGATAAATATATCGCCGGAATGATGCATGCCAGCAATCTGTCGCCGATTCTGATGGCGTGGTCGATTGCGGCAGTACTGCGTATCGCACTTGGCTCCGCGACCGTGGCGGCGATTACCGCCGGCGGCATTGTTGCACCGCTGATTGCCACCAGTGGCGCCAGCCCGGAGCTGATGGTGATTGCCGTTGGTTCCGGTAGTGTGATTTTCTCACACGTTAACGATCCGGGCTTCTGGCTGTTTAAAGAGTATTTCAACCTGACAATTGGCGAGACCATTCGGTCATGGTCAGTACTGGAGACGATTATTTCCGTCTGCGGCCTGGTGGGATGCCTGCTGTTATCGAATGTGATTTAACGCGGCAAAAACTAAACGGAGAGGTCGTCCTCTCCGTTTTTTATTATCAAAGGGTTAATGCCATAAAGGCGGCTAACTCTTCCTGCGGCATGCCAGCCTGCAGGGCGGCAGCGCAAATTTGCTGCCAGCTGGTGCTGTCAATCGGAATACCGTTGCTCAGCCTGTCGATCCGGTTTGCCGCTTCCCATTCACCCGGAATGCGGATTGCCTGATCGCCGCTTGCTGGCGAACGTTTCACCCATGCCAGAAAGGCTTCGGCTTCCTGCTGCATCGCCGGGGCATCAAAGGCATCAGGATTGAGGATGATAGTGGTCATACAGTTAAAAATGGCGCTGGTGCTATTGTTCAGTGTCTGATCGTGGGTCGTGCGTCCGCCGGAGAGCGCGCCGCCAAGAATTTCACACAGCGTGGCCAGTGCATAGCCTTTATGGCCGCCAAATGCCAGCAATGAACCAAAGGGTTGCTCATGCATTACCGCCGGATCTTCAGTCGGCTGCCCCTGTGAATCGATCAGATAGCCCGGGGCGACATGTTTCCCCTGATTATAAGCGACACGCGTTTTACCAAAGGCGATACCGCTGGTGGCATAATCAAGCAGGAGCGGCTGGTTATCTTTACGCGGGAAGATGGCGCAGAATGGATTGGTGCCAAAACGACGATCGCTGCCGCCAAAAGGCGCGACCATCGGGTCGCCCACCACGTTAACGAAATGAAAGGAGATAAAACCGGCCCGTGCGCACTGCTCTGCCCAGTGACCAATACGGCCAATATGGTGCGCATTGTGCAAACCGACCGCGGCCAGACCAAACTGCTGCGCGCGTTCAATCCCCTGCGCCATCGCTTCACTGGCGACCACCTGACCAAATCCCTGGCCGCCATCGAGGGTTAATACCGCTCCGGCATCCTTTACCACCCGGGCATGCCCGTTGAGCTGCAAATGGCCTTCCGCCAGTGACTGCATATAGCTGGGGATCATACCGACGCCATGCGAATCATGACCGGCCAGGTTGGCGTGCACCAGGTGTTCCGCTACCTTTTCGGCTTCAGTCTGACTACTCCCCGCATAGATCCAGATCGCCTGTACAAACTGCCGCAGGCGCTCACTATTAACACGCTGTTCAGTCTTCACGTCCCCCCCTTGGGTTATTTGATAAGCTTCGTTATATCAATACTTTATCCGGCACTGAACGGTTCCAGCTCATCACCTCGACGTGCTGCTCACGCAGACCATGGATCCAGAACGGGTCGCTTTGCCAGACCTGGCTGGCTGCAGCAAAGCTTTCCGCTTCAACAATCCACACGGCGCCAGACGCTGCGGCATCGGCATCAGGGCGCAGGGAACCGGCGGCCAGAATGGTGTTCTGCCGTGCGGCCAGCCAGGCGAGATGCTGATTAAGGTATTGCTGACGTAGCGCCAGCCGTTCAGGGCGATCGTAGAAACGCAGGATAAATTGCATCAGGAACAGTCAGTTAAATTTGCCGTGCAGAAGTTATAGCATAAGCGGGGGGGAGGGTGCAGTAACAACTCGGGCCACAACAGTGTGACCCGAGAGAATTTTTTAGTATGACTGTTCGAAGCCAGCCTTCACCATTTGATCGCGCAACACTCGGGTGATATCGCGATTGCCACCGGTTATTGGGTAAATCACATTATTGACCACATCATCAAGGTAGTGCTCATCAAATTCCTGCATGGTGAGCATGGTACCGCCTTCATCGTTAATCGTAATTGAGCCTTTGATATGATTGCCGGCATCACGTGCTTTCAAACAATATCTGCCCATATGCGTATCAATTGTGCTCATAAACTCTCCTCGCGAGTTGCTGGTGGAACATATAACCTCTGAGGCCCCGAGCCACGCTAGTAAGTTTAGTTGCCCAAATCCGGATCAGCGAGACGGCAATATGGCTGAATATTACGAGTCGTGATCCTGTTCGCAATATTAGAAATTACCCGGCTACCACCAGTTCCAGCGCTTTGGCGGCAAGGGTCTGTTGCGCGCTGTCCGGCAGCCTGTTGTCGGTGATCGCCACATCAAACTGATCGAGAGGTAACGCCAGGAAGGTCGCAATTTTATTGTATTTCGAACTGTCGCTTAGCAGTACGCGTTTACTGCTGACGCTGGCGACAGTACGTTTCACTATCACTTTGTCTTCATCCGGAGTGAAAATCCCGCGCGGTCCCCAACAGGTGGCGGAGATAAAGGCAATATCAATCGACAGATTCTGCAATGCCCGCGCCGCCGCTTCGCCGACACAGGAGCGATTGTCACGACACAGGGTGCCGCCGGTATGGATCATCCGGCACTGGCTCGATTCAATAATAAAATTGGCGATGACAAAATCGTTGGTGACGATCAGCAGATCATCGCGTTCGCCCAGTTCGCGTGCCAGCGCCAGAGTGGTGGTGCCGGCATCAAGGTAAATGCAGCTGTTGCGGGGAATATGTTGCGCCGCGGCCTGGCCGATAAGAAATTTTTCATTACTGAACATCGCGGTTTTATCAAGATGGGACGGCTCCGCCGCCAGCCGCTCGGTGGAACGCACTCCGCCCGAGACCGACAACAGCGCCCCCTGATCTTCCAGCTTCTGCACATCGCGACGGATGGTCATATGGGAGACGCCGAGGCGCTCCGTCAGTTCATTAATGCTAATCACGCCGCGTTCAGCTATCAGCGCTAAAATTTGTTGATGACGTTCTATCGGGATCACAGCGGCTCCTTTCTGACTGACTCTGCATCACAGTATCCAGTATAACGCCGGTGCGTCGGCAATTTTATCATTTTTTAACATTTTCATCCTGCTGCCCGCTGGCGCGGATTAAATTACCGCACCCCGGCTGTGGCTGTGTGATGGTAACACTATGATTAAATACCGTTATTTTTACCGGCGGGCGGCCTGTTCTGTTAATTACTGTGAAAAATCCAATTTAAACGTTAATAAATGTGAGAGGCATCACGCCATGGCGCAGATGGAGTGCTTATACTTAACACAACAAAACAAATTATCACCAAAATTAACATGAGGAAGCTATGGCACAGACATCAGCACTTAACGTAGGCGTGATCGGCCTCGGGTCGATGGGAATGGGCGCCGCACAATCCTGTATTAAGGCCGGACTGAACACTTTTGGCGTCGATCTCAATCCACAGGCGCTGGAGAAGCTGTTGCTCAGTGGCGCCCGGGCGGCGGATACCAGCGCGACGGCATTTGCTTCTCAGCTGGATGCGGTACTGCTACTGGTGGTTAATGCGGCGCAGGTAAAAGGTATTCTGTTTGGTGAAAATGGCGTTGCCGGCAAACTGAAGCCCGGCACGGTGGTGATGGTCTCCTCCACTATCTCCTCACAGGATGCACAGCTGATTGAGCAGCAGCTGGCGGAATATCAGCTGTTGATGCTGGATGCACCGGTTTCGGGTGGCGCAGCAAAAGCGGCATTAGGGGAAATGACGGTGATGGCCTCCGGCAGCGATGCGGCTTTTGACCAGCTGCAACCGGTGCTGACGGCGGTGGCCGGTAAGGTGTACCGCATTGGCAGCGAAATCGGTCTGGGCTCCACCGTCAAGATTATCCATCAGCTGCTGGCGGGGGTGCATATTGCCGCCGGAGCAGAAGCGATGGCGCTGGCGGCGCGTGCCGGTATTCCGCTTGATACCATGTATGAAGTGGTGACCAATGCGGCCGGTAACTCCTGGATGTTTGAAAACCGCATGCGTCATGTGGTCGATGGCGACTATTCACCGAAGTCCGCCGTCGATATTTTTGTCAAAGATCTCGGTCTGGTGGCGGATACGGCCAAAGCGCTGCATTTCCCGCTGCCGCTGGCCTCCACCGCCTTCAATATGTTTACTTCCGCCAGTAATGCCGGTTTCGGTAAACAGGATGACAGTGCGGTAATTAAGATTTTTAGCGGCATTACCCTGCCGGAAAAAAAGGAGCAGCCATAATGCGCCTCGGGGTGATTGCCGACGATTTTACCGGAGCGACCGATATTGCCAGCTTTCTGGTGCAGAACGGATTGTCGACGGTACAGCTGAATGGTGTGCCGCCGGATGATGAAGCGATCGACGCAGAGGCGATTGTGGTCAGCCTGAAATCGCGCTCCTGCCCGGCAGAGCAGGCGGTCAGAGATTCACTGGCGGCGCTGAGCTGGTTGCAGCAGCAGGGCTGCCAGCGCTTTTACTTTAAATATTGCTCCACCTTTGATAGTACCGCCGGCGGTAATATTGGCCCGGTCACTGATGCGCTGCTTGATGCGCTGCATGAAACGCAAACCATTATTTCCCCTGCGCTGCCGGTAAATGGCCGTACCGTTTATCAGGGCTACCTGTTTGTGATGGATCAGCTGCTGTCCGAGTCGGGTATGCGCCATCATCCGGTCACCCCGATGACCGACAGCAATCTGCTGCGTCTGATGGCGGCGCAGGCGCGCGGCAAAGCCGGTCTGATCGCCAGTTCGCTACTGGATCAGGGCGCTGACGCGGTGCGTGCGCGCCTTGCGCAACTGAAAAATGAAGGGGTGCGTTATGTGGTGCTGGATGCGCTGAATGAGCAGCATCTGTTAACCCAGGCTGCGGCAGTGCAGGAGATGAAACTGGTCACCGGCGGATCCGGCCTGGCAATTGGCCTGGCGCGGCAGCTGGCTGCCGGCGCCCATGATAAACCGCAGGCGCAAGCCGCGGGCGCGCCACAGGGCAAGCGTGCGGTAGTCCTCTCCGGCTCCTGCTCCACCATGACTAATCGTCAGGTGGAAGTGTATCGTCAGCTGGCCCCGGCGCAGGGGGTGGCGGTGGAAGCCTGTCTGCAGGATGCTGCGGCCTATGCGCTGCAACTCTGTGACTGGGTTGAACAGAACGCCGCTGGCCCGTTAGCCCCCATGCTGTATGCCACGTCAGCGGCGCAGCAGTTGCAGCAGATTCAGCAACAGTACGGTGCGGCGCGCAGTAGTGAAGCGGTGGAGCGCTGTTTTGCCGCCGTGGTGCGCGAACTGAAAGCGCGTGACTTCCGGCGCTTTATCGTCGCCGGCGGCGAGACCTCGGGAGTGGTGGCACAGACGCTGGGAGTGCGCGCCTTTTATATTGGTCCGGTGATCTCCCCCGGCGTGCCATGGGTGCGCGCTACCGAACAACCGATTTCACTGGCGTTGAAATCAGGCAATTTTGGCGATGAAAATTTCTTTGCCCGTGCACAGACGGAGTTTCCCGTATGACTGAACAACAAGCCCGCGTAGAGATGGTAAAACTGGGCGCGTCGTTTTTTCAACGCGGCTACGCCACCGGTTCTGCCGGCAATCTGTCGATGATGCTGGAAGATGGCAGCTTACTGGCGACACCAACCGGTTCCTGCCTCGGTGAACTGGACGCTGACCGCCTGTCAAAGGTGACGCTGGAAGGGAAATGGGTTTCCGGTGATAAACCGTCGAAAGAGATCAGCTTTCATCGGGCGATTTACCTGAATAATCCGCAGTGCAAAGCGGTGGTGCATCTGCACAGTCTGTATCTGACGGCGCTCTCCTGTCTGCAAGGGCTGGACAGCAAAAACTGTATCAAACCTTTTACCCCGTATGTGGTGATGCGCGTCGGTGATGTGCCGGTGGTGCCTTACTATCGCCCCGGCGATCGGCGGCTGGGAGAAGATCTTGGCAGACTGGCGCCGCACTACAAAGCCTTTCTGCTGGCCAATCATGGCCCGGTGGTGGTGGGGGAAACCCTGCGTGAAGCGGCGGACAATACCGAAGAGCTGGAGGAGACTGCCCGCCTGATATTTACTCTCGGCGATCGCCCGATTCGCTATCTCAGTGATGACGAAATTGCCGGGTTAAGGAGCTAATAATGCCAAAATTTGCGGCGAATTTATCGACCATGTTTAATGAACTGCCGTTTCTGGACCGCTTTGCGGCGGCCGCCGCGGCGGGTTTTCACGGCGTTGAATTTCTCTTCCCTTATGACTATCCGGCAGAGCAATTAAAGGCCCGGTTGCAACAGCATCAGCTGCAACTGGTATTGTTTAATACCGCACCGGGCAATGTGGCGGCCGGTGAGTGGGGGGTGGTTGCCATCCCCGGACGTGAAGAGGATGCCCGGCGTGATATCGACCAGGCGCTGGAGTATGCCATTGCGCTGAATTGTCCGCAGGTTCATGTGATGGCCGCTACGCTGCCGCCGGGCGCCGATCGCGAAGCGTATTGCCAGACTTTTATCGCCAATATGCGCTATGCCTCCGATCGTTTTGCCGTGCACGGTATTCGTCTGTTAATTGAGGCTCTTAATCCGGGCACCAAACCTGGTTACCTGTATGCCAGCCAGTATCAGACCCTTGAGATGGTGAAGCGTATCGATCGGGATAATGTTTTTACCCAACTCGATCTGTTTCATGCGCAGCTGGTGGATGGCAACCTGAGCCATTTAATCCGCGACTACGCTGGTTGCTATCAACATATTCAGATTGCTTCCGCGCCGCACCGTCATGAGCCGGATGAAGGAGAAATTAATTATCCGTGGTTGTTTAACCTGCTGGATGAGATCGGTTATTCCGGCTGGATTGGTTGTGAATATTTCCCACGTGCTGCGACCACGGACGGTCTGCAATGGTTTAATGCTTTTCGTTAATTAATTACCCTGTGCCATTACGGTATTTCACCGGGCGCTTAACGCCCGGTGTGGGCATCCTTATGCCAAAAATAGCCTTAAACATCAGGTAAGTATCAGGCAAACACAGAGATTAAAATATAATAGTTAATTCGCCGAGGTTTTTTCTATGTCTACCACCCTACTATTAAGTATCGCCGTCGTCAGCGTTATTTTACTGCTGCTGCTGGTCATCAAAGCGAAAGTTCATCCGTTTGTCGCATTATTAATTTCCAGTCTGTTTGTGGCGATTACCACCGGGATTCCCGCAAAACACATTATGGAAGTGATTATGTCTGGCCTCGGCGGATTACTGGGACATATCTCGATTATTATCGTGCTCGGGGCGATGCTGGGCGCGGTGATTGAAGCCTCCGGCGGCGCTGATTCGCTGGCCGAGCGCTTTACCCGCAGCCTGGGCATTAAACGTTCGGTGGCGGCACTGACGCTGGTGGCGTTTATTCTTGGCCTGCCGGTGTTTTTTGAAGTCGGCTTTATTATTGTGGTGCCGCTGATCTATGGCTTTGCCAAAGTGGCGCGCGTATCGCCGCTGAAATATGGTCTGCCAATGGCGGGGGTGATGCTGTTGGTGCATGTGTCGGTGCCGACTCATCCCGGACCCGCAGCGGCGGCAGGTCTGCTCAATGCCGATATCGGCTGGGTGATGATGCTGGGTATTGCCATTTCAATACCGGCGGCGGTCTTCGGTTATTTCGCGGCCAGAGTGATCAACCGTAAAAATTATCACCTGTCGGTAGAGGTGCTGGAGCAGCTGCAGCTGGCAGATCAGGAAGGCAAACCGCGTCGCGACGGCAGCCAGCCATCACAGCAGCCGCCAGGAGCACTGCTGATCTCCACGCTGATTGTGATCCCGGTACTGCTGATTATGCTGGGCACCTTATTAACCCCATTGCTGCCGGAGAGCGGCGCATTACGCGGTATTGTCGGGGTGGTCAGTACGCCAGCTATCGCCCTGTTAATTGCCCTGCTGCTGGCGGCATGGCTGATTGGATACCGCCGCGGCTGGGGGAAAGATAAGCTGGAAGCGATAACCAACAGCGCCATCCCTGGCGCCGCCGGCGTCCTGCTGGTGGCGGGCGCCGGCGGCGCCTTTGGCAAGGTGCTGGTTGAATCAGGGGTGGGTAAGGCGCTGGCATTGCTGCTGGAAAACATCCATCTGCCGTTGATCCCGGCGGCCTTTGTGCTGTCGCTGGCGCTGCGTGCTTCGCAGGGTTCCGCCACTGTGGCCATCGTTACCACCTGCGGCCTGTTAACCAGCGCCGTCACCGGGCTACAGGGGATGCAGCTGGTACTGGTGGCACTCTCCGCCTGTTTTGGCGCCCTCGGTCTGTCGCACGTTAATGACGCCGGATTTTGGGTGGTAACACGCTATCTCGGCCTGTCGGTCGCTGATGGCCTGAAAACCTGGACGGTACTGACCACCGTAATGGGGCTGGCAGGATTTGCCATTGTCTGGCTCTGCTGGACGCTAATGTAAAAGCCGTATGGAGAAACCCGCGTGATGCGGGTTTTTCGCCTCGCAGGGCAAGCAGAGGGGGAAAACGCAGCATAGCCAGGCGGCGTCAGAATCTTCTTCTATACTTAAGTCACTACGAAATGTGGCTTTTATCTTTTACTGCCGAGGAAAATGGAATGAAAATTATTCTCTGGATCATCGCAATTATCTTTATTGTCGGCCTGTTGACGATAACTGGCGTATTTAAAATGATTTTTTAATCACCTGCTACTGTCGCTGCTTCGCGTGGCGACAGCCTCTTTTCTATCCGATTTTTTTGTTTTCAATCAGACATTTAATTATTGGGTCCATTTTAGTCTGCGGCAGCAAGTCTTCCAGCGTGAGCGGTTTATTGCATTGCGCGCATATTGCCCCGTGATGCCCGGCCAGATTATCTCCCTTTTGGGTATAGATGAATTTCTTACTCCCACACGACGTACATCTCACTTTCATCACCATGACGCTTATCCTTGTCTGCTGAGATAAGAATTATCTTAACAAAAAACCGCTATAAATCGATGAATTAAACTTTATAAATGATTCCTGACCGGCAGTGAGCGGTTATTTACCTGAAAGTAAATACTATTTTTTATAACTGCGCCTGGCTCTGATGAGAATTGATGATGATGTATCGCATATTTAAGCGCTTTTTATGGATTTCTCTAAAAAAATCACTGCTGACGGTGCTTTTGCGAAATTTCTGATTACTTCAGTGGGAATTAGCGGGCAAGCTCTGTTATCGGAATCAATAAGTTGCGTAAAAATGTAAAGAATTGATTACGTTTGCAAATGAATGAAAACCTGCCGCTTAGCGCGGGAAAAAAAGCCAGCAAGTCGGTAAGCTTTGGCAAAATAATAAGGCGAACGTACCGCGGATGCCCGGAGAAATCTATTCTCCTGCCTGAACGGTGCGTTGATTTAAACAATGTTGAACCGCTGGCGGTTAAATTTTATCGTTTTTTTTAATCAGGGTAGTTGATGAAGTGAATGTAGCTAAGCGTAATCTTTCGTTGCTGATATTCAACGGTTGTTTTCTGGTCTGCCCGCTGGTTTCCGCCGCTGCCACCTCTGTTGGCGACGAAAAGCAAGGGTGGTGGCAGACCTTTAGCGACAATGTGCAACAAACATGGAACGCACCTGCCAGTTATGATCTCTACGTTCCGGCGATAACCTGGCATAATCGCTGGACCTACGATCGGGATAAAACCGACCGATATAATGAACGGCCCTGGGGCCTCGGGGGCGGCATCTCACGCTATGATCAGCAGGGTAACTGGAATGGTCTCTATCTGATGGCGTTTAAAGATTCGTTTAACAAGTGGGAGCCAATTGGCGGTTACGGCTGGGAGAAGACCTGGCGACCGTTCGACGACCAGGCGTTTCACCTTGGGGCAGGCTATACCGTCGGCGTTACCGCGCGTGATAACTGGCGCTATATCCCGCTGCCGGTGGTGTTGCCGTTGGCCTCGGTGGGTTACGGACCGGCGTCATTTCAGATGACTTATATTCCCGGCACCTACAATAATGGTAATGTTTTCTTTGCCTGGTTCCGTTGGGCCTTTTAGTCTGTAATTTGAGCAGTATGTCACTTTGATTGGGGAAAATGTCGATATTTATCACTTTTTCGTCATCACGCACTGGACAAAAGCGTTAGCAATTGCTGTACTAACACTCGACACAGTTTAGTGTCCATTTTTCATGTAAAGGTAATATTGATGTCTAAGATTAAAGGTAGCGTTAAGTGGTTTAATGAGTCCAAAGGATTCGGTTTCATTACTCCTGAAGATGGTAGCAAAGATGTATTCGTACATTTCTCCGCTATCCAGAGCAACGGTTTCAAAACCCTGGCTGAAGGTCAGCGTGTAGAGTTTGAAATCACTGACGGCGCTAAAGGCCCATCTGCTGCTAACGTTGCTGCTATTTAAGTTAGTTATCAGACAGAATTCTAAAAACCCGCCACCGGCGGGTTTTTTTTTGCCTCACTGAAAATCAATGGCTGAGGTAAATTGCTACAAACATAATCAACGAGGCGATGCTGAGTGCGACGGCAAAAAATTCAATAAAGGTTTTTGGCATTGATTGTTCCATTTTTATCACCCGTTTCCGACCCGCTACAATTGTCGCAAGGCATTATTAAGAGAACATTAATCCGACGATATTTACTGTGACGGCTAAATCATTTGTAACATTCCGCTGCCGCCGCCCGCTTCGCTTTTCTCGCCGCGCACTATATAACTGTTATGAAACTATCGGTACGGGTGGTAACAATAACCCCGTACAATGTTAACTATCGGCACCAGCGGCATAACGCTTTATGGCAACCCGAACTATTTTGACTACAGCAGCAGATACTGAGGGAGAAGAAATGAATATTCGCCCGGCACAAGTGAAAGATAGTTTTGCGCTCAGCGCGCTACTGACTGAGTTAGGATACGGGGGTACGGAGAGTTTTATCGATAAACGGCTGATGCAGTTAATTGCCGATGCCGATGAGATGCTGTTAGTGGCCGAACATGGGCAGACGGTGTTGGGGTTTCTTTCGCTGCATTTTATTCCGCAGCTGGCGCTGGCCGGTGATTTCGCCCGCATCAGTTACTTCTGCATTGCCGAGGGCGAGCGCAGCAAAGGCGCCGGGCAGCAGTTGCTGGAATACGCCGAGCAGATGGCGCAGCAGCGCGGCTGCGACCGGATGGAAGTGCATTGCCATGAGCATCGCATTAAAGCCAACAGTTTTTATCAGCGTGAAGGCTATAGCGAATCCCCCCGCTATCTGATTAAACATCTGCGCTGAGCAATTCAGGCTCAATGCCGCAGGCCAGCACTAAGGCATCCGCAATACTCTCAAGCTGGTCCGCTGGCATCATCGAGGTGCTGACCCGAATAAACTGGCCGCTGCCGCTACGGCAGCGTTCGCCAGGTAATACCGCAATCCCACGTGCGGCGAGGGTTATCATGGCAAACTGTTCCGACTCCACCGGGATAAAGACACTTAACCCGTCGCGCTCCGGCAACCGCAGCCCACGCTGCGCCAGCGCCTGCAACAGTCTGCGCCGTCGTGCGGCATACTCCGTACGGGCAGCGGCGACGCATTGCTGCGTTTGTGGATCATGCAGCATCCACGCCACCGCCTCCTGCAGAATCCGGCTGGTCCAGCTGGCGCCAAAGTTGCGATAAGACTGCAGGCGTTTTACCAGATTCAACGGCGCGGAGAGTACTGCCAGACGCAAATCCGGGCCATAAGCTTTTGAGAATGAGCGCACATGCAGCGTGCGTTGCGGAAAGATATTGCCCAGACTCCATACCGGCCACGCCGAGAGTTCGCCAATACCATCATCTTCGACGATCAGGGTGGACGATCCGATTAAAGCCTGCGCCAGTGCCTGACTGCGCGCTTCACTGACGGTATGGCCGGTAGCGGAGTGGGTACGCGGCTGGTAGATAAACATTGCCGGAGATTTTTGTAATAACATCGTCAGCGCCCCCGGCAGCGGGCCTTGCTCATCACAGGCCAGCGGCAATACTTCCGCCCCCACATTGTCCAGCATATCCAGCAAGCGGGTAGCGGTGGGATCTTCAATCACCACTTTTTCTCCGGGCGAAATTAACGTCTGCACGATCAGATTCATCGCATCAAAGCCGCCGTCGGTGGCCAGAAAGGCATCGGCAGGCATTGGCCAGCGTGGTCTGATGGCGGCTAACAGTGAGGGGGTGATCAGTTCGCGCTGATAACTGTTCAGATTGGGCGCCTGAATACCCTGTAGCATCGCCGCGCGCAGATCCGGCAGCAGTTGCGGATCCGGGGATGACATGGCGAGATCGGCTTTAATGGTATTACCGTAGTTACCAATCTTTTCAAACCTGACCGGCCTTGGCGTCAGCGTATCACCACACACCCATACTCCACTGCGCCCTTTACCGGCCAGCACCTTTTGTCGTTTTAACTGCCCCCAGGCGGCTGACACGGTGGCCGGGCTGACCCCCAATCTTTCGGCCAGATCACGCACGGAAGGCAACTGGGTCCCGACCGGGATCGCCCCTTCGCGGATCAGGGTGGCGGTGATCAGCGCTATCCCTTTCACTGAGGGTTCTGCAATACGTGCGGCCAGCCAGTCCAGCTCGAGCGTTGGGGTCATAAGAAATCCATTTGTTCAGTAACAAAGAAATTATTGTACAGATATTATTATCGATCTAGTATCAAATTCAAGCATCAATTGATTAAAAAATAACCGATGCGCCTGTGCGTCATCGTTAAGCCGGGAAAAGTGAGAACAACATATGATAACCATCAGACTGGCCGTTCGGGATTGGGACTACTTCACGCCGCTGGCGCTCGGCGATGTGAAACCGGAAGGCTTCCAGCTGGAAGTGCATCGCGTGGGTACGCTGGTTGGCGACCTGGCGACCAGCGAGCACTACGATGCCGGTGAAGTATCATTCAGCCGCTATGCGCAGGGGCGCGCCAAAGGCGATACCTCACTGCTGGCGCTGCCGCATTTTCTGATGCGTGGTTTTCGTCAGCGCTGCATTATCACCACCGCTGACAGCCCGTTAACCTCGCCTGCGCAGCTGAAAGGCAAGAAGATTGGTCTGACCGGCTGGCAGGATTCCGGCAATACCTGGACACGCACCGTATTGCGCGAAGCCGGTGTGGAAATCGAAGATGCTTACTGGTTTGCAGGCCGCCTGACCGCCGACCACCCGATTGTCGATCGCCTGAGTGGTTTTGGTCGCGCCGGACGCATTGAAGCGGCGCCGGGTGAACGCCCGCTGATTGAGTTACTGAAAGCGGGAGAACTGGATGCGGTATTTACCCCATTTATGCCGCAAGGCTTCTTCTTACCTGATTCCGGCCTGCGGCAGTTGCAGACCGATTTCCGTCAGGCCGAGCTGGAGTACTTTAATCGCGTCGGTTATGTTCCCGGCATGCATCTGCTGGCGATAAAACCGGCGATTGCTGCCGCCCATCCGCATATTCCACAGGCATTAAGCGAACTGATTGAGCAGTCGGCGTTGGTATGGAATCAGAAACGCGAGAAGTATGCGGATACCACGCCGTGGCTGCTGGACGATTTGCGGCGCACCACACAGGATTTACCCGCCAGCTGGAACGAAAATGGTTTTGCGGTTAATAAGAAGATGATTGCCGATTTTGCTGATGAGCTCTATCAGCAGGGCCTGACTAAACAGCGTCTGACGCCGGAAGTGCTGTTTCCGGCGCAAGCGCAGGGGGAGAAATAATGAAAGTCGCTATGGGACAGTTTGCGGTGAGCCGTGAGTGGCGGGACAACGCTGAAACCTGTATTACGCTGATGACGCAGTCTGCCGCCGCCGGTGCCGACCTGCTGGTGTTACCTGAGGGGGTATTGGCGCGCGATATCGCCGATCCCGATCTGGTACTGAAGGCCGCCCAGCCGCTGGATGGTCCATTCCTCAGCCTGGTGCTGGCCGCCAGCCGCGAAAATAACATGACCACCATGATGAGCGTGCATGTGCCAACCGCTGATAGCCGCGCCCTGAATGTGCTGATTGCCATTCGTGGCGGCGAAATTATCGCCCATTACGACAAACTGCATCTGTACGATGCCTTTGCCATGCAGGAGTCGCGCAACGTTACCGCCGGGAATCTGGTGCCGCCGCTGGTGGAAGTGGCCGGGATGAAAGTCGGACTGATGACCTGTTATGACGTCCGTTTTCCGGAGCTGGCGCGTCGTCTGGTACTGGATGGCGCGGATGTGCTGGTGCTGCCTGCCGCCTGGGTAAAAGGACCGCTGAAAGAGATGCACTGGGAAGTGTTAGTGACCGCTCGCGCCCTGGAGAATACCTGTTATCTGGTGGCAGTGGGCGAGTGCGGGCCACGCAATATTGGCAACAGCCTGGTGGTCGATCCGCTGGGAGTGGCGATTGCCAAAGCGGCCGAAGGGCCGGCGCTGGTGTTTGCCGATCTCGACCCGGCGCGTATCGCGCATGCGCGTAGCGTATTGCCGGTACTTGAGAACCGCCGTTTTGCCCGCCCTGAATTAAAATAACAGAGACCGCACTGGGGAACTTACCGCAATGAAAAAAATAGCATATGCAATGGCGCTGGTTTTAGGTCTGACGGCAACACTGGTTCAGGCCGCTGAGACCATTCCGACGCAAACCGTGGATAAGGCACTGCATGACCGCCTACCGGACGAGGTGAAAAAAGCCGGTAAAATGGTGGCGGTGAACAACGGCTCTTTTCCTCCTTACGAGATTGTCAGCGGTCCGAATTCGATGGATGGCGCGACGGCTGATCTGACGCACGCGCTGAGTGAACTGCTGGGGGTGAAGATTGAGCATGCCAGCGTCAGCGGTTTGCCGGGGCTGCTGGCCGGGATTAAATCGGGGCGCTATCAGTTAGCGGTAGGGCCGGTGGGGGATTATCCGGATCGCCAGGAAAAGAATGACTTTATCGACTTTGTGCAGGAATTCGTGGTGTTTGGCGTGCAGAAAGGCAACCCGGCGAAGATTAACGGACTTGAGGATACCTGCGGCAAACGTATTGCGGTGATGGCCGGTGGCTCAGCGGAGCAGGTGATCCGCAAGCAGTCGGTCGCCTGCACCGATGCCGGTAAACCGGCGGTGACGGTGCAATCCTTTACTGACCAGCCGTCATCGATTCTGGCGGTACGCTCGAAACGTTCCGACGCCTTCTTCTCTTCTCAGGCGCCGCTGACGTATTTTGTTGAGCAGGCAGAAGGCCAGCTGGAACTGACCGGCACCGGGAAGAAAAACGGTTTTGGCGATATTTTCCAGGGCTCTGTGGTACCGAAAGATTCCGAACTGGGTAATGTGCTGCTCGATGCCTATAAAGAGCTGTTCAAAAATGGCACCTATGCCGCCATTATGAAAAAGTGGAAGCTCGACGGCAATATGATCGCTGAGCCGGGCCGTAACCTTGCAAAAGGAACGCCGAAATGAGAGTAAACACCACCGATTCACGAGCCAGGGAAAGGGCTGACGTGCAACAGCGCGATGTGGCCTTTGCCCGTAGCGCACCAAAGTATGGACGCTGGGTCTCATGGATTGTGGTGCTGTTTATCGCTGGCAATTTCCTCTGGCTGGTGGCTAACAATCCCAATTTTGAGTGGCACGTGGTGCTGCAGTGGTTTACCGAAGCCTCGGTGTTGCAGGGGCTGAAAGTGACGCTGGGGTTAACCGTGGTGGCGATGATCCTTGGGGTGGCGCTTGGACTGCTGCTGGCGGTGGCGCGTCTGTCGGATAACCGGCTGTTGCGCGGCCTCTCCAGCCTCTACATCTGGTTCTTTCGCGGCACGCCGCTGCTGGTGCAGCTGATTTTCTGGTACAACCTGTCGACGCTGTTTCCCGCTATTTCACTGACGGTGCCGTTTAGCGGCATCACGTTGGCCAGCTGGAATACCAATGACCTGATTACGCCATTAACCGCAGCGATTGCCGGGCTGGCGTTAAATGAAGCAGCCTATATGGCGGAGATTATTCGCGCCGGACTGCTGTCGGTGGACAATGGTCAGGTGGAAACCACCCAGGCATTTGGCATGAGTCGTAGCCGGGCGCTGCGCCGGATTATTATTCCGCAGGCGATGCGTTCAATTATCCCGCCAACCGGTAACCAGTTAATCAGCATGATCAAAGCGACCTCGCTGGTCAGCGTGATTGCCATGGGCGATCTGCTCTATTCGGTACAGGCGGTCTATAACCGCACCTTTGAAATTGTACCGATGCTGATGGTGGCGGTGATCTGGTATCTGCTGATTACGTCAGTACTTAACCTTGGCCAGTCGGCGATTGAGCGCTATTACGCCCGTGGTACGCGGCGTTCGCCGTCGGCCACCCGCGCCAGACTGCCATCGGTTGAGAATAAGGTGGCGCCGATGGTGAATCGTCCGCTGCTGCATAAGGAGGACCTATGAGTGAGATGCAGCCGCTGGTGCAGGCGCGTAATGTGCAGAAAAGTTACGGTGATAATGAAGTGCTGAAAGGCATCGATCTGGATGTGTTTCCCGGCGAAGTGGTGGTGATCCTTGGCCCTTCGGGGTCGGGTAAATCCACCTTTCTGCGCTGCATTAACCATCTGGAGGATATGAATGCCGGTTCGATTATGGTGGGTGAGCGCCAGATTGGCTATGAGCTGAAGAGAGGGATCCTGCATCGTCTGAGCGCGCGTAATATTGCGCGTCAGCGCCAGGAGATCGGCATGGTGTTTCAGCAATTTAATCTCTACCCGCATATGACGGTGCTGCAGAATATTATCGAAGCGCCAATCGGGGTGCATAAACATCCGCGTGATGAGGCGGAAAGCTTTGCCAGAGAGCTGCTGGCGACGGTCGGTTTAAGCGATAAAGCCGATGCCTGGCCGCGCCACCTCTCCGGCGGGCAGCAGCAGCGGGTGGCGATTGCGCGTGCGCTGGCCATCCGGCCAAAACTGATGCTGTTTGATGAGCCGACATCGGCGCTCGATCCCGAGCTGGTAGGGGAGGTGCTGGCGACCATGCGCACGCTGGCCAGTCAGGGGCTGACGATGATTGTGGTGACCCATGAGATTGGTTTTGCGCGTGAGGCTGCCGATCGGGTGGTGTTTATGGATGGCGGGGTGGTGGTTGAGCAGGGGACGGCGGAGCAGGTGTTGGGCAACCCACAACATCCTCGTACACAGGCGTTTCTCAGTCGTTTCATCTGATTATCGGCGGGCGCCCGCCCGATCTTACTCTGTTACAGATTGCTATTGTATTGTGCGGCCAACTGCGCGTTAATAGCATCGACAGGTGATTGTTATGGTTAATAAGAAGGTGTTATGGAAGGTATCAGTATTGCCAAACTGCTGATTATCGGTGCGTTAATCGTACTGCTGTTCGGCACCAATAAGTTACGTACGCTTGGCGGTGATCTGGGCTCAGCCATTAAAGGCTTCAAAAAAGCCATGAGTGACGACGATTCATCAGCCAAAAAAACCACCGCTGAACAAGCACCGGCAGAACAGGTTACTCATAAAGAGTAGCGTGGGTGCGGTAAATGTAACTAATAGTTACAGGAATTCAGACAAAAGAATCGGCAGCCTGCAGGCGACCGGTTCTTTTTTTTGCGCGGCAATCCATTGGCGATAATTGATTGCCGGGACGGCACTGATGCCGTCCCGGATAAAACCGTGGCGATCGCCTTATTTCACTTCCATCCCTTTTGCCTGCAGATCGGCATGGTAGGAAGAGCGGACAAACGGGCCACAGGCGGCATGGGTAAAGCCCATCGCCATCGCTTCTGCTTTCATCTCATCAAATTCCGCCGGGCTGACATAGCGCTGTACCGGTAAATGATGGCGGCTGGGCTGCAGATACTGGCCGAGGGTGAGCATGGTTACGCCATGGCGACGCAGGTCACGCATCACTTCAACGATTTCGGCGTTGGTCTCACCCAGACCCACCATCAGACCCGATTTGGTCGGCACCTCCGGATGCGCTTCTTTAAAACGCTCCAGCAGTTTTAGTGACCACTCATAATTGGCGCCCGGGCGTACCTGGCGATAGACACGCGGTACGTTTTCCAGGTTGTGGTTAAACACATCTGGCGGCGTCGCCACGAGGATCTCCAGTGCGCGGTCCATACGACCACGGAAGTCAGGCACCAGTGTTTCAATTTTGATGGTCGGGCTTTTTTCGCGAATGGCGCTGATGCAGTCGGCGAAGTGCTGAGCGCCGCCATCACGCAGATCATCGCGGTCAACCGAGGTGATGACCACATAGCGCAGCGCCATATCGGCGATAGTCTGCGCCAGTTTACCCGGCTCATTCGTATCCGGCGTCAGCGGACGACCATGGGCCACGTCACAGAACGGACAGCGGCGGGTACAGATGGCGCCGAGGATCATAAAGGTGGCGGTGCCGTGGTTAAAACACTCGGAAAGATTAGGACATGAGGCTTCCTCACAGACGGAGTGCAGACCATTTTTGCGCATGGCGGCTTTGATGCCCTGAATTCGGCTGGAGTCAGCAGGCAGTTTGATTTTCATCCATGCCGGCTTTCTTAACATCTCTGGCCGTTCAGTTATCACGGTTTTCACCGGGATCAGTGCCATTTTGTCTGCGTCGCGATACTTAACGCCGCGTTCCATCTGTATTGGTTTACTCATAAGCTTGCAGGTTCCAGTGTGGATTGCGTTGTGAAACGCATAAAACTCAAAGAGTTGCTAAGCATTTCAACTTTTTTGATAAAAACGCAAAAATTATATCATCTCACCGGCCGACAAACAGCCCGGTAAGAGGCGAAAACGTTGCAGATTTGTAAAGCAGCACAGACGGCTACAGCTTACAGCAGGCTTAATTCCTGCGCATCATGGAATTCAGTGTGTTCAATGGCCAGCTGCGTGACAAATTTATCGATCAGTACCGGTTGCACTTGCGCCATGGTGATCTCTGGCTGAAAGGCGCTTAGTTGCGTCATTTCCAGCCCGGCATAGCCGCAGGGATTAATGCGCAGGAACGGGGCTAAATCCATGCGGATATTCAGCGCCAGACCATGAAAGGAGCATCCCTGACGAATGCGCAGGCCGAGCGAACAGATCTTTTTGCCGTCAACGTACACTCCCGGCGCATCCGCACGGGCATTGGCGCTGACGCTAAAATGCGCCAGCGTATCGATAACGGTTTGTTCAATGGCGGTAACTAACTGGCGGACGCCGATTTTGCGGCGTTTCAGATCGATCAGCACATACATCACCTGCTGGCCCGGACCGTGATAGGTCACCTGGCCGCCGCGATCGCTCTGTACCACCGGGATATCGCCAGTCATCAGCAGATGTTCGCTTTTACCCGCCTGGCCCTGAGTAAACACCGCCGGGTGCTCGACCAGCCAGAGTTCGTCAGGCGTGTCGGCGCTGCGCCGATCGGTAAACTGGTGCATGGCTTGTGAAACAGGTTGCCACTGGCGTAATCCCAGCTGGCGAATGATGATGGTGTTTTGATACAAAACGGCTATCCGGCTGACAATCAGAAGGGCAGTATAACGTTGGTAAAGGGCGAGAGCTACCCGCCCTTTACCGCAGGATGCGGTTACAGCACCATGCGAACGATTTCAATATTACCTAACTCTTCGTACAGCGTTTCGATCTGTTCGATATGGGTCGCGGTGATGGTAATGGAGACCGAGTGGTAGTTTCCTTTACTGCTCGGTTTAACTTCCGGCGTGTAATCACCTGGTGCATGACGTTGCACCACTTCCACCACTTGATCAACCAGCTCTGCCTGTGCCAGTCCCATTACTTTAAAGGGAAAGGTGCAGGGAAATTCAAGTAGTTCTTTCAGGTTGGTTTTCATAAATGCTCCGGTGCGCTAAAACGAGGACTCCCGCCGCAGCGGGAGTTTACTGATGCTTATTATATGGGGTTTCTGGCGATAATTATCAAGTCCGCATAAAAAATAACCAGATTAACCGAACCAGTGGTGGAACATCAGCTTGATGTAATCGATGATACGGCCAAAGAAGTTACCTTCCTGCACTTCGTTCAGCACCACCAGCGGACGCTGGTCGATGGTTTTACCATCCAGCTGGAAGTTAATGCTGCCGACAACCTGGTTTTTCTGCAGCGGCGCGTGCAGTTCGGTATTGGTCAGCACATAGCTGGCTTTAAGATCTTTCATCCGGCCACGAGGGATCGTCAGGAAGGCGTCTTTCTCTACGCCCAGCTGGACGCGATCGCTATCGCCAAACCACACCGGCTCAGAAGCAAATTCTTTCCCGGCTTTCAGCGGCGCGACCGTTTCAAAGAAGCGGAAGCCCCAGGTCAGCAGTTTCTTGCTCTCGGTTTCGCGACCTTTGTAGGTACGGCCGCCCATTACCGCAGAGATTAAACGCATCTGACCTTCGGTGGCCGAGGCGACCAGGTTGTAACCTGCCGCATCGGTATGACCGGTTTTGATACCATCAACGTTCAGGCTGGTGTCCCACAGCAGGCCGTTACGGTTCATCTGGCGAATATTGTTAAAGGTGAACTCTTTCTCTTTATAAACCGCGTACTCTTCCGGCACATCACGGATCAGCGCCTGACCAATCAGCGCCATATCACGGGCTGAGCTGTACTGGCCTTCGGCATCGAGACCGTGAACGGTCTGGAAGTGGCTATTCTGCAGGCCCAGTGCTTTAACGTAGTTGTTCATCAGGCCAACAAAGGCGTCCTGGCTGCCAGCGACATAATCGGCCATCGCCACGCAGGCGTCGTTACCTGACTGCAGCACAATACCGCGCGTCAGCTGGGAAACCGGTACACGGTCGCCTGGCTTCAGGAACATCAGTGAGGAACCTCTGAACGCCGGATTGCCGGTTGCCCAGGCATCCTGACCCACAGTCACCATATCTTCCTGGTGAATTTTGCCCGCCCTTACCGCCTGACCGATAACATAACTGGTCATCATTTTGGTCAGACTGGCCGGGTCGCGACGAGTGTCAGCATTTTTTTCCGCCAGCACCTTACCTGAGTTGTAGTCGATCAGCACATAGGCTTCGGCATCAATGTCCGGTACGCCGGGAATCATGGTTTTCAGATTAACATCTTCGGCATGGGCGAAGGTGGTGATGCTGAGTGCGATCAGTGAACCCACTGTCAGGCGTTTGAGAAAACGAGAAGGTGTCTGAGTGTTCATGTTTGGGACAACAACATCCGTGGAGTTAAGTTAAAAAAGTGACTCACTATAGCAAATGCATATTTTACAGGCACCCGACTTTCCGCCTCACTTGTTAACAGACGTTACATTACCCGTCTGTTAACAAGGGGCCGCGGTCGCCTGCAGCGCTTACATTCCGCCTGGTGCGACAGTAATAAATGATTGTTGCTGAGCTTCCGTGGACAGGCGTTGCTGTAGTGCCGCCGCCTGTTGACGATCGCTGAATGGGCCTAACTGTACACGATAAACATTACCGCTGGCGGCGACATTACCGGGTACGCCAAAACGCTGGCGCAGGGACTGCATCCATTGCTGCGCGCGGGCGCCATCGCTCAGCGCGCCCACCTGCACCACATAGCCTGAGCCTGAAATAGCGCGCGCGCCGGAGCTTGCCGCCGGGGCGGCGGCAACCGGCGCGCTGACCACGGCGGCGTGGCTGGCGGGCGCGGCGACCGGCTGCGGCTCACTGCTTTCCAGCACCCCTGAGCGCAACGGCGTCGGCGCGCCGAGGAATCCGCCGTTACTGACCGGCGCCCCGATATTGTCATCGCTACGCAGCGTCTGGTTATCTACCGGACGGATATTATCGTTACTCTGCGTCACCGGTTGCGGGGTGCTGGCGGCCATGGCGGAAGCACCGCCCATCACCGTCATGCCGCCGGCCAGATCCGGACGCGAAGGCAGGGCGTAGCTCTGTTTCGCCACGCGGGTGCCGATGGTGCCCGGTCCGGAAAGAGAGCCATCCGGCGCCACCTGAATATAATCGATGCGCACTTTGGTGTTATTGGACATATTCAGACGATCGCCCGCCGCCCGCGACAGATCGATAATGCGACCCGGCGTATAGGGGCCGCGATCGTTGACACGCACGACAATCTGACGACCATTGGCCATATTGGTGACGCGCACATAACTCGGCAGCGGCAGAGTCGGATGGGCGGCAGTCAGGGCATTAGGGTCAAAGGTTTCACCGATCGCCGTCTGATTACCGTTAGTTTCATCGCCATACCAGGCCGCCAGCCCGATCTGACTGAAGTTCGACGGATCTTTTACGATACGGTAGCTTTTGCCGTTGACGCTGTAATCCTGATTAGCACGCGGATTAATCGGTTCATAGCGCGGTTCGACACCGCCAATTTCAACCACCGGGCCATTATAAGCCGGTTGCGGCGGCGCGGTTGGCTGCTGTTCCGTGGTGGTACAGGCTACCAGTAGCAGCGATGCCGCGCCAATCCAAAGCCAATCCTTACGCATGTGAAGCCTCTTAAACGCTTTTTGACAACATTTTTCGATGAGTATGGATCGACATCACGATGCCAAATCCGGCCATAAGAACAATCAAGGCGGAGCCACCGTAGCTGACCAGCGGCAAGGGTACGCCAACTACCGGTAAGATACCACTAACCATACCAATGTTAACAAAAACATAGACAAACAGAATCAGCATCAGCCCACCGGCCATCACGCGGCCAAAGGTGGTTTGCGCCCGCGCGGCAATCATCAGCCCACGCATAATCAGCAGCAGGTAGAGCGCCAGCAGGATCAACACCCCGACCAGACCCAGCTCCTCCGCCAGTACGGCGAAAATAAAGTCGGTATGGCGTTCGGGGAGAAATTCCAGTTGCGACTGGGTGCCGTGCAGCCAGCCTTTGCCGCGCAGGCCGCCGGAACCAATGGCGATCTTCGACTGAATAATATGATAACCAGCGCCCAGCGGATCGCTCTCCGGATCCAGCAGCATCATGACGCGGTCACGCTGATAGTCATGCATCAGGAAGAACCACAGGATCGGGATAAAACCGGCGATTAATAGCACCGCTACCCCAATCAGCTTCCAGCTCATCCCCGACAGGAACAGCACAAACAGACCGGAAGTCGCCACCAGAATCGCCGTGCCGAGATCGGGTTGCGCCGCCACCAGCAGGGTCGGCACAAAGATCAGAATCAGGGCGATACCGGTATTTTTCAGTGATGGCGGGCACACATCGCGGTTAATAAAGCGCGCCACCATCAGCGGTACGGCGATTTTGGCGATCTCCGACGGCTGGAAACGCACCACCCCCAGATCGAGCCAGCGCTGCGCGCCTTTACTGATCTGACCGAAAGCGTCAACGGCAATCAGCAGCACCACGCAGATAATATACAGGTAGGGCGCCCAGCCTTCGTAAATGCGCGGCGGCACCTGCGCCAGCACGATCATCACCACCAGCCCCATCACGATCTGCCCCAGTTTACGCTCCATCATGCCCGGATCCTGACCGCTGGCGCTCCAGATCACTAATGCGCTGTAGACCAGCAAACCGGTAATAATCACCATGAAAATCGGGTCGATATGGATTTTAGTCCAGATGGTTCTGTTTTGCGGGCTATCGTTCATTGACATGATTATTCACCCTCATAACCTGATGGCACCGGTGGCGCATCAGGCAGATTGGTATTGTTATCGCCCAGCATAATGTGGTCGAGGATCTGACGCATAATGGTACCCACCGCCGGACCGGCACCGCCGTTTTCAAGGATCATGGTGACCGCCACGCGCGGCTTATCATAAGGGGCAAAGGCGGTCATTAATTTGTGGTCACGCAAACGCTCGGCAATTCTGTGCGCATTATAGGTTTCATTCTCTTTCAGGCCGTATACCTGCGCGGTACCCGATTTGGCGGCAATTTTATACGGCGCATCGGCAAAACTCTTATGCGCGGTGCCGTTTGGCCGGTTAGCCACACCGTACATGCCATCTTTGGCAATTTCCCAGTAGCCGGAGTGAATATCGCCAATCGGCGGCTCGTTCGGCTGGCGGTACGGCACCTGCACATTGTTTTCGCGCGTGGCGCGCAACAGATGCGGCACCTTGACAATGCCGTCATTAATCAGCGTCATCATCGCTTTGTTCATTTGCAGCGGCGTGGCGGTCCAGTAGCCCTGACCGATCCCCACCGGAATGGTATCACCCTGATACCACGGCTTTTTAATGCGTTTCAGTTTCCAGTCGCGGGTCGGCATAATACCGGCATACTCTTCCGACAGATCGACGCCGGTCAGCTGACCGTAGCCAAATTTGCTCATCCATTCGGCGAGGCGATCGATACCCATATCGTAAGCCACCTGATAGAAGAAGGTATCGGCGGACTCTTCCAGTGCTTTGGTGACGTTCAGACGACCATGACCCCAGTGCTTCCAGTCGCGATAGCGCTTTTCCGAACCGGGTAACTGCCACCAGCCGGGATCAAACAAGCTGGTATTGCGGTTAATCACGCCGGCGCTCAGAGCCGAAACCGCCACATACGGTTTTACCGTTGATGCCGGTGGGTAAGTCCCCTGGGTGGTTCGATTGATTAACGGGCGATTTTCATCATGCAGCAACCGGTTGTAGTCGCTACTGGAGATACCATCAACAAACAGGTTAGGGTCGTAGCTCGGCATCGAAACCAGCGCCAGCAGCTCGCCGGTACGCGGATCGCTGACCACTACCGCGGCACGGCTCCCCGCCAGCAGAGTTTCGATATACTGTTGCAGGCGCAGATCAATGGTTAGCGTAATATCGCGCCCGGCCTGTGGCGACTGCTCATGCAGCTGGCGGATCACCCGGCCACGGTTGTTAACTTCCACCTCTTCGTAGCCGGTTTTACCGTGCAGCACATCTTCGTAATAGCGTTCAACGCCCAGCTTGCCGATATCGTGGGTTGCCGCATAGTTCGGCCATTTACCCTCTTTATCCAGACGATCGACATCGCGGTCGTTGATTTTGGAGACATAGCCGATGACATGCGTCAGAGCGGAGCCATAAGGATAGTAACGACGCTGGTAGCCTTTCACTTCAACGCCGGGAAAGCGGTACTGGTTGACGGCAAAGCGCGCCACCTGCACATCATTTAAGCCGGTTTTCACCGCAATCGATGTAAAGCGCCGCGAGCGTTTGCGCTCTTTTTCAAAGGCGTCAATATCGTCATCGGTAAGATCCACCACCGGACGCAGATCCTGTAGCGTCTGGTTCAGGTTCTCGATTTTTTCCGGCATCAGCTCAATTTGATAGATGGTGCGATTCAGCGCCAGCGGAATGCCGTTACGATCGTAAATAATGCCGCGGCTGGGAGCGACCGGAACCAGTTTGATACGGTTTTGGTTCGAGCGGGTGCTGTAATCTTCAAAACGCAGGATCTGCAGGTGATACAGATTGACCACCAGAATGCTGGAGAGAATCAGAATGCCAACAAAGGCGACCAGCGCGCGCCGTACAAACAGCGATTGTTCGGCCGAGTAGTCACGAAAAGAGTTGCGTTGTAATTTCATCCGCTGCTTATTGATACCCTGTTAATACAATAACCTGAGTAATTCGGGTTGCAGCAGGGCGGCTAACCAGCGTAGCTGCAACTTGAATTATGACGGTCATTCACGATGATAAGGATGATTCGCAGTAATACTCCATGCGCGATACAGACTCTCAGCAACCAATACGCGAACCAGCGGATGGGGCAGGGTCAGCGCCGAGAGTGACCAGCTCTGCTCTGCGGCTGCTTTGCAGGCAGGCGATAGCCCCTCCGGGCCACCGATTAACAGGCTGACATCTCTTCCGTCTTGCTTCCAGCGTTCAAGCTGACCGGCCAGCTGTGGGGTTTCCCACGGATGACCCGGTATATCCAGGGTGACAATGCGGTTGCCTTTCCCGACGGCAGCCAGCATCGCCTCTCCCTCTTTTTCGAGGATGCGTTTAATGTCGGCGTTTTTGCCACGCTTACCGGCCGGGATTTCCGTCAGTTCCAGCGGCATATCTTTGGGAAAACGGCGCAAGTATTCCATAAAGCCGGTCTGAACCCAATCGGGCATTTTGGTGCCGGTGGCAACAAGCTGCAGCTTCACGCATTAACCCCAGAGTTTTTCCAGCTCGTACAGGCGACGGCTCTCTTCCTGCATCACATGGACAATAACTTCACCGAGATCGACTACCACCCAGTCGGCGACGGTCTGGCCTTCAACGCCTAGTGGGATCATGCCGGCCGCGCGCGACTCCTGAACCACATGATCTGCAATAGACATCACATGACGGGTAGAGGTGCCGGTGCAGATAATCATGCAGTCGGTGATGCTGGACTTGCCCTGAACATTCAGGGAAATGATATCCTGACCTTTAAGATCATCAATCTTATCAATAACGAAGTCTTGGAGTGCTTTACCTTGCAAAAGGTTCCCCCTCGGGTAGTTGAGTGTCACAGGTTATCTCATACTTACGCCTGAACCGGCGCAGATAACCGTTACAGGATTTATCTACGGGCCACAGCCCTGAAAATTAGCGGCGCAGTATAGCATGACCCGGTCACTCAGAGTATAACCCTTCGCGATCGATAAAGGCGGTTACTGCCGGCGGCAACAGGTCATCAAGAGATTCACCGCGCCGACGGCGCTGACGGATCTCGGTTGCCGAAACGGGCACCAGCGGGGTATCGGCGAGGAAGATCAGGCCGGCGGGCTGGCGATGCAGTAGCGTGGTGTCATCGGTGAGGTGGGCGTCGAGCCACTGCTGCAGTTCGGCACTTTCCATCTTTGTCGCATAGCCCGGGCGCTGACATACCAGCAAATGGCACAGCGACAGTAAATCCTGCCAGCGATGCCATGTATGCAGGCTGAGCAGTGAATCCTGGCCGATGATAAACGCCAGCGGCTGGCGGTCGCCTCGCTCCAGGCGCAGCTCTGCGAGGGTTTCTACTGTCCAGGAAGGGGTGGCGCGTTGCAGTTCTCGTTCATCGAGACGAAATAACGGCCGATCGGCAATCGCCAGTTTAACCATCGCCACCCGCTGCGCCGCAGAGGCGGCGGGCTGTGGACGATGCGGCGGCAGATTGTTCGGCAACAGGGTGACCTGTTGCAGGCCAACCTGACGCGCCAGCGCTTCCACCGGACGCAGATGGCCATAATGGATAGGATCAAAAGTGCCGCCAAACAGAGCATGCAGCGCAGGTATTTCAGACATCACAGAAACTCTCAGGAAACGATTTATTACAGAGTAGCAGTGACAGCGTTTCCAGTTCTGCCCATAACGACTGCCCATAATCCTGCTTCAGGGTCATTTCGATCCGCGTGAGCAGACGAATCGCCTGTAACAGCTGGCGGGCATCAATGCGCTGCAGCGCATCGCTAAACAGCGGGCGGCGATTTTGCCAGACGCGATGCTGGTCAAACAGCGTCCGTAACGGGGCGCTGCTCAGCTGGCGTTGCAGGGTAAGCAGCAACAGCAGATCGCGCTGCAAAGTGCGGATCATGATCACCGGCTCGCTGTCTTCCGCCTGCATCTGACGCAAAATATGCAGCGCACGTTTACTTTTGCCGGCCAGCAACGCATCAACCCAGTGAAACGGCGTGAAATGCGCAGCATCATTGACCGCCTGTTCGACGCGCGGCAGGGTCAGTTTGCCATCCGGCCACAGCAGCGACAGGCGTTCCAGCGCCTGCGACAGCGCCAGTAAATTGCCTTCATAGCAGTAGCAGAGCAGCTGATTCGCGGCATCATCCAGCGCCAGCTTCATGGTTTTCGCCCGATTCGCCACCCAGCGCGGCAACTGCGCCTGCTCCGGCGTCGCACAGGGAACCAGTACCGCATTGCTGCTTAAGGCTTTAAACCAGGCGCTGTTTTCCTGCGCTTTGGTCAGCTTATTGCAACGCAGCATCAGCAGAATATCGCTGTGCAGTAGCGTGGAGAGTTTAACCAGTTGTTCAGCCATTGCCGCATTGGGACCATTTTCCGGTAACATCAGCAGCAGCGTCTGACGGCTGGCAAACAGGCTGAGAGCCTGACAGGTGGTGAAAATAGTATCCCAGTCGGTACTGGCATCGAGGGTAACGCTGAAGTGTTCGCTGAACTGTTGTTGCTGCGCTGCCGCACGAATTGCGTCCTGACTTTCCTGCAGTAACAGCGGTTCATTGCCGCAGAGCAGATAACAGGCGCGCAGCCCCTCACGAAGCTGCGCGCTGAGTTGCTCAGGATAGATCCTGATCATTGGACGGTAGCGCGACCTGATGTCGGCAGATCAACCGGTTCAGTACCGCTAACCGCAGGCGTCGCATTGTCTGCATCGGTAGCGGTGGCATCGAGGTTTGCCTGCGCGACATGCACGCTTAACAGCTTACGTACCAGCTGCTCAGCGGCCTTTTCACGCATTTCCTGACGAATAATATCCTGTTCGGAATCTTTCGCCAGCGCCGCCTGTGGGTTATCGAAGAACGAACGATAGACAGTCGCGCTGATTGGGTAGATGCCTTTATTGGGTATCAGCACCTGTGCACGTACCGTCATCATCATTGAGTATTCGGCAGTTTTACCATTCAGGAAAATTGACGCAGTATCACGGCCATTGCTTTCACCCTGAAGACGCAGTGACGGAAGGTCGGTACGCAGCCCCGGATTATCAATGATAGAGACATTGTTGAGACGTAACTGTTCACGCACGGTGCGCGTCAGCGGACCGTAAGGATCGTTACTGTCGAGGATCAGCGTTTTCATTTCATCTGGCACCTGAGTGGTGCCGCGCAGATGAAAACCACAACCTGCGGTGACCAGCACCGCAAAGCCTAATAACAGAGTCAAAATCGGATGTCGCACAGTTCCTCCTGAACTTAACCTACGACCAGGTTAAGCAGTTTGCCCGGGACGTAAATCACTTTACGAATGGTCACGCCGTCGAGATATTTCGCCACCAGATGCTCCTGCGCAGCGCGTGCCTGTACCTGTTCCTGCGAGGCATCCGCCGGAACTGTAATTCTGCCGCGCACTTTGCCGTTAACCTGTACCACTACCAGCAGAGAATCCTCTACCATCGCGGCGTCATCCGCCTGTGGCCACGGCGCGTTATCCACGTCCTGCTCACCACCCAGCGCCTGCCACAGGCTGAAGCTGGCGTGCGGGGTAAACGGATAGAGCATACGTACCACGGCCAGCAGCGCTTCCTGCATCAGCGCGCGATCCTGTTGGCTCTCTTGTGGGGCGCGAGCCAGTTTGTTCATCAGCTCCATAATAGCCGCAATCGCGGTATTAAAGGTCTGACGGCGACCGATATCATCAGACACTTTGGCAATGGTTTTGTGCAGATCGCGACGCAGCGCTTTCTGATCGTCAGACAGGCTGGCGATATCCAGTGCCGCAGTGGCGCCTTTATCAGTATGATCGAACACCAGTTTCCAGACGCGTTTCAGGAAGCGGTTTGCTCCTTCCACTCCGGATTCCTGCCACTCCAGCGTCATATCCGCCGGGGAAGCAAACATCATAAACAGACGCACGGTATCGGCGCCGTAACGTTCCACCATCACCTGCGGGTCGATGCCGTTGTTCTTCGACTTCGACATCTTGCTCATACCGGCGTACACCAGCTCGTGACCTTCGGCATCCGAAGCTTTGACAATACGGCCTTTCTCATCACGCTCAACGCTGACATCAACCGGTGAAACCCAGTTACGCTCGCCGCTGGCGCCGAGATAGTAGAAAGCGTCTGCCAGAACCATGCCCTGACACAGCAGGCGTTTTGCCGGCTCATCAGAATTAACCAGACCGGCATCGCGCAGCAGCTTGTGATAGAAGCGGAAGTACATCAGGTGCATGATGGCGTGTTCAATGCCGCCGACATACTGATCGACCGGCAGCCAGTAGTTCGCCGCCGCCGGGTCGAGCATGCCTTTATCGTAATCCGGGCAGGTATAGCGCGCGTAGTACCAGGATGACTCCATAAAGGTGTCAAAGGTATCGGTTTCGCGCAGTGCCGGCTGGCCGTTAACGGTGGTTTTCGCCCACTCAGGGTCGGCTTTAATCGGGCTGGTAATTCCGTCCATCACCACATCTTCCGGCAGGATCACCGGCAGCTGATCTTCCGGCGTTGGCATGACGGTGCCGTCTTCCAGCGTCACCATCGGAATTGGCGCGCCCCAGTAACGCTGACGGGAAACCCCCCAGTCGCGCAGGCGGTAGTTCACTTTGCGCTCGCCAACGCCTTTCGCCGCCAGCTGGCTGGCAATGGCGTTAAAACCTTCTTCGTGCGACAGGCCGCTAAACTCGCCGGAATTAAACAGCGTGCCTTTGTCGGTCATCGCCCCGGCGCTGATATCCGGCTCGCTGCCGTCCAGATTGAGGATCACCGGCTTGATCGCCAGTTGGTATTTGCTGGCAAATTCCCAGTCGCGCTGATCGTGCGCCGGAACCGCCATTACCGCGCCGGTGCCGTATTCCATCAGCACAAAGTTAGCCGCCCATACCGGCACCTGCTCGCCGGTCAGCGGGTGAACCGCAAACAGACCGGTGGCCATGCCTTTTTTCTCCATGGTCGCCATTTCGGCTTCCGCGACTTTAGTATTACGGCATTCCGCAATAAAGTCCGCCAGCGCCGGATTGGATGCCGCCGCCTGCGCCGCCAGCGGATGTCCCGCCGCCACCGCCAGATAGGTGGCGCCGATAAAGGTGTCCGGACGCGTGGTATAGACCGTCAGCTTCTGTTCGCTGTCGACCACATCAAAAGTGATTTCCACCCCTTCAGAACGGCCGATCCAGTTACGCTGCATGGTTTTGACCTGCTCCGGCCAGTCTTCCAGCTTATCGAGGTCATTCAGCAGCTCTTCTGCGTAGTCGGTGATTTTTACAAACCACTGCGGGATCTCTTTGCGTTCCACTTTGGTATCGCAGCGCCAGCAGCAGCCGTCGATAACCTGCTCGTTAGCCAGTACCGTCTGATCCTGCGGGCACCAGTTAACCGCCGAGGTTTTTTTATAAACCAGGCCTTTTTCATACAGTTTGGTGAAGAACCACTGTTCCCAGCGATAATACTCTGGCTGACAGGTGGCCAGTTCGCGGCTCCAGTCATAGCCAAAACCCAGCAGCTTCAGCTGGTTCTTCATATATTCGATGTTGTCGTAGGTCCATGGCGCCGGTGCGGTATTGTTTTTTACCGCCGCACCTTCTGCTGGCAGGCCAAATGCATCCCAGCCAATCGGCTGCAGCACGTTCTTACCCAGCATACGCTGGTAGCGGGCGATGACATCGCCAATGGTGTAGTTACGAACGTGGCCCATATGTAGGCGACCAGAAGGATAGGGCAGCATAGAGAGGCAGTAGTACTTCTCTTTGCCTTCCTCTTCAGTCACTTTGAAAGTCTGCTTCTCTTGCCAGTGAAGCTGAACGTGGGATTCTATCTCTTCCGGGCGGTATTGCTCTTGCATGGCTGCCAGTGGTCCTTTGTGAATAGCTCAATTATTAACTAATTTACTATTTAGATTAATAGACATCAGATCCGCATAGCATAGCTGATAAGCCTTCGCAGCAACAATAGTTAGCGTCCTGGCGAGGCGCTTTTCTCTGTAAGCCGGAATCCCGCTTGCAGAATTCCACTATTGTGGGCCGCCTGACACGGCAACCTCCTGATAAGCGCTAGAATTAAACAGGATTGTCTTTCAGGATGGCAAAGGAGAAAAAATGAACAAGCTTGCTCAGTATTATCGTGAATTAGTGACATCGTTAACCGAGCGGCTAAATCGTGGCGATCGTGATATTGATGCGTTGGTGGATCATGCGCGTCAGCGATTGCAGGCCACGGGTGAGTTGACACGTAACGAAGCGGATGAGGTGTTGCGTGCGGTCCGGCGCGATCTGGAGGAGTTTGCCCGTAGCTACAGTGAGAATGAAGCAGATCTGAACGACAGTGTTTTTATGCGCGTTATCCGCGAAAGCGTATGGAAAGAACTGGCGGATATTACTGATAAAAGTCAGCTCGAGTGGCGTGAGGTGTTTCAGGATCTGAATCACCATGGTGTCTATCAGAGTGGCGAGGTCGTGGGGTTAGGCAATCTGGTGTGCGAAAAGTGTCAGTTTACCCGCGCCATTTATACCCCGGAAACCCTGACGCGTTGCCCGCAGTGTGGTCATGACCAGTTCCAGCGCCAGCCGTTCGCGCCATAAATTAACCCAGCCTGGGGGGGCGGCATCATGCCGCCCGCCGCCGTTAGTGCAGGATTTTGGCGAGGAAGTCTTTTGCGCGTTCCGATTCCGGGTGGTTAAAGAAGTCATCTTTCGGACGGTCTTCAACAATTTTCCCTTCATCCATAAAGATCACGCGGTTTGCCACTTTACGTGCAAAGCCCATTTCATGGGTTACCACCATCATGGTCATGCCTTCATTGGCCAGTTCAACCATTACGTCCAGCACTTCGTTGATCATCTCCGGGTCAAGGGCGGAAGTAGGCTCATCGAACAGCATGGCCACCGGGTCCATGCAGAGTGCGCGGGCGATCGCCACACGCTGCTGCTGGCCACCCGAGAGCTGACCGGGATGCTTATTGGCATGGGCGGCTAAACCCACGCGTTCCAGCAATTTCAGCCCTTTCTGCCGTGCTTCTTCTTTATCGCGCTTCAGCACTTTAACCTGCGCCAGCGTCAGGTTTTCCACAATCGACAGATGGGGAAACAGCTCAAAGTGCTGAAATACCATGCCGACTTTGGAACGCAACTGCGCCAGATTGGTTTTCTTATCATTAACCTGAATGCCGTTCACTTCGATGCTGCCCTGCTGAATAGGCTCCAGGCCGTTCACGGTTTTGATCAGCGTCGATTTCCCTGAGCCAGAAGGGCCGCATACCACCACCACTTCACCTTTTTTCACTTCGGTTGAGCAGTCGGTCAGCACCTGAAAGTGACCATACCACTTGGAAATATTTTTCAGGGTAATCATTTAAACTGTCCTTTTCTTTAAATAGCTGACCAGCATTGACGCGGAAATACTGATAACAAAGTAGACCAAACCAGCAAACAGAATCATCTCTACCTGGGTGCCATCGCGCTCGCCAATCGAGGATGCGGTACGGAAGAAGTCCGCGAGGCTAAGTACATACACCAGTGAGGTATCCTGAAACAGCACAATGCCCTGAGTCAGCAACAACGGCACCATGGCGCGAAACGCCTGCGGCAGAATAATCAATTGCATTGACTGCCAGTGGGTCATCCCCAGCGCCAGCGCTGCATTCGACTGACCGCGCGCCACGCTGAGGATGCCGGCGCGGATAATTTCGGAATAGTAGGCGGCTTCAAATAGCGCGAAAGCGACCATCGCGGAGATCAGACGAATATCGGTTTTCGGTGATAGTCCCAGTACCTTTTGCAGGAAACTCGGCACCACCAGATAGAACCACAGCAGCACCATCACCAGCGGCACGGAACGAAACAGGTTGACGTACAGACGGGCAAACCAGCTAACCGGTTTAAAGGTCGACAGGCGCATTACCGCCAGCAAGGTTCCCCAGATAATGCCAAACACAATTGCCGTGAGGGTGATCTTTAGGGTGATAACCAGCCCGTTAAGCAGATAGGGCAGGCTGGGAATAATTGAACTCCAGTCAAACTCGTACATTATTTACTCCCCATATGGCCTGGTACGCGAACCCGGCGCTCGACCAGCCCCATAATGAGCATAATCACCAGATTGATGCCGACATACGCCAGGGTAATGGCGGTGAAGGACTCATAGGCATGCGCGGAGTAATCCAGCAGCTTACCGGCCTGGGCGGCCATATCCACCAGACCGATAGTGGAGGCGATAGCGGAGTTTTTGACCAGGTTCAGCATTTCTGAGGTCATCGGCGGGACAATCACCCGGTAGGCATTGGGCAGCAGCACATAACGATAGGTTTGCGGCAGCGTCAGCCCCATTGCCAGGCCGGCATTGCGCTGCCCGCCCGGCAGCGACTGGATTGCCGCCCGAACCTGTTCACAGACGCGTGCCGCGGTAAACAGGCCAAGACAAATTACCGAGGAGATAAAGAACTGAATATTGGGATCCAGTTCGGATTTAAACCACATGCCGAGATTTTCGCCAGCCAGCTCCGGCGCCACCAGGTACCAGAAAAAGAACTGCACGATCAGCGGGATATTACGGAATAATTCAACGTAGCAGGTGCCAAGCGTGGAGAGCAGGCGATTAGGAACGGTACGCAGAATGCCAAATAGTGAGCCGACAAAGAAGGCGATAATCCATGCGCTGACGGAAACCGCAATAGTGACCTGGAAGCCTGACCATAACCAGCCCAGATAGGTGGTATTGCCGAAGGGGGCGGACTCGAGAAAAATCCCCCAGTTCCAATCAATAGACATAAATAACTCCGGTAAAAAAAGGGTAGCGAAGCTACCCTGAAGATTGGTGAGTGGCCCCCGAAAATGCAGCCTGGGGAACGACCATGCTGCATTTGTTACCCATCAGTTGCTCCGGCTGTCGCGCTGAGGCGATAATCGGGTGTGCCGTGGGCCTGTATTGTCTGTCCGGGCCGGTAATCAGCAATCAAGAGGGCAGGCCAGCTGCCCTTTTTGTCATTATTAGTTCAGTGCTTTATCGTTAGGTGCTTTGAACAGTGCTTTCATATCTGCCGAAAGATCGAAGTCGATTTTCATGTTTTTTGGCGGAATAGGCTGTTTAAACCATTTATCAAACCATTTGCTGGCTTCACCGGAGGTCTGTGCCTGGGCAATGGTGTCGTCCATCAGCTTTTTAAACTCAGGATCGTCTTTACGCAGCATACAGCCGTAGGCTTCATGGGACTGTGGCGTGCCGACAATATCCCAGTCTGCCGGTTTCTTCGCTTTGGCGCGCTCGCCGGCCAGCAGGGCGTCATCCATCATAAAGGCCACGGCACGACCGGTTTCCAGCGTACGGAAGGAGTCACCGTGATCTTTGGCGCTGATAATGCGCATTTCCATTTTGTGTTCTTCATTCAGCTTATTCAGCAGAATTTCAGAAGTGGTACCAGAGGTCACGACTACCGCTTTGCCTTTCAGATCGGCGAAGTCTTTAATTGCGCCGCCTTTTTTCACCAGCAGGCGGGTGCCGACGACGAAGATGCTGTCGGAGAAGGCCGCTTGTTTCTGGCGTTCCAGATTGTTGGTGGTGGAACCGCACTCAAAATCGAAGGTGCCGTTTTGCAGCAGCGGGATACGGTTCTGCGAAGTGATTGGCAGTAATTTAACCTGCAGGTCAGGTTTGTTCAGTTTTTTCTTCACTGCATCAACAATCGCGTTGGAATAATCCTGCGAGTAACCCACTACTTTTTGCTGATTGTCGTAATACGAGAAAGGAACAGATGATTCGCGATGCCCGACCACGATAACGCCATCTTTACTGATTTTCTCGAGGGTCGTTAAGGGGGTTTTTGGATCTTCTGCATGAGCGATACCGGAGGCTAATCCAGCTAATGCAAGGCAAAGCCCCAGTTTCCGTAATTTCATGTTCCAACTCCTTTGTCGTTTTGGCGCCAATATAAAACCGCGCCGATGATGATGTTGTGTGTATTTGCTGCTGTTTTTTTTCCGCTACTTAAGCTGAAGTTGCTCTGTTTAGTTATTAAAATAGCTGAATGTTAACGTCATGAAACAAAAAAGTTTCTTTTTTGCGAGCTTGCGCGCACCAATCGGAGGCAATTATTTGGGCAATGCTCCGCCGCGGGGCGTCTCATGAGCCTTATTGGTGCAAGCCAGTTTTTCGTCTTGTTACACCAGCTTATCTGCAGCAATTCCACTGGAATATTTTGCAAACATCATGCCAAAACGTTACCGGCGCGTGTAAAGGGAGGATTAAACAGCGAGCCATAAATGGCTCCCCTGCCGCAGGGGGGCCGATATTCTTCTGTAGGGGCGGCATTTATGCAGCCCGTATCAATGGTTTGCACTGCGGTCGCCATCGGGACGGGAGCCATAAATGGCTCCCCTGGAGCAGGGGGGGGGCAGATATTCTTCTGTAGGGGCGGCATTTATGCCGCCCGTATCAATGGCTTGTACTGCTACCGCCTTCGGGACGGGAGCCATTAATGGCTCCCCTACGGCAGGGGGGCAGATATTCGCGCGTACCAATGATTTGCGCGGCGGTTGCCATCAGCACGGGAGCCATAAATGGCTCCCCTACATCAGGGGGGCAGATATTCTTCTGTAGGGGCGGCATTTATGCCACCCGTATCAATGATTTGCACTGCAGCCACCTTCGGGACGGGAGCCATTAATGGCTCCCCTACGGCAGGGGGGCAGATATTCGCGCGTATCAATGGCTTGTACTGCTGCCGCCTTCGGGACGGGAGCCATAAATGGCTCCCCTGGAGCAGGGGGGGGGGCAGATATTCTTCTGTAGGGGCGGCATTTATGCCGCCCGTATCAATGGCTTGTACTGCTGCCGCCTTCGGGACGGGAGCCATTAATGGCTCCCCTACGGCAGGGGGGCAGATATTCGCGCGTACCAATGATTTGCGCGGCGGTTGCCATCAGCACGGGAGCCATAAATGGCTCCCCTACATCAGGGGGGCAGATATTCTTCTGTAGGGGCGGCATTTATGCCGCCCGTATCAATGGCTTGCACTGCTGCCGCCTTCGGGACGGGAGCCATAAATGGCTCCCCTGCAGCAGGAACTGCTGTGAAATTACCGTCTTTTACCTAAACCCAGCACCAGGGCGGTAAAACCAAAGAGCGCGGTCACCATCCATACTGGCCAGTTGCCAAAACGCGCATACGGGGTTAAACCGCTGGTTGGGGTGACCCGGGCGTCCAGCACCTCACGGGTAAATTGCGGAATCAGCTTCTGCACTTCGCCGTCGGCGCTAATCACGGCGGTTACGCCATTATTAGTGCTGCGCAACAGCGGGCGACCCAGTTCCAGCGCACGCATGCGCGCCATCTGGAAATGCTGCCATGGCCCGATCGAGTGACCAAACCACGCATCATTGGAGATGGTCAGCAGGAAATTGGTATCCGGACGGAAATTATCGCGCACCTGCTGGCCCAGCACAATCTCATAACAAATGGCGGCGGTCAGGTTATAACCCGTCACCTGCAGCTGCGGCTGGATATAATCGCCACGGCTAAAGGAGGACATCGGTAGATCGAAGAACGGCGCCAGCGGACGCAGTAAACTCTCCAGCGGCACAAATTCACCAAACGGCACCAGATGGTTTTTCTGGTAGCGATTGCTACTGCGATAATCATAAGGCTGGTTGCCGCCGAGGACGATGATCGAGTTGTAATCGTGGTAGCGATTGTTCTGCAGACGTGAGTCGACAATACCGGTAACCAGACCGCTACCGGCGGTGCGCAGTTCGTTATCCAGCGAACGCAGGAATGGCTGCTGATTGAGTTCCAGATCGGGGATGGCGGATTCCGGCCAGATAATAATCGGCGCTTTGCCGATAAACGGGCGCGAAAGCTGACTATAGATATTTAAGGTTCGCAGCAGCTCGTCCGGATCCCACTTCATTGACTGTGGAATATTGCCCTGCACCAGCGCAACGTTAACCGCACGCTCAGGAAGTGCCTGAAACCAGCTGATCTGACGCAACGGCCAGGGCAGCAATAGCAGGGCAATGGCGCCAGCCAGCGGCGCCAGACGGCGCTGAACCGCGGCATAGACTACCAGACCGGCAATGATCATCAGCACAAAGGTAATCGATTCGACACCCAGAATCGGCGCCAGCCCTTTTAGCGGACCATTGATCTGGCTGTAACCAAACTGCAACCACGGAAAGCCGGTCAGCACCCAGCCGCGTAAAAATTCGCTAATCTGCCACAGCACCGGCGCCGCTACCGCCAGCCTTAGCAATGAGGTGCGCGGAAAGAATCGGGCCAGTAACCCGCTAAACAGCATGGTGTAAAGCGACAGATACGCCGCCAGCAGCACCACCAGGAAGACGTTAACCGGACCCGGCATACCGCCAAAGGTGGCGATACTGACATATACCCAGTTGATGCCGCTGCCAAACAGCCCCATTCCCCAGACGAAACCAATGGCGCTAGCCTGGGCGGTGCTGCGGTTGAGCGTCAGAGCCAGTAAACCCGCCAGTGAAACCAGCGCGGCGGGCCAAAAATCATAAGGTGAAAAAGCCAGTGTGCCACAGGCACCGGTTATCAGCGCCAATAACAGCCGAACCCGCTGGCGCAGGTAAAGTGAGGCAATAGCCATAAAGTAATTATTCTTCCAGTGTAGGTTGTGGCGAGTTTTCCGGAATTCTGACATGAACCTGAATGATGCGCCGACTGTCGGCCATCGCCACTTTGAACTGATAACCATCGATCTCGATACTTTCACCGCGTGCCGGCAAATGGCCGAATCCCTGCATCACCAGACCGCCAATGGTATCGACCTCATCATCACTGAAGCTGGTGGCGAAGGTTTCATTGAAATCTTCAATCGGCGTCAGGGCGCGGATGGTGTAGGTGTGACGGCTAAGCTGACGGATATCGCGATCTTCTTCATCGTCATACTCATCTTCAATTTCGCCGACAATCAGTTCCAGAATGTCTTCAATGGTCACCAGACCGGAAACGCCGCCAAATTCGTCAATCACAATCGCCATGTGGTAGCGCTTGGAGCGGAACTCCTTCAGCATGCGATCAACACGCTTACTTTCCGGCACCACCACCGCAGGGCGTAAAACTTTTTCCATGCTGAAGGGTTCGGAACCACTGCTCATAAACGGCAGCAGATCTTTCGCCATCAGAATCCCTTCAATATGATCTTTGTCTTCGCTGATCACCGGAAAACGCGAGTGCGCGGATTCGATAATCACCGTCAGGCACTCTTCCAGGGTCTGGTTACGTTTTAACGTCACCATCTGTGAGCGCGGGATCATAATGTCGCGAACGCGCTGCTCCGCAATATCCATCACGCCTTCCAGCATGTCACGGGTATCGGGGTCAATCAGCTCATTCTGTTCAGAGTCGCGGATCAGTTCCAGCAAATCATCACGGTTTTTGGGCTCGCCGTGAAAAAGCTGATTCAGGATAAGGGTAAAGAATCCCTTTTTACTACTGGGACTGTCGCTGTTTTGTGAATGGTCGTCGCTCATGGCGTTTTAGTTAAGGTCTCTCTTGCTGGGATCGGTCTGTCAGCAGGGGGCTGACAGCTGAGTAGTTCGGCAGAAAACGGCAGCAGACTGACTGCTGCCGTTTGCGATTATCAATCTTCTTTCTCCGAAATGTACGGATCGGGGTAACCAAGAGCAAGCATTATCTCGGTTTCCAGTGATTCCATCTCTTCGGCTTCTTCATCTTCAATGTGATCATAGCCAAGTAAATGCAGACTGCCATGGATCACCATATGCGCCCAGTGCGCCAGCAGCGTCTTCTGCTGCTCGACCGCCTCCTGTTCCACCACCTGACGGCAGATGATCAGGTCGCCAAGCAGCGACAGCTCAATGCCGGGTGGCGCTTCAAAGGGAAATGACAGCACATTGGTCGGTTTATCTTTCCCACGGTAGGTCATATTCAGCTCGTGGCTCTCCGCTTCATCAACGATGCGGATCGTCACTTCGCTTTCTGGCTGAAACTGCGGCAGAACCGCTTCCAGCCAGTGCTGAAAATCAGACTCCTGCGGTAAACCTTCGGCAGAGGCGCTGGCAATTTGCAGGTCAAGGATCACTTCACTCATTTCTGCTCCTGGGCAGTTTGTGCCGCAAGGGCTTCACGCTTGCGCTCTTCCGCCAGCTGATCGCGGCGTTTCTGGTCGGCGGCTTCCCAGGCTTCATAGGCTACCACGATGCGTGCGACAACCGGATGACGCACCACATCTTCGCTATGGAAGAAGTTAAAGCTCAGTTCTTCAACGCCGGACAGCACTTCAATAGCATGGCGCAGACCGGATTTCAGGTTGCGCGGCAGGTCGATTTGCGTCACATCGCCGGTGATCACCGCTTTTGAATTAAAACCAATACGCGTCAGGAACATCTTCATCTGTTCGATGGTGGTGTTCTGGCTCTCATCAAGGATGATAAAGGCATCATTCAGCGTACGGCCGCGCATATAGGCCAGTGGCGCAACTTCAATCACGTTGCGTTCCATCAGTTTTTCCACGCGTTCAAAACCGAGCATTTCAAACAGCGCGTCATACAGTGGGCGCAGATAAGGATCCACTTTCTGGCTGAGATCCCCCGGCAGAAAGCCGAGTTTTTCCCCGGCTTCCACCGCCGGACGCGTCAACAGAATACGGCGAATTTCCTGGCGCTCCAGTGCATCGACCGCGGCCGCTACCGCGAGATAGGTTTTACCGGTACCGGCCGGGCCAATGCCGAAGGTGATATCGTGATCGAGGATATTGGCGATGTACTGCGCCTGGTTAGGCGTACGCGGTTTAATCACACCACGTTTAGTCTTGATATGGATCGCTTTGCCAAACTCCGGCACGCTCTCAGCCGTTTGTTCCAGCACGCGGCTCTCTTTGATTGCCAGATGAATCTGTTCCGGATCGATATCGCTGCTATTACCGCGTACCGGCGCGGTATCGACATACAGGTCGCGCAAAATATCGGCGGCGGCGTTAACGCAGAGGGCGCGGCCTGACAGCTTAAACGCGTTATCGTGGCGGTTAATCTCAATACCCAGACGACGCTCAAGTTGCTTAATGTTATCGTCAAACGGACCGCACAGGCTGAGCAACCGGCGATTGTCCGCGGGTTCTAACTGTATTTCGCGAGTTTCGATATTCAAACTAATCCTATGGGTCACTGAGGGCCAGTTACGTTGCTACAGGGTTAACAGAAAAGGCGGGTTAACAGCCGTGCCTTTCAGACAATTATTTATGTCGCTGCAAAATGTCGCAAGTGAGAGAACAGATATTTGGGCACGGCTTTCAGAAAGCAAGGGCATTGGCGTGAACTTGCGCGGCGAACCGTAACGCTCGCCGCCAAACCGGGGGATCAGGGCTGGTAGGTGCCGACGCCCAGCTCGTTTTCTTTGCGCGTGCGCGCAATCACTGAGGCCGGGCTTTCTGCCATACGCAGACCCATCTGATCTTCGGTGCGTACCATCTTGCCACGCAGGGAGTTGGTATAGACATCAACGATTTCAACATCAACGAATTTACCGATCATCTCCGGCGTACCTTCAAAGTTAACCACGCGGTTATTTTCGGTACGCCCCGACAGTTCCATCACATTTTTACGCGAGGTGCCTTCCACCAGAATGCGCTGTACGCTGCCGAGCATGCGGCGGCTCCATGCCATAGCCTGCTGGGTGATACGGTCCTGCAGAATATACAAACGCTGCTTCTTCTCCTCCTCGGATACATCGTCAGGCAGGTCAGCCGCTGGCGTCCCCGGACGTGCCGAGTAGATAAAGCTGTAACTCATATCGAAGTTAACGTCGGCAATCAGCTTCATGGTCTGTTCAAAGTCAGCCTGGGTTTCGCCCGGAAAACCAATAATAAAGTCCGAACTGATCTGAATATTCGGGCGGGCAGCAATCAGTTTACGGATGATGGCTTTGTATTCCAGCCCGGTGTGGGCGCGTTTCATCAGCGTCAGAATACGGTCGGCGCCGCTCTGTACCGGCAGATGCAGGAAACTGACCAGCTCCGGCGTATCACGATAGACGTCGATAATATCGTCGGTGAATTCGATCGGGTGGCTGGTGGTAAAGCGGATACGATCGATACCGTCAATCGCCGCCACCAGACGCAGCAGATCGGCAAAGCTGCAGATCTCATTGTCAAAAGTGGTGCCGCGGTAGGCATTCACGTTCTGACCTAACAGGTTAACTTCACGTACGCCTTGCGCCGCCAGCTGGGCAATCTCAAACAGGATATCGTCGCAGGGACGGCTGACCTCTTCGCCACGGGTGTAAGGCACCACGCAGAACGTACAGTATTTGTTGCAGCCTTCCATAATCGAAACAAAAGCGGTTGGGCCATCAGCTTTCGGCTCCGGCAGACGATCGAATTTCTCAATCTCCGGGAAGCTGATATCGACGACCGGGCTTTTGGTGCCGCGCACGCTGTTGATCATTTCCGGCAGACGGTGCAGGGTTTGCGGGCCAAACACAATATCCACGTAATGCGCGCGCTGACGGATATGATCCCCTTCCTGCGATGCCACGCAGCCGCCAACGCCGATAATCAGATCGGGATTGCTCTCTTTCAACGTTTTCCAGCGGCCCAACTGATGAAATACCTTTTCCTGCGCTTTTTCGCGAATTGAACAGGTATTAAGCAGCAAAATATCTGCCTCTTCAGCCACCTCAGTCAGGGTGTAGCCGTGGGTCGTTTCCAGCAGGTCAGCCATTTTGGATGAATCGTACTCATTCATCTGGCAGCCCCAGGTCTTGATATGCAGTTTTTTAGTCATCGACATGCCATTACTCAATGCAGAAGGGAGTGCAGGGGCAATAGTGTAATGCCTGAACGCGGCTGTGACCAGCCTGGGGCGGCCATTTATGGCCGCCGTTAACAGTTGATTCGCGTTTTCTGTTTGTCAGCGCAAATTCCGGTACAATTCAGGGTAAGGCAATGTTGGATTTAATCGCCGTAAACCCCGACGGCATAAGGATGAGTAGATGGATAAGGCGCATTTTGATGTGGTGGTGGTGGGCGGTGGCATGGTGGGGGCCGCGCTGGCCAGTGGTCTGGCGCAACAGGGATTTTCGCTTGCGGTGATCGAGCAGGAAGAAACGCCGGCATTTGACCCCGCCAGCCACCCGGATGTGCGTATTTCAGCGATTGGCAGCGCTTCGGTGGATCTGCTGAAACAGCTGGCGGTATGGCCTGAGATTCAGCAGATGCGCGCTGCCCCTTACCGCCAGCTGGAAACCTGGGAGTGGCAAACCGCCAGCGTGCAGTTTGACGCCGGTTCTCTCGGCCTGCCGGAACTGGGCTATATGGTGGAAAACCGCGTGTTGCAACGCGCCCTCTGGCAGCGCCTGCAGCAGCAGGATGTCACCCTGATCTGTCCGGCGGCACTGAAAAACATTGAGCAGCATAACGATGGCTGGACGGTGACGCTGGAGGATCAGCGGCAACTGGTGGCGCGTCTGGTGGTCGGGGCCGACGGCGCCCGTTCGCGGGTCCGCCAGCTGGCGGGGATTGGCATTCACGGCTGGAACTACAGCCAGGCCTGCATGCTGATCAGCATTCGCTGCGAGCATCCCGCAGGCGATACCACCTGGCAGCAGTTTACCCCGCAGGGGCCGCGCGCCTTTCTGCCGCTGTTTGATAACTGGGCATCGCTGGTGTGGTATGACGCGCCGGCGCGTATCCGTCAGCTACAGGCGATGCCGATGGCGCAGCTGCAAAAAGAGATTCAGGCCCACTTTCCGGCGCGGCTGGGCCGCTTTAGCGCCGTGGCTGCCGGCTCGTTCCCGCTGGTACGTCGTCATGCCACACGCTATGTGCAGGAGGGTTTAGCACTGGTGGGTGATGCGGCGCATACCATTAATCCGCTGGCGGGGCAGGGGGTGAACCTCGGCTATCGCGATGTGGATGCGTTAATTGATGTGCTGACTGCGGCACGTAACCAGGCTGAAGCCTGGAGCAGCGCCGCGGTGCTGCTCCGTTATCAGCGTAAGCGCTACATGGATAACCTGCTAATGCAGAGTGGTATGGACCTGTTCTATTTCACTTTCAGCAATCAGCTGGCGCCGCTCAGGGTGGTGCGCAATCTCGGACTGCTGGTGGCCCAGCGTTCAGGCGTATTAAAGCGTCAGGCGTTACGTTACGCGCTGGGATTGTAACCCTGGCGTAGTTCCGGCCCGGGGGGCGATAAGGGCCTCCGGGCAAACAGACAGACGTAAAAAAGCCCGCAGAAGCGGGCTTTTTACTTAATTGGCTGGGGTGCAGGGATTCGAACCCCGGAATGCTGGTATCAGAAACCAGAGCCTTACCACTTGGCGACACCCCAATTGTGTGCGATCTGCAAGGCAAATCGTCTTGTTTGGCTGGGGTGCAGGGATTCGAACCCCAGATGCTGGTATCAGAAACCAGAGCCTTACCGCTTGGCGACACCCCAATTGTGTGCGATCTGCAATGCAAACCGTCTTTTTTTGGCTGGGGTGCAGGGATTCGAACCCCAGATGCTGGTATCAGAAACCAGAGCCTTACCGCTTGGCGACACCCCAATGGTACTACAAAAAAAATGGTGGCTACTACGGGAATCGAACCTGTGACCCCAGCATTATGAGTGCTGTGCTCTAACCAGCTGAGCTAAGTAGCCATTGTACTGCATTTTCTTCGGTACTGCATTTCCCGATTTGGCTGGGATACCTGGATTCGAACCAGGGAATGCCGGTATCAAAAACCGGTGCCTTACCGCTTGGCGATATCCCAATATCCGTACCACGTACCCGTGATAAATCGAAAAATTGTGGCTGGGGTACCTGGATTCGAACCAGGGAATGCCGGTATCAAAAACCGGTGCCTTACCGCTTGGCGATACCCCATCCGTACAACGCCGTTTATGGAAATGGTGCGGGAGGCGAGACTTGAACTCGCACACCTTGCGGCGCCAGAACCTAAATCTGGTGCGTCTACCAATTTCGCCACTCCCGCAAAAAAGATGGTGGCTACGACGGGAATCGAACCTGTGACCCCAGCATTATGAGTGCTGTGCTCTAACCAGCTGAGCTACGTAGCCATCTTTTTTTCGCGTTACCTTCATCGGCGTTGCGGGGCGCATTATGCGTAGTTGACCTGAAAGCGTCAACAAATTTTTTACCGTTTTTGACGTCAAACGTTTTGTTTGTCTGGCTTATAACCAGCATGGTGATAAAAACAGCGATTTTCCATCCTGACGGTAGCTTTTCGCCAGTAAAAATGGGCCGCGAGCGGCCCATTTTTAATCAGATAAACAGATGCTTATTTATAAGCGGAAGCATGTACGCCGACTGCACGACCAGAGGGATCATTCATGTTTTTGAAGGATTCATCCCACTCAATCGCTTTGGCGGACGAACAGGCGACTGACGGGCCGCCAGGCACGCATTCTGCCGCGCTTGGCAGCGGGAACAGCTCTTCAAAGATTTCACGATACAGATACGCTTCTTTCGAGGTCGGCGTGTTGTACGGGAAACGGAAGTGCGCGGTCTGCAACTGTTGATCGCTAATCTGTTTTGCCGCCACTTCTTTCAGCGTATCAATCCAGCTGTAACCCACCCCGTCAGAGAACTGCTCTTTCTGCCGCCAGGCGACACTTTCCGGCAGGTAAGAGGCAAAACACTCACGCAGGATGTGTTTTTCCATTTTACCGTTTGGCCCGCACATTTTGTCGGCCGGGTTGATGCGCATAGCAACATCAAGGAATTTCTTGTCGAGGAAAGGTACGCGTGCTTCCACGCCCCAGGCCGACATCGCTTTGTTAGCGCGCGCGCAGTCGAACATATGCAGCGCCAGCAGCTTACGCACGTTTTCTTCATGGAACTCTTTGGCGTTTGGCGCTTTATGGAAGTAGAGGTAACCACCAAACACTTCGTCGGCGCCTTCGCCGGACAGCACCATTTTAATGCCCATCGCTTTGATCTTACGCGACATCAGATACATCGGCGTTGAGGCGCGGATGGTGGTGACGTCGTAAGTTTCAATGTGATAAATCACATCGCGAATCGCATCCAGACCTTCCTGCACGGTGAAATGAATTTCGTGGTGCACGGTGCCCAGATGTTCAGCGACCGATTTTGCCGCTTTCAGATCCGGCGAACCTTCCAGACCTACCGCAAACGAGTGCAGCTGTGGCCACCAGGCTTCGCTCTGGTCCTGATCTTCCACACGTTTCGCCGCAAAGCGCTTGGTCACGGCGGAGATAATGGAGGAGTCAAGACCGCCGGAGAGCAGCACGCCGTAAGGGACGTCTGACATCAGGTGGCTTTTCACCGACTCTTCGAGGGCGTTTTTCAGACCCTCTGCGTCGGTGGTGTTGTGTTCAACCGCTTCATAGTCAAACCAGTCACGCTGCCAGTAACGGCGAATTTCGCCATCTTCGCTCGACAGGTAGCTTCCTGGGGGGAATTCTTTAATGCTGCGGCACACCGGCACCAGCGCTTTCATTTCGGAAGCGACGTACAGGTTACCGTGCTCATCGTTACCCATATACAGCGGGATAATACCGATATGGTCGCGGCCAATCAGGTAAGTATTTTTCACGCTGTCATACAGAATAAAGGCAAACATACCCTGCAGTTCGTCCAGGAAATCAACCCCTTTTTCCTGATACAGCGCGAGGATCACTTCACAGTCAGAACCGGTCTGGAACGCATAGCGGTCGCTCAGTTTCGCCCGCAGCGCCTGATGGTTATAAATTTCGCCGTTCACTGCGAGAACGTGGGTGTGGTCTGCGTTATACAGCGGCTGCGCGCCATTATTGACGTCAACAATCGACAGGCGCTCATGCGCCAGGATGGCATGGTCATCAGCATAGACGCCAGACCAGTCCGGGCCGCGATGACGCATCAGGCGGGAAAGCTCCAACGCCTTTTTACGCAATTCAACAGGATCGGTTTTCAGATCCAGCACACCAAAGATAGAACACATAGCAACGCTCCCTAACGACTAACCATGGCTGGTTGATGATTTCATTTCTGCAGCGGTTCGCTGCCCGATGCATAAGAAAATGCTCTATATCAGGGTGTCGATCAAGTATTTTAGCTAATCTCTGAAAAATAGTCTGTTGACTCGCTTGAATCTTTGATGGTTTATCATTTTTATCGTGGTTTTATTGTTGAATCGGCAATTAATCAGCGGATCAGGTGAAAAAACCAGCGGTCAATGGCCGGGAAGAGTGCGCCGATCGCCGGCGCAGGAGCGGCATGGATGCCGCTCGGGTAGATAATCAGCAGAATGGCGCCGGGGAAAGCTAGAAAATATCTATATCCGCCACCGAGGGATAAATCCACGTTGGCCGGAATGGCATGGCATCAATATCACTCAGGGTTGAGACGCCGGAGAGCACCAGAATAGTGGCTAAACCGGCCTGAAAACCGGCGAGAATATCGGTACGTAAATTGTCGCCGACAATCACTGTGTCTTCGGAGTGACCCTGGGCTTTATTCAGCGCCGCGCGGATAATCCACGGGCTGGGTTTGCCGACATAGAACGGCTTACGACCAGATATTTTTTCAATACCGGCACAGAGCGCGCCACAGCCGGGGGTAAAGCCGCGGCCATGGCTGTCGGGATTGGTGGCAATAAAGCGCGCGCCGTTGGCGACGAAAAATGCCGCTTTATGCATCATGTCCCAGTTAAACGAGCGTGTCTCACCGACAATCACAAAATCGGGGTTGATATCGGTAATGGTGAAACCGGCTTTATACAGCTCATGAATCAGCGCGCCTTCGCCCACCACATAGGCTTTTTTCCCTTCCTGACGCCGCAGAAAATCCGCCGTCGCCATGGCCGAGGTGTAAAACACACTTTCCGGGACTTCAATACCGGCTGAAGCAAAACGATTGGCCAGGTCCTGGGCGGTCTGTGACGGGTAGTTCGTCAACACCACCAGCGGCATGCCTTTATCCATCACGCGATGGATAAACTCATCAGCGCCGGGAACGGCGGTATTGTCATGCATCAGCACGCCATCAATATCACAAATCACATTTTTTAGGGTCATCACGCTTTTCCACAGGAGAGCCAGCACCGGGCTGGCTGAACTATTACGCTTCCAGAAGACGCTGCAACAGAATGCCATTCAGCATTGCGCGTTTGACCAGCGCGAAAGCGCCGATAGCGGAACGGTGATCGATCTCAGAACGCACCACCGGTAAATTTTTGCGGAAGGCTTTCAGCACCTGGGTATTGATGCAGCCTTCAATCGCCGGCAGCAATATTTTTTCAGCGTCAATAATTTCACCGGCGATCACCACTTTTTGCGGATTAAACAGGTTAATCGCGATGGCAATCGCTTTGCCTAAATAGCGGCCAACATGTTCAATCACTTCACAGGCCAGCGGGTCACCCCGGTTGGCGGCTTTGCAGATCAGATGGATTTGGCAGTCATCGAGCGTCAGGGCGCTGGGGTAGCCCTGCGTAAGCAGATGGCGTACGCGGCTCTCAATGGCGCCGTTGGCGGCAATAGTTTCCAGACAACCAAAGTTACCGCAGTGACAGCGCTCACCCAGCGGATCAACCTGGATATGGCCAATTTCTCCCACGTTACCATTACTGCCGAGAAAAATATGCCCGTTGGTGATGATGCCGGCGCCGGTACCACGGTGTAAACGCACCAAAATAGAGTCGGCGCAGTCGCGCGACGCACCAAAGTAGTGCTCCGCCAGCGCCAGACTGCGGATATCGTGACCGACAAAACTGGTGACATTAAAGCGCGCCTCCATTTGCGAGACCAGCGCCCAGTTATTAACGTTGATATGCGGCATATAACGGATCACGCCGTTATTCGGGTCCACCAGACCGGGCAAAATCACCGAAATGGCAATCAGTTCGCGCAGTTTGCGCTGGTGCAGTTCGCTGAAGTTTTCGATGGCGCGGAACAGGGCGTTTTCCAGGGTTTCCTGGGTGCGTTCCGGCAGCGGATAGTGCTCTTCCGCAAGGGATTTACCGCTCAGATCATACAGCGTCAGGGTCGCGTCATTACGGCCAAGACGTACACCAATGGTATTAAAACCGCGCGTCTCGGTGATGATGGAGATGGCGCGGCGACCACCGGTCGAGGCCTGTTGATCGACCTCTTTAATCAGTCCGCGCTCAATAAGCTGGCGGGTAATTTTGGTGACACTGGCGGGAGCAAGCTGGCTGAGATCGGCGATTTGAATGCGCGAGATAGGACCCTGCTGGTCAATCAGCCGGTAAACGGCTGCGCTATTCAGTTGTTTTACGAGATCGACATTTCCTATTGGTGCCTGGCCGCCATTGGTCATTCAGTGATTACTCGCTTAGGACTTCGTCACCATTAACGATAGTCTGGATGATGTGATAATCGCGGGTGAAAACAGTCAGGTTAGCGACTTTTCCGGCTTCGATTGAACCTAACTGTTTGTCCACGCCCATTGCACGGGCTGGATAGAGCGTTGCCATTCGTAAGGTTTCATCCAGGGAGATGCCGACATGTTCGACGCAGTTCTCTACTGCTTCAATCATAGTTAGCGCAGAACCACTGAGCGTACCTTTCTCATCAACGCACAACCCGTTCCGATAGTATATTGTTTTGCCTGCAAAAATGAACTGATCAATGGCCGCTCCCGCCGGCGCGGTAGCATCGGTCACCAGGATCAGCTTATCGCCTTTGATGCGTTTGGCATTACGTATGTTAGCGTAATGAACATGTAAACCATCGGCAATAATACCGCAGTATACCTCTGGCGCATCAAACAGCGCACCAATCAGACCCGGTTCACGGCCAGTGATGGTCGGCATGGCGTTATACAGGTGGGTGGCGAAACTAATCCCGGCGCTGATACCGCTTTTCGCTTCCTGATACGTGGCGTGGGAGTGGCCCGCTGAAACAATAATACCGGCATCACGCAACTGGCGTATCACGTGATCGCCGGCCATTTCCGGCGCCAGGGTGATTTTGCCGATGACATCGGCATTTTCGCAAAGAAAATTAACCAGCGCCGGATTCGGTTTGCGAATTAAGTCCGGATTATGCGTGCCTTTCTTGGCGATATTCAGCCAGGGGCCTTCCAGATGCAGGCCCAGCGCCTGATGAGCGTTTTGCGCCAGCCAGGCGCGCATCACTTCAACCGCCCGGGTCATCAGCTCATCGCTGCTGGTGATCAGCGTCGGTAAAAAGCTGGTACAGCCGGATTTCTCGTTGGCTTTTTGCATGATATTCAGGGTCTCAACGCTGATTGCGCTGAGATCGTCATTAAACTGCACGCCGCCGCAGCCGTTAAGCTGCAGGTCGATAAAACCGGGAGCAATAATTGCGCCAGCCACGTCACGCGTTGCGATGCCAGCGGGCAGTTCTGCCAGCGGGCAGACGCGCTCAATCAGACCATCAGCAATAATCACTGCATGAGCGTCAAGGATTTCATGGCCGGTAAAGATCCGGCCCTGGGTTAATGCGTACATGTCTGTTACCTCCCGGTCGGTTCCGGCTGGTGGTTTGGGCATCGCTGCAGGGGGCTTTTTGGGCCCTGCAGCCAGGGCGGCGCCAAACATAGCGGAACTGGTGTTCGCTTAAAAAATTACAGGCCTTTCATATTTTCCGCTTCCATTTCGCGGAAATATTTTACGGTTTTCACTTTCAGTTCCATGGTTGAAGGTTCATCGCACACCACCACTGATTTGGCATGCAGCTGCAGACAGCTGATGGTCCACATATGATTTACATTGCCTTCAACTGCCGCTTGCAGCGCCAGCGCTTTCACGCTGCCGATGACCAGAATCATCACTTCTTCCGCATCCAGCAGGGTGCCAACGCCAACCGTCAGGGCGTATTTCGGCACCTGATCCACATCGCCGTCAAAGAAGCGCGAATTCGCCACGCGGGTTTCGTGCGTCAGCGTTTTGATACGGGTGCGGGATGCCAGAGAAGAAGCGGGTTCGTTAAAGGCGATATGGCCATCATTGCCGACGCCGCCCATAAAAAGATGGATCTTACCGTACGCGCGAATCTTTTCCTCATACTGGCGACATTCTGCGTCAATATCAGCAGCATTACCATTAAGAAGATTGATATTTTCGCGAGGAATATCAATGTGATCAAAGAAATTACGATACATAAAGCTATGATAGCTTTCCGGATGCGCTTTCGGCAGGCCAACATATTCGTCCATATTGAAAGTGACAACATGTTTAAAGCTAACCTGGCCCGCTTTATGCATCTCGATTAGGTGTTTATAGGCTTCCAGCGGCGTACCGCCAGTCGGCAGTCCTAACACGAAAGGGCGTTCAGCGGTTGGGTTAAATGTGTTGATGCGGTTGACGATATGACGTGCGGCCCATTTACCTACCTGCGTTGGGGTCGACAGGGGAATCAGTCTCATGTTTCACCTCTAAGTACAATTGAATCAGATTAAAGACGGTGTGACGGCAGTTATCACTAAGGGTAACCTGCCTTAGCCATAACCACAGAGGAAAAATCCGTCCAGATAATTCGGATCATAAAATAAGTTTGGCGTCATAGCCAGTCGCGTATGTAAAATAGTGCAGTATTTGGTGATATCAGTCACATATGTGTAGGTTTTAATTTGCGAAGCGAATTAATTTTTTTTTACACTTCGCATCGTGGTGTGTACTGTCATCAGGTTAACTGAAAACTGTGATAAAAATACAAAACAGTTTCAGTGGCCTTGTCAGCTCTCGGAGGGGGAAAAGGTGAATATTTTAAGTTACTTACAAAAAGTAGGCCGGGCGCTCATGGTGCCGGTAGCAACGCTGCCTGCTGCTGCGATCTTGATGGGTATTGGTTACTGGCTCGACCCGGATACCTGGGGTGCGGGCAATGCGCTGGCCGCCCTGTTTATCAAATCCGGCTCGGCAATTATCGAAAATATGTCAGTACTGTTCGCCGTAGGCGTGGCGTACGGCATGTCGAAAGACAAAGACGGCGCTGCGGCGTTAACCGGCTTTGTCGGTTTTCTGGTGGTGACCACGCTCTGTTCGCCAGCCGCAGTGGCGATGATCCAGAAGATGCCATTAGACCAGGTGCCTGCCGCGTTTGGCAAAATCAGCAACCAGTTTGTCGGCATCCTGGTCGGGATTATCTCGGCGGAAGTTTATAACCGCTTTAGCCATGTGGAGCTGCCGAAAGCGCTGTCGTTTTTTAGCGGACGTCGTCTGGTGCCGATTCTGGTCTCATTCCTGATGATTCTGGTGGCGTTTATTCTGATGTATATCTGGCCGGTGATTTTTGGTGGCCTGGTTAACTTCGGTGAACATATTCAGAAACTTGGCTCAGCGGGTGCCGGGGTGTATGCCTTCTTTAACCGTCTGCTGATCCCGGTCGGTCTGCATCACGCGCTGAACTCGGTATTCTGGTTTGACGTGGCCGGTATCAACGATATTCCTAATTTCCTCGGCGGCGCTCAGTCGATTGAGAGCGGGAAAGGCATTGTCGGTATCACCGGACGTTATCAGGCGGGCTTCTTCCCGATTATGATGTTCGGCCTGCCGGGTGCGGCGCTGGCCATTTATCACTGCGCCCGTCCGGAAAACCGTGCGAAGGTGGCCGGTATTATGATTGCGGCGGCATTTGCCTCTTTCTTTACCGGCATCACCGAGCCGCTGGAATTTTCGTTTATGTTTGTGGCGCCGGTGCTGTATGTGATCCACGCCTTCCTGACCGGGGTATCGGTATTTATCGCCGCCAGTATGCACTGGATCGCCGGTTTCGGCTTCAGCGCCGGTCTGGTGGATATGGTGCTGTCGTCGCGTAACCCGCTGGCCACCCAGTGGTATATGCTGATCCCGCAAGGTCTGGTGTTCTTCGCTATTTACTATGTGGTGTTCCGCTTCACCATCCAGAAATTCAATCTGATGACCCCCGGCCGCGAGCTGGCGGTTGCCGGCGATGAGAGCGATGGCTACGACAGCAACGTCGATCATAGCGGCAGCGGTGAGTCTGAGACCGAAACCCTGGCACGTCGCTATATCACTGCGGTAGGCGGTTCGGAAAACCTCACCGGTATTGATGCCTGTATTACCCGTCTGCGGCTGAATGTGGCGGATTCGGGGGCGGTGAACGAATCACTGGCGAAGCATCTTGGCGCTTCCGGCGTAATCCGTCTGAACAAACAGAGTGTGCAGATTATTGTCGGTACCCGCGCGGAAACTATCGCTTCAGCGATGAAAATCGTGCTGGCCAAAGGCCCGGTTGCGGCGACCAGCGCCGCCAGCGCGGCGCCGGTGGCGCCAGCTGTCCAGCCGCAGGCGGTGAGCAATGCCTCAAAAGGGATTATTGCTACGCTGGTGGCGCCGGTCAGTGGTGAAGTGGTGGCTATCGATCAGGTGCCTGATGAAGCCTTCGCCAGCAAAGCGGTCGGTGATGGCTTGGCTATCCAACCCACGGGCAAAACCGTGGTGGCGCCGATTGCCGGTACGCTGGTGAAGATTTTTAATACCAACCATGCGTTTTGTCTGGAAACCGACAACGGTGTGGAGATCGTGGTGCATATGGGCCTCGATACCGTCGCTCTGGAAGGTAAAGGCTTTACCCGTCTGGCGGAAGAGGGCGCCAGCGTGACGGCGGGTCAGCCGGTGCTGGAGATGGATCTCGACTTCCTTAACAGCCACGCTCGCTCAATGATCAGTCCGGTAGTGGTCAGCAATATTGATGACTTCGCCGGGGTGAATCTGCTGGCCAGCGGTACCGTGGTTGCCGGTGAAACCAAACTGTTCGAAATCAAAAGCTAACCCTGACAGGGGCGGTAAAGCAGGGCGGGAAGCGATTCCCGCCCTTTTTTTCTGTAATTAGACTAACAAACGGTTGTTTCCCTTCTCCGCTTTGTGGATCATACTCCGTTATTTCGTGGTTCAAATCACCAGCCATATTTAGTGTTGAGGAAATTGAGATGAGTGAGGCAGAAGCCCGCCCAACTAACTTTATTCGTCAGATTATCGACGAAGATTTGGCGAACGGTGTGCACGCCAGCGTGCATACACGTTTTCCACCGGAGCCGAATGGCTATTTGCACATCGGTCATGCAAAGTCGATCTGCCTGAACTTTGGCATTGCGCAAGATTATCAGGGTCAATGTAACTTGCGTTTCGACGACACTAACCCGGTTAAAGAAGACCTGGAGTATGTGGAATCCATTAAGCATGATGTGCAATGGCTCGGTTTCCAGTGGAGTGGCGATGTCTGTTATTCCTCTGACTATTTCGATCAACTGTACAACTACGCGCTGGAGCTGATTAACAAAGGCCTGGCCTATGTTGATGAACTGACGCCGGAACAGATCCGTGAATATCGCGGCACCCTGACGTCAGCCGGTAAAAACAGCCCGTACCGTGATCGCACGCCGCAGGAGAACCTTGCGCTGTTTGAAAAAATGCGCAATGGCGAATTTGCCGAAGGCAGCGCCTGCCTGCGCGCTAAAATCGATATGGCATCCAGCTTTATCGTCATGCGCGATCCGGTGCTGTACCGCATTAAGTTTGCCGAACATCACCAGACCGGCAATAAGTGGTGCATCTATCCGATGTACGACTTTACCCACTGCATTTCCGATGCGCTGGAAGGCATTACTCACTCGCTCTGTACACTGGAGTTCCAGGATAACCGTCGGCTGTATGACTGGGTGCTGGATAACATCACCATTCCGGTGCATCCGCGTCAGTATGAGTTCTCTCGCCTGAATCTCGAATATGCGGTGATGTCGAAGCGTAAGCTGAACCAGCTGGTAACCGAGAAAGTGGTCGAGGGCTGGGACGATCCGCGCATGCTGACGGTGTCTGGTCTGCGTCGTCGTGGCTATACCGCGGCATCGATTCGTGAGTTCTGCCGCCGTATCGGTATTACCAAGCAGGACAATATCGTGGAGATGGCGTCGCTGGAGTCCTGTATTCGTGACGACCTCAACGAAAATGCGCCACGTGCGATGGCCGTGCTTGATCCGGTTAAAGTGGTGATTGAAAACTTACCGGCCGGTTATGAAGAGCTGCTTACCATGCCCGCTCATCCGAACAAACCGGAAATGGGCAGCCGCGAAGTGCCATTCAGCCGTGAAGTATGGATTGACCGTGCCGACTTCCGTGAAGAAGCCAACAAGCAGTACAAGCGTCTGGTGCTGGGTAAAGAGGTCCGTCTACGTAATGCTTACGTGATCAAAGCCGAACGGGTGGCGAAAGATGAGGCCGGCAATATCACCTGCCTGTACTGCACCTGCGATACCGATACCTTAAGCAAGGATCCGGCCGATGGGCGTAAGGTGAAAGGGGTGATTCACTGGGTGTCTGCGGTACATGGGTTGCCGGCGGAATTCCGTCTGTACGATCGCCTGTTTAGCGTGGCCAATCCGGGGGCGGCTGAAGACTTCCTCACCACCATCAATCCGGAATCGCTGGTGATACGTCAGGGATTTGTCGAGCCGGGCCTGCAGACGGCGGTAGCCAGCAGCCCGTACCAGTTCGAGCGTGAAGGGTATTTCTGCGCCGACAGCCGTTACTCCAGCCCGGCAAAGCTGGTATTTAACCGGACGGTGGGTTTGCGTGATACCTGGGCTAAAATCGACGCATAATCGTAGCCAGTGAAAAAAATAGCAGGCCGCAGCGGATAACGCAGCGGCCTTTTTTTTACCTGGTTTCCGGCGCTGACTCTGCCGTATCCAGAAGCTGCAGCGTTTTGCTACTGTTATCGAACCGCAGCCGTTGACTGGCGCTGTCCGGATTGCCGATCATTTTATTGATGGTTTCCTGCGGGGTGGTTTTATAGAGTTTGAATTTCTCTGTCGCCTCTTTATGACTGCCGACCCCGAGAAACAGCCATTTGTTACGGCTGCCCTGCAACAGCATCGCCCGGCCATCGACCCGGCCTTTCCCTTTGCGCTGTACATGTTGGTTATCGTTTCGTTTCACATCGAAAGTAAAATAGTGCGAGTTAGCATACGAATGAAATTTTACCCGCTGGAAGTCGCCTGCCATCAGTGCGGCGGTAGCTTTTGGCAGCGTCTTACTGAATTGTTCATCAACGCAGGCTTTTTGCCACTCTTTACCGATATAGATGATCATCGGGTCTTTCGGTTTTTCTTCTTCCCGGGTTTTTTCTGCCGCTGTTTCGCTGGTTGAGCTGACCCGTTCCGGCTCGCTGGTGCTGCTGATATCGCTGGTGCGATAAGTGATCGATTCCTCCTTGTTAAACAGAGGCGCATAAACCACATCAAGGGGCTTTTCTTTTACCAGCTGCGGATATTGCTGCAGTAACCGCTGGTATTGTGGTTCATCGCTGGTCTTAATAGCATTCAGGATGCCTTTCAGCGAGTTTGTCAGAGCGCTGCTGATGTCTCTGATGCCCTTTTTTTCACGCAGCGACTGACTCAAAGTAAAAATAGCGTCAATCGTGTCGCTAAAACAGGAGGGATCGTATTGCTGTAAGAAGTTGCAAATACGGTTAAGGGTGTTTTCTAAATCATAAATAGAGTAGCCCGCAGTTTTAAGCGCATCCGCATTATTCGGATCTGACGGCAGTAATGCCGACCCGTTGTGCATCGTGGTTAAGCACTGTGTAATAAAGGGCGTCGGGACGGTCTGTGATTCGTTTGCGAGAAAATTCAGCAGTAAAATCTGCACTTCCGGGGCGGCCTGCAGAAAACATTGCGAATTGATTAACCACTCCGTATTGATAACTTTTCGTGAACTGGCCTTATGGGCATCGGTAAAGATCTTCCAGCTGGCAGGGAAGGCGGTCAGCAGGGTGGAAAATGCCTGTCGCTCAAGGTCGCTGAGACGATCGCCGGGTTCGCTGCCCTGCGCCGCCCGTTCCATCTCTTTGCGCGCCACATCGACAAACAGCCCGTAACCTGCCTGTTCGTAAGTCTGATTCAGGGGGATTTTCGCCAGCGCCAGAAATAATTTCTCCCGACTTTTTAACGTCTCACAGGCGCTGGCCAGCACCGACTGCCTGATGAAATCGCTAATTGGGTTCTGACTGTTCACCAGCGACTGCTCTATCGCCCGGGTAATGATGGCAAGATAGGTCTCTTCAGTAATCTTGTCGCTTGCCGCTTTTTCGCTCAGAATATTCAGCGGTGACTGGACTTTGGTTTTTATTCCGATGGCGCACAAATTTTTTATCACATTATGGCTCAGCAGTTTATCGGTATTTTTCCCATACCCCTGGCTCAGTAACATGATTTGTATGGTCAGAACAGATTCAATGAGTTGATTGTATTCATTGATCTTCGCTTCTTCCTGCTTATTGAGTTTATTTTTCTTTAATGACGGTGGTAGCGGTGTGGTCTCGATAATGTGTTGCAGGCGCGCATTCAGCTGATTAATTCTCGCCGGACTGCTATCCTCCACACGGTTGGCATCAATAATTTCCTGTAAAAAAATAATGCGTTTTTTGCTTTTTACCTGTTGCATTATTTTATTGTCATCGCGATACAGAGGGCCGGAAAATGAGATCAGCATTGCGCTAAGCAGAGGGTCGGCATCACTATTGGTATAAATGTAACTGGAGAGGAATTTATCTTTACTATGCACTTTACCTGCCATGCCAGGTAATAAAATAACCGGTTTGTCGAGTTTTTGTTCAATATGCTTCTGCCATTTTGAACGCTTATCGATATAGACCAGACTCTGATTATTATCGACAACCACTACCTGGTTTTCACCAAGGTTGTCTATTTTTATTTGTCGGTATTTCTCCCAGTAGAACATGTATATTTTTACCGCCTCTTCCACACTGGTATGATAAATGTGGGTAATCATATTCGGCGGGTAGGTTTCAATGGCTAACAGCATACTGATAGCGTTTGAGATTTTTGTTTTGACATTTTTACCGATCAGTTGCCGGAAAACTTCATGGGCTTTTGGCGCGGATACGCGGTCGTTAAAAAAATCGACCAGATGGATGGTGGCCAGTGGGGTGTTACCATCACCACCCACTTCAGATAATATCCTTCTGAAATTTTCTGCCACATACTCAGACCAGGCTTCGGGATGTTGAAAAACAAACGACAAAAATATCGACAGCACCCGGTCCTCCAGTGTGCAGACATCTTTATATTTCTCCTCGTTATTCCTGATATTAGCCGCCAGCAGTTTTTTCATTTCCGGGTATTTCTTTTTGATAAAGGGATAACTGGTTGCGGAAAGTATCGGCCACCATGCTTCCATCACCGAGCCGATAAAATCATTATCGAGGTTTGAATTTTCAATGGCATTGGCGAAAAGGCTATAATAATACTCCAGCCTTTTCTGTGTGGCAGTCGCGGCTATCGGCTTATCTTCCAGTTCATGGAAAATTTCTTCCGGTATTTTTCTGATGATTTTTTTTAAATTAATGTCGTCGTGCTTAAAATAGTGCATTACCTGACTGATTGCATCGCTGAAATGTGGCTCATTGCCTGTCGGCAGCTCTTTTGCCAGCGTGTATAAATATTTCGTCATGGTCTTGCTCTTATCTGCGAACTGAAGAGCAAGGGTGGTGACCGGTTTATACATCTCTGCGGGCGGCGAACCAAGGTAAGCTAAAATATAGTGGATTAGTTTGCCGGTGATGATAACCGGTGATGTGCCGGGATGGGTTTTTAAAAAATTTTTCCTTTTGCCAGACGGCAGCAGGGTATATTCAATGTTGGTATTCAGCGCGCGGAAAAATTCGCCTTTAGGAATGGTATCGCCCCCCGGCGCATTGGCAAAAAAAGTCGCGGCGGCGTCTAACCGCTCTCTGATAGCATCGTCGTTATCCAGATCGGTCAGTGATATGAGTTGCTGGTATTGTTCCCTGCCGTGGTCAGTTAATTTTTCATATAAAATCTCTGGCGTCATAATAAAAAGTGCGCAGATAAGTTCGGTATCACTGGTCTGATAGATATCTTCCGGGATGGCAGCCAAAATCGCTACCCGATCGGCATCCGGTAAGGAGACAGACAGATCCTGGAATCCGGCGCGTTTTATCGTCACCAGCGTGGTGGTTGCTGACGATGAAATCATAATGGCGTCAGGCAGTTCACTGACAGGTTGCTCAGCACTCAATCTTTGGCCACTGGCATAAACCTGCGGGGCTGGCTGGCCGGGTTCGGAGACCACCAGCGGGAATGCGGAGATAAAGGAAAATAACGGGTAAAAATGCTCTGGCACGCAGTGGTTTATTATTTCCTGCTGATTGTCATCCAGCACCAGCCACCTTTCCGCTTCAGGTTGCCGGGGTAGTGCCGGCGCGGGTTCAGCTATCTCCGGTGGCATTGCGCTGAATGGCTTTACTGCTGCTCCGCCCGGCTGTTGTGCGGTCAGGGCTTCATAATGCTGACCGCCGGCATTCTGGATATGCACCACCTCTGCGGCGTCCGGCGCTGCGCCTGCGGCACTGATAAACTCAGCCACCGTGCCATCATGCAGGCGGGAAAACTCGTGGATAATAACCCGCAGCGGCGG
>NZ_JAHXPU010000036.1:0-69787 GCF_047308185.1 Pantoea sp. B65
CGAATGTTACCGCTATGGCAGCGACGGCATGCGTATCAGTAAAGTCAGCCGCCGCCAGAGCGGCAACAGCCTGCAGACGCAGAGGGTAACCTATTTACCCGGCCTTGAGCGGCACACCAGCCATACCGGCGAAACCCTGAAGGCGGAGCTGCACACCCTCACCGCCGGTGAAGCCGGTGCGGCGCAGGTGCGGCTGCTGCACTGGCAGAGCGGACTGCCCGCCGGTATCAGCAATAACTCGCTGCGCTACAGCTACGATAACCTCACCGGCAGCAGCGGGCTGGAAGTGGATGCGCAGGGCGAGTTAATCAGTCAGGAGGAGTATTACCCGTATGGCGGTACGGCGATCCGCACGGCAAGAAGCCAGGCGGAAGCGGAGTATAAAACCCGCCGCTACAGCGGCAAGGAACGCGATGCCAGCGGGCTGTATTACTACGGTTACCGTTATTATCAGTGCTGGGCCGGGCGCTGGCTGAGCGCCGATCCGGCCGGGAACCTGGCCGGGCTCAATTTGTATATAATGGTAATCAATAACCCGGTGAGCTATCGTGATCCTGATGGGTTAATGCCACATAGAATTTATCCACCTGGCGAGCACCCCGATACTGATCAACGCATCTATAAAAAACTATCACAATGGACGGCAATGCATGGTGCTGAAATTATCGCTGAGAATCTGACGATCATTGCACAACAAGATAAAGAGAAACGGGTAGTGATTGAAAATAGTTTAAAACGCGCTAAAACGGTACTGGATAGGGCTCTGCTTATGGCACATAGTCATCCTTCCGCCACACAAACGCTGCTTGAACCCTATATAGGTAAAGCTGATGTTGAGTTATTTTCATCATTAGTCAAAGTTTGGGCGATGACCAGAGATGTTATTCAGACGATTCGGAATGATACAGTAAAACGCTCGCGATTTTCCCTAATAAGATATTTGCATGAAAAATCCGATGTTATCGCTGCGGCAATAGCTGATGAGGGCGCAGTTATTCTGGCTGAAAGCTTTTTTAGCGACTCCCCTGAGGTCAGGGTTAAAAATCTGATTCACGAATACAGCCATATGGAAACATTCAAAGATACCGCTTTGGGATTGAGTGTAACCGGTCCGGAAACGACCGATTACTGGTATCTTGATGATGAAATGACGGCAGAGCATTCCACAGATATTTTGTCACAGGGTATTATGGGGATCAAAGAAGAGGAAGGGATTTTCCAGACGGATGCTATCAGGAATAAAATAAGAGAATTAACCGGATACCCTACCCTGACGCGCAGGCAAGCTGTACGCGGCTTTAATAAATATCTTTGGATCCGTCAGGCGCTGGGGGTGCTTAATCCCGATACTGTCGCCGGATCGGGGATGGCGATTTACCGTGCCAGCGCTCACTATTTTGCGTAACATCAACGCATAGATGCAAAAAAAAACGCCTGACGCATACCCCATCAGGCGTTTCTTACCGCTAGTGGAAAAACCGCCGGGTGGTGAGAAAATCAGTTCATCACCGCAACAAAGCTAAAAGCGATAATCACTAACAGTGAGCCAACGGTGGTCATCAGAGATAACTTCAGATTGGTATCCATACTACGCTCCTAAAAGACCCATAAGTCATGAGTATACAATCAATAACTGTGTGGATTTTCCCACAGTTGCAAGTAAAAATCTCGTTTTCTTCTCACAGCCTTGATAGAATTCTTTTTTTCCGTTGCGCAACAACTGCAACACCGCGTTACTTGCCGTGTTTCCTGACGTCATTCTCCTTCCCGACGTCACTCAGAATGCAACAATGAACCCCCATGGCCGCCTGAAAATCGCCAGGGGTACGCAAACGTTTAACATGCTATTTATCAATGCGTTGAGATAAGCGCAGGAGTACCAGTTTAATGGCAACAATTAAGGATGTGGCGAAACGCGCCGGTGTTTCCACCACCACCGTTTCACATGTCATCAATAAAACACGCTTTGTCGCTGAAGATACGCGCGAAGCGGTTTGGGCCGCCATCAAAGCGCTGCACTACTCGCCCAGCGCCGTTGCACGTAGTCTGAAGGTTAACCATACCAAATCGATTGGTCTGCTGGCGACCTCCAGTGAAGCGCCCTACTTTGCTGAAATTATTGAAGCGGTAGAGACCCGCTGCTTTGCCAAAGGCTATACGCTGATCCTCGGTAACGCCCATAACGATCTGCAAAAGCAGCAGGCGTATCTGTCGATGATGGCGCAAAAACGCGTCGATGGCCTGCTGGTGATGTGTTCTGAGTATCCGGATGACCTGCTGAAAATGCTGGAAGAGAATCGCAATATCCCGATGGTGGTGATGGACTGGGGCGAATCGCGCGGCGACTTTACCGATACCGTGCTGGATAATGCCTTTGAGGGTGGTTATATGGCGGGTCGCTATCTGATCGATCGCGGCCACCGCGATATCGGCGCGATCCCCGGCCAGCTGGAGCGTAATACCGGCGGCGGCCGTCATGCCGGTTTTCTGAAAGCGCTGCACGAAGCCAGCATCCATGTGCGCGATGAGTGGATTGTGCAGGGTGACTTTGAACCGGAATCCGGTTATCGCGCCATGCAGCAAATTCTGTCGCAGAAGCAGCGGCCAACCGCAGTGTTTTGCGGCGGCGATATTATGGCGATGGGGGCGATTTGCGCCGCCGATGAGATGGGCCTGCGGGTGCCGCAGGATATTTCGGTGATCGGTTATGATAATGTGCGTAACGCGCGCTATTTCACACCGGCGCTGACCACTGTGCATCAGCCAAAAGAACGTCTCGGGCAAACCGCCTTTGATATGCTGCTGGACCGCATTACCAGTAAACGCGAAGATCCTCAGACCATTGAAGTGCATCCTTCACTGATCGAGCGCCGTTCCGTCGCCGATGGCCCATTCCGCGATTATCGTCGCTAATCTTCTGGCCGGCCACGGCGGTGGCCGGTGATCACGCCTCGTGCAACCACTCGGCATTCATGGTTTCCGCATCGCCCAGATAATCCAGTAGCCAGCTCAGCGCCGGCGACGCGCTCTGTTCTGCCCAGCTGACGCAACATGGGCTGTCGGGAAAACCCGCCGGCAGGCTCAGCTCCGTCAGTTCGCCACTGGCGAGCAACGGTGCGGCGAAGTGCCCGGGCACCATACCAACGCATAATCCCGCCAGCAGACAATCAAAGGCGGTATCCCAGTCCGGCGCCACCAGACGCCGCTGATTATCCAGCGTCCAGGTAATCCGCTTCGGTAAGCTGCGCGAGGTATCTTCCAGCACCAGCGACGGCCACTGACGAATCGTCTCTTCCTCTATCGTTCCCTGCTGCCGCGCCAGCGGATGTCCGGCACTGACCACGCAGCGCCAGTTTAGCGCCCCCATATCGCGAAAACCAAAACGCCCGCCGACCGGGATCGCCTGGGTGGCGCCAATCGCCATATCAACCCGCCCGTCCACCAGCGCATCCCAGACGCCATTAAATACCTCATGGGAAACCAGCAGTTCCATATCCGGGAAATGGCGATAGAAATCGAGTACCAGCTGGCGGCTGCGCTGCGGTTTAACAATCAAATCGATCGCGATACTTAACTGCCCGCGCCAGCCATTGGCCACCTGCTGACACTGACGGCGGGTGGCAAGCATTTTTTTGATAACAGCGCGGCCTTCCTGAATAAAAACTTTACCGGCAGCGGTAAGTACCACATCGCGATGGCGGCGTTCAAACAGCTGAACCGCCAGCCACTGCTCCAGCTGACGTACGGTATAGCTGACCGCCGAGGGCACACGATGCAGCTCACTGGCGGCGGCGCTAAAACTGCCGGTACGTGCAACCGCATCAACCACTTCAAGAGAATGTTCTGACCACATATCCTGCCTGCAAAATTTTTCAACGCAATAGGCAAATATTAGCGTTTCACAAGCCACAGTGCACCCGCTTACACTCTGCGCGTTACATCACCTGCATAAAAAAGAGTTATCTGATGATCAAGTCAAAAGGATTTATTGTTTACCTGGCGCTGTTAAGCATGCTGGGTTTTCTTGCTACCGATATGTACCTGCCGGCGTTTGGCGCCATGCAACAGGACCTGCACACCCATCCTGGCGCTATCAGCGCCAGCCTGAGTATCTTCCTTGCCGGTTTTGCCTGTGCGCAACTGTTCTGGGGGCCACTGTCGGATCGCATCGGGCGTAAACCGGTGCTGGTAATGGGGCTGAGTCTGTTTGCCCTCGGTTGCGCCGGTATGCTGCTGGTGCAGGATGCCACCCTGCTGCTGGTGTTGCGCTTTATCCAGGCGGTGGGGGTCTGTTCCGCAGCGGTCAGCTGGCAGGCGCTGGTCGTCGACCGCTATCACGGTGCGCAGGCTAATCGTGTCTTCGCCACCATTATGCCGCTGGTAGCGCTCTCTCCGGCGCTGGCGCCGCTGCTGGGCGCCTGGCTGCTGAACCATTTTAGCTGGCGCGCGATCTTTGTCGCACTGCTGCTGATTGCGCTGGCATTGCTGATCCCGACGCTGCGGCTTAAATCTGCGACAGTAAAAAACCGCGTCAGCGTGCAACCCCTGGTCAGCTTTCTGCTGTTGCTGAAATCGCGCATCTGGAGTGGCAATGTGCTGATTTATGCCGCCTGTTCCGCCAGTTTTTTTGCCTGGCTGACCGGTTCGCCGTTTATTCTTGCCGATCTGGGGCTGACGCCAGGCGATATCGGTCTGAGTTATATTCCGCAAACGCTGGCTTTTTTACTGGGTGGTTTTGGCTGTCGCGCGTTGCTACAGCGTCTGGCAGGCGCCACCCTGTTGCGCTGGCTGCTGCTGGGTTATGCCATCAGCATCAGCGCCATCTTTGCCGTGGCGCTGTCCGGCCAGGTAACACTGACGGCGCTACTGGTCCCGTTTTGCGGTATGGCGATGGCGAATGGCGCGATCTATCCGATTGTGGTGGCTAACGCACTGCTGCCCTTCCCCGAGGCCACCGGAAAAGCCGCAGCATTACAGAATATGCTGCAACTCGGTCTGTGCTTTCTCGCCAGCATGGCCGTATCGACGCTAATTGCCGAAACGCTGCTGACCACCACCGCAATTATGTTGCTGACCGTTGTTCTTGCTTTGATCGGATATGCGCTACAATTTCAGCGCAAGAGCGAAAAACAGCGGTTGGTCAAAGCAGTCGACGCCACATCACATCAGTGAATGAAATCATTTAGTTAGCTCGCTAACAATATTGTATTGAATATTGCCTGCCGTGAGCATATACTCATCTAAGGCAATATTATATAACAATAAATTAACATTATTTGGTCAGACCTGACAGGGCTGTCGTGGTGTTTTACGGCGTGGCATTCGCAACGCATCTCTGCAGGACCAAACCTGAGTATCGATATTGCAGCCAGTCGCGGGAAACCGGGGCAGCATATCTGCCGCCTGCGCTACTAACATCGCTGCAGCATCAGTAAGGCAAGGTATTTTTCGTTCATTTTCAATCCTCTGTTAAACGTCGGATATCAGGCGCACGGATTTTCCGTGAGTTCTCTCACAATCCTGTAGAAATTAGCTATTCTAATTCTCAGGTTCTAATCACAGCAGGTGATGGAGAAGCTATGAGTTCATCGTGTATAGAAGAATTGGGCCTGGAAGAAAATCACTGGTATCGCATCGTCCATGAAATGCTGCAGGTAGCCGGTGTGGAAGTGAATGGCTCTCACCCCTGGGATATCCAGGTGAAAAATCCCGATTTTTTCCGGCGTGTATTGCAGGAAGGCTCACTGGGGCTCGGCGAAAGCTATATGGATGGCTGGTGGGAGTGTGAACGCCTCGATATGTTTTTTCATCGGGTGTTAAAACATAAACTTGACCAGCAACTCCCGCGCCATTTCAAAGATACGTTGCGCATCGCAGCGGCACGGCTGACTAATCTGCAATCAAAAAAACGCGCCTGGATTGTCGGCAAAGAGCATTACGATCTCGGTAACGATCTTTTCTCATTCATGCTCGATTCCCATCTGCAATACTCCTGCGGTTACTGGAAACAAGCGAAGACGCTTGAAGAAGCGCAGCAGGCCAAGCTGAAAATGATCTGCGAAAAACTGCAGCTGCAGCCAGGCATGTCGCTGCTGGATATCGGCTGCGGCTGGGGCGGTCTGGCGGCGTTTGCCGCGCGCCATTATCATGTCAGGGTAGTCGGCGTGACTATCTCTGCCGAGCAACAGAAACTGGCGCAACAGCGTTGCGAGGGTCTGGACGTGACCATCCTGCTGCAGGATTATCGCGATCTGGCGCAGAAGTTTGACCGAATTGTTTCCGTGGGGATGTTTGAACATGTCGGGCCGAAAAATTATGCCACCTATTTTGACGTTGCCGACCGCAATTTAAAACAGGATGGCATTTTCCTGCTGCACACCATTGGCACGATTAAAACCGATATGAACGTTGACCCGTGGATTGATAAATATATCTTCCCGAACGGCTGTCTGCCGTCGATACGTCAGATTGCCGATGCCAGTGAGCCGCACTTTGTGATGGAAGACTGGCATAATTTTGGTGCGGATTACGACACCACCCTGATGGCATGGTATCAGCGTTTCCTTGAAGCCTGGCCGCAGCTGGCGGAAGATTACGGCGAACGATTTAAACGGATGTTTAGTTACTACCTTAATGCCTGTGCCGGTGCTTTTCGCGCCCGCGATATCCAGTTGTGGCAAGTGGTATTCAGCCATGGGATTGAGGGTGGATTGCGGGTACCGCATTAACGACGGGATGTATTAATGCAAAGGGAGGCATTAATGCAAAGGGAGGCATTAATGCAAAGGGAGGCATTAATGCCTCCCCTACGGTTAGGGTGTGATAGATCGCCCTTTATTGTTCTGCCGGGGATTCCGCTTCCGCCAGCAGCGCCGCTTCGCGCTGTGCCAGAACCCGCTCCACCGTTTCCACTATCGCCTGGGTCTGTGGGTCAATTTCAATATTGACACGCTGCCCCAGTTTTTTCTCGCCCAGCGTGGTACGCGCCAGCGTCTCGGGGATCAGGTGCACGCAGAATTTACTTTTAGTGACATCTCCCACCGTCAGGCTAATACCGTCAATACCGATATAACCTTTACGCAGAATAAATTTCATCACCTCTGCATCCTGCGGTTTAAACCAGATTTCGCGATTATTCTCTGAATTAATAATCTTGCAGATCTCAGCGGTGGTCATAATATGGCCGGACATTAAATGGCCGCCGATCTCATCGCTAAATTTCGCCGCACGTTCCACGTTAACTTTATCGCCGCTCTCCAGCTCACCGAGATTGGTAATACGCAGCGTCTCTTTCATCAGATCAAAACTGACCTGTTCACCGTCAACCCGGGTAACCGTCAGGCAGCAGCCGTTATGGGCCACCGAGGCGCCTAAGGCCAGGCCTGGCATCATCTCAGCCGGTAATTTGACGATGTGCGTACGGAAATTGGTTTTCTCTACAATAGACAGCACCTCAGCGGTGCCCTGCACAATACCAGTAAACATGCTTCAAGCCTCAGTCTGTTTTTGGCAATCTTAACACATCTGCCATGCTGCTCTGATACCAGCCGGCAGCAACCTGTGCTGAGTGTATAACATAAAGAGCGATTATCAGGCCAGGTGATTGGCTTAAAGCGCCACGACCGTTACACTACGCGGCTTAATCTACTGATTTATATTCATTCGCCCATCAGGGCGTTAAATTTTTTCACCCTGATAAAACCAGACAAGGTGTTTGTGTGCAGAAGTATCTGACAGAAGCGCGTCAATTATTAGCCCTCGCCATCCCGGTGATCCTCGCGCAAGTCGCGCAGACCGCCATGGGTTTTGTCGATACCATTATGGCCGGCGCCGTCAGCGCCACGGATATGGCCGCCGTCGCAGTCGGCACCTCCATCTGGTTGCCGACCATCCTGTTTGGTCATGGCCTGGTGCTGGCCTTAACGCCGATTGTTGCGCAGCTTAACGGTTCCGGCCGCCGCGATCGCATTGCCCATCAGGTTCGCCAGGCCTACTGGCTGGCGGGATCGGTTGCCGTACTGATTATGCTGGTGTTGTATAACGCCGGCTTTATCATCAGCGCGATGAAGGGGATGGACCCGGAGATGGCGCGTATTGCCATTGGTTATCTGCATGCCCTGCTGTGGGGGGCGCCTGGTTATTTATTCTTTCAGGTGGCGCGTAGCCAGTGTGAAGGGCTGTCGAAAACCAAGCCTGGTATGGTTCTGGGTTTTATCGGTCTGCTGGTCAATATTCCGGTTAACTACATTTTTATCTATGGCCATTTCGCTATGCCGGCGCTGGGCGGCATTGGCTGTGGCGTCGCCACCGCCTCGGTATATTGGGTGATGTTTATTCTGATGAAAGCCTGGATCAATCGCGCCTCTTCACTGCGCGATATCCGCTTAGCCAGCCGTTTTGATGCCCCTGACTGGAAAGTTCTCTACCGCTTAGCCAGCCTGGGTATGCCGGTGGCGCTGGCGCTGTTTTTCGAGGTGACACTGTTTGCGGTGGTGGCGCTGCTGGTGGCGCCATTGGGTATCGTCAAGGTGGCCGGCCACCAGATCGCACTCAACTTCAGTTCGCTGATGTTTGTTCTGCCGCTGTCGCTGGGAGTGGCAACCACCATTCGCGTCGGCTTTCGTCTCGGCCAGGGATCCACCGAAGGCGCCCGAATCGCGGCATGGACCGCGCAGGCGGTTGGCGTGATGCTGGTATCGGTTACCGCCACCTTTACGGTGATTTTCCGCGAGCAAATTGCGCTGCTGTATAACGATAATCCGGAAGTGGTCACGCTGGCGGCGCAACTGATGCTGCTGGCGGCGATTTATCAGTTTTCCGACTCCATTCAGGTGATTGGCAGCGGGATTTTGCGCGGTTATAAAGATACCCGTTCGATCTTCTTTATCACCTTTATCGCTTACTGGGTGCTGGGGCTGCCGGCGGGTTATGTGCTGGCGCTGACCGACTGGGTGGTGCCCGCTCTCGGTCCGGCCGGGTTCTGGTGCGGCTTTATTATTGGCCTGACCTCATCGGCGGTGATGATGATCTGGCGGATGCGCCGGTTGCAGCAGCTACCGGCGGAAGTGATCCTCGCACGCGCAGCACATTAATTTTTGCCTCCGGTCGTGCGGCGCACGTTTAAAAAAACGGCGTGTCGCACAGTTGCGCAGCAATCGGCAACAAAAATAGATGTTTCCGCTTGCCAGCCGGATAAGCTGCCGTTAATATTCGTCCCCGTTGTCAACACGATAGCGATTGATTGCGTTCTTAGCTCAGTTGGTTAGAGCACCACCTTGACATGGTGGGGGTCGGAGGTTCGAGTCCTCTAGAACGCACCAAAGCACCAGTTTGTGCGTCCGTAGCTCAGTTGGTTAGAGCACCACCTTGACATGGTGGGGGTCGGTGGTTCGAGTCCACTCGGACGCACCAAAATGGGTTGCCGTTTTAACTGCCATAATTCGCCATCGTTTAATCATAGTTATTTGCGTTCTTAGCTCAGTTGGTTAGAGCACCACCTTGACATGGTGGGGGTCGGAGGTTCGAGTCCTCTAGAACGCACCACTCCCCTGTTGCCGCAATACTCTCCCGGTTTCCCTCTGAAATCAGCTTAGCGCTGAAAATGATGCATAAAAGCTTTTTGCAACGCCAGCATCGACACCGACTGGTGTGACTGATCCGCATGAATAAATAGCTCAAGCTGTAGATCGGTTATCGCGCCGGCCTGTAGCGTCCACGCCAGCTCCCTGATGCCATCCACCATGCGCCGTTGCCTGCGATGCCGGGTCAGCGTAACCCGTTCCTCCTCCGCCAGCCCCAGCTCCCAGCGTTGCAGCGACTGCTCATATTCCCCCACCGAAAGAAACAGCACCGATGGCTGCTGCAGGGTCGGCTGCCGGGCAAAATGCGCGGCTACTTTACTGATATAGCCATCATTCCACCAGACTGACGGGCTTGACGCATAGTAGTGGCTAAAGCTGTCACTGCGGGTAAATAGCGTATTGAGCGTAAACAGTCCGCCATAAGAGTGGCCGAACAGCGCCTCGCGCTGCCGGTCGATCGCCAGCCATTCGCCAACCCGGCACTTCAGCTCCTGGCGGATAAAGGCCAGAAAAGCGTCCGACTGCCCGGCCATCCCCGGCGGATACCAGCCGCCATGCGGACTGGCTTCCGGCGTCAGCTGTTGCACGGCCGGGCGATAGTCGCGCTCACGCCGGCTGCCGTCCGGGTAATCAATCGCCACCACTACGCCGGGGGTCATGCCGCAACGCGGGTGCGCCAGAGTACGCATCAGATGTTCCGCAATCGGAAAATGGCTGGCGCCGTCCAGCAGATAAATAACCGGCCACCCCTGTTGCGGCGGCGTTTCATCCGGCCAGCACAACTGGATACGGTAATCGCCGCAGGCTGATGAATGGAAAATTTCTTCCCGGCTATGACAGAACTGATACATATGGCTAAATTCCCGCTTCTGTTATCCACTGATTATCGCTGGTATGATCACAATATCTATCATACTGATAAACAAGGCTGATGCCATCACGCCGTCAGGATAAAATCGCTATTGCGCCGGATGCATTTTCCCGCGCGCTGAAAGCTATTTTCTCCATGCCGCAACCGCCGGATGGCTGCCCCTGACGATGATCGACAGGGTATTTTACCGCTTACATTGCCTTTTTTATCTGACTCTCTCATCACCAACAATTTGGCTTACGTTTGCGCAACATCACTTTTCCTTGATCTCAGCCGGTTTGTTGCACCGCTTTTTAATTGGTTTTCGCACACTTAGCGACTATAATACCAGGCGTTGTTTCACTTGAATGGTTTCAGCCAATTGACGTGTCCTTACTTACAACGATTATCGTTTGCGCAACACAGCCCGGCGGGCTTGCTGAACCATCCGCACAACTTCCTCTGCACGCTTTATATCTGTCACCTATTCTTATTCTGTATCGCAGTTCGCTTGTTACCAGGCACTAATTTCTCCTTCGGTGGCTACACCATCGAAATCAATCCTTTATCATCCATCACAACTTATAGATAACTTGCTCATGAAAAAGACCAAGATCGTATGTACTATCGGACCAAAAACCGAATCAGAAGAAATGCTGACCAGCCTGCTTGATGCAGGTATGAACGTAATGCGCCTTAACTTCTCACACGGTGATTATGCCGAACATGGTCAGCGCATCACTAACATGCGTAACGTCCTGAGCAAAACCGGTCATCAGGCCGCAATACTGCTCGACACCAAAGGCCCGGAAATCCGCACCATGAAACTGGAAGGCGGTGTTGATGCCTCCCTGAAAGCGGGTCAGACCTTTACCTTTACCACTGACCAGTCAGTTATCGGTAATACCGAGCGTGTGGCGGTGACCTACCCGGGTTTCGCTTCTGACCTGAAAATTGGCAACACCGTACTGGTTGATGACGGCCTGATCGGAATGGAAGTGACTGAAGTCACCGAAAACACCGTGGTCTGTAAAGTGCTGAACAACGGCGACCTCGGCGAAAACAAAGGTGTTAACCTGCCAGGCGTTTCCATTCAGCTGCCAGCACTGGCAGAAAAAGATAAACGCGACCTGATTTTTGGTTGCGAGCAGGGCGTTGACTTCGTTGCCGCCTCTTTTATCCGTAAACGTTCTGACGTGCTGGAGATCCGCGAGCATTTGCAGCAGCACGGCGGCGAGCATATCCAGATCATCTCCAAGATCGAAAACCAGGAAGGCCTGAACAACTTCGACGAAATCCTTGATGCCTCTGACGGTATCATGGTGGCGCGTGGTGACCTCGGCGTGGAAATCCCGGTTGAAGAAGTGATCTTCGCTCAGAAGATGATGATCAAAAAATGCAATCGCGCGCGTAAAGTGGTGATCACCGCCACCCAGATGCTCGATTCAATGATCAAAAACCCACGCCCTACCCGTGCGGAAGCCGGTGACGTGGCTAACGCCATCCTTGACGGTACCGATGCAGTAATGCTGTCAGGCGAGAGCGCTAAGGGTAAATACCCGCTGGAGTCCGTGACCATTATGGCGACCATCTGCGAACGTACCGATCGCGTGATGAAGAGCCGTATTGACGCCCAGAACGACAACCGCAAAATGCGCATCACCGAAGCGGTATGTCGCGGTGCGGTAGAAACGGCAGAAAAACTGGAAGCGCCACTGATTGTGGTAGCAACCGAAGGCGGCAAATCCGCCAAGTCCATCCGTAAGTACTTCCCGAACGCAACCATCCTGGCGCTGACCACCAATGCCCTGACAGCACGTCAGTTGCTGCTGAGCAAAGGCATCGTTACCCATGTGGTGAAAGAGATCGCCTCTACCGACGATTTCTACCGTATTGGTAAAGAAGCGGCACTGGAAAGTGGCTATGCGCAGAAAGGCGAAGTCGTGGTTATGGTATCCGGCGCATTAGTGCCAAGTGGCACCACTAACACCGCATCGGTTCACGTCCTCTAATCCAGGATTACCCCTTATTGCTAAAAAGCGCCCTCCGGGCGCTTTTTTTATGACACGGATAAACAGTTTCTAAGAAAATTCCAATCGAAAATAACTATTCAATTTCGGAAATAACAAAGATTAATCCGATTAAAACTTTCTGTTTTCTTTTAATTTTTTGTTTTTTTTGAGCAGAAAGATGCTTCTTTGAGCGAACGATCAAATTTAGGCGTGTTATCAGCAAAAAATTATTCTCATTAGAAAATAGTTTGTGTAATACTTGTAACGCTACATGGAGATTAACTCAATCTAGAGGGTATAAATAATGAATCGTACTAAACTGGTACTGGGCGCGGTAATCCTGGCTTCAACTCTGCTGGCTGGTTGTTCTAGCAATGCTAAAATCGACCAACTGTCTACCGACGTTCAGACTCTGAACGCGAAAGTTGACCAGCTGAGCAACGACGTGAACGCAATCCGTTCTGACGTTCAGGCTGCTAAAGATGACGCAGCTCGTGCTAACCAGCGTCTTGACAACCAGGCTCACGCTTACAAAAAATAAGCGTTCTGGTACTGTAAAAATGGCGCACATAGTGCGCCATTTTTTTTGTCTGTTTTTCCGCACTTACCACGTCTCCTGCCCAATTCCTCCTACCAGCAGCACCTGCTGCCAACCACAGCCCTCCATGGCCATTCAGCGCTATTGTGCCGGCTTTTCTCCACTGGCCTGTGAGATGGTGGCGGGTTGAGTTACCGGCGCCGCAGAATGCGTCTGCTGCTGTATAATCGCTGGCAGTGGCGTATTTTCATCCACCTGTTCCCCGGTATTCACCAACACCGGCATCCCTGAGCGCCGCGCCATCACCTGGGCGATAAGCTGGCGGTCACTTTCCGGGCGGTTGATAAAAGCCCGCGCCTCTTTCGTCAACGGTAACGTCATGGTTTGCGGATCGTCACTCTCGGCATGTGATAGCGGCTGATGCACTTCGATGTAGCGCTTACCGTCCGGCTCAACGGCATACTTCACCGGCTGATTAATCACCTGCACACGCGTACCGACCGGCACGCTATTAAACAGCGCCTCGATATCCTGGGGCCGCAAACGGATACAGCCGGAGCTGACGCGCATCCCGATACCAAAGTCGGCATTAGTACCATGGATCAGGTACTGGCCCTTACCGTACGCCAGGCGCAGCGCAAACAGCCCCATCGGGTTATCCGGCCCGGCCAGTATTACGCCGGGCAGCGTCACGCCATTCTGCGCATAGCGTTTACGGATATTGGCGGTAGGCGTCCAGCTGGGGTTGGGGATTTTCTGTCCGATACTGGTGACCACCAGCGGGGTAATGATGCCCTGCTGACCAATGCCGATGGGGTAAACAATCACTTTGTTCTCGCCCGGTGGGTAGTAGTAGAGGCGTAACTCGGCAAGATTGACCACGATCCCTTCGCGTTTGGTATCCGGCAACAGCATCTGGGTGGGGATAGTGAGTTCAGTATTGGCTTTCGGCAGCCAGGGATCGGTGCCCGGATTCGCTTCCAGCATGCCCAGCAGGCCAATCTTATAGCTGGCGGCAATGCTTTCCAGTGAACGGTTATCGCCTGGCACGATATAGGTACTGTTCTCGCCGATCAGGCGGCTGTTTTCGGCAGGCAAGGGATATTCTGTCGCGCTGGCGACGCGCGTCCCGGCAATCAGAGTAAGGAGTAAAACTCCGACAAGGTGTAACACAGGTTTCATGCGCAACTCTCTCGTTATGAAATAAGGACACCCCGCTAAGCGAGACGAGGTGTTCAACGAGAAGTGTAGCTTAGCTAAGCGCCTGCGCTTTGAGGCGAATTGCGCGGATCATCGCTTCCAGCCCCTGCGAACGGGACGGAGTGAGGTGCTGGGTAAGGGCAAGCTGCTCAAACCACGGACGCACATCAAAGCTGACGATTTCACGCGCCGTCATCTGCTGATACAGGATAAATACGATAGCAATCAGTCCTTTAACAATAGCTGCATCGCTGTCGCCACGCAGCTGAATGGTACCGTCGCTGGCCTGATCCATTACTATCCATACCTGGCTCTGACAACCGGAAATGCTGTATTCCGGCAGGTGCAATGAATCGGACAATTCTGGTAAAACTGCGCCCAATTCAATTACGTACAGATACTTTTCTTCCCAGTTGGCGCAGCGATTAAAATTGCGCACCAGCTTTTCTTTATCTGGCAGTGTCGCCATCAGTTCCTCCCTTGCCTGCCAGGCAGACTCAGCCGCCCAGCAAACGATGAATACGTAGCAGACCAGCCACCAGCCGATCGGCCTCTTCTTCGCTATTATACATAGCAAAAGAGGCACGACACATCGCCGGAACCTGGTAATAACTCATCAGCGGCATGGCACAGTGATGGCCGGTGCGGATCGCAATGCCATACTGATCGAGAAAACTGCCCACGTCATAGGCGTGATGGCGGCCAAGATTAAAGGCAATCACGCCAGCGCGCTGCTGCGGTCCGTAGATAATCAGATCGGGAACCGTTGCCAGTTTATCCAGCGCATAGCGCATCAGCATCTGCTCACGCTGGTGGATATTGTCCAGCCCCAGCGCTGTCACATAGGCCAGCGCGGCGCCAAAGCCGATAATCCCGCCGGTGTTCGGCGTGCCGGCCTCAAAACGCCATGGCGCAGCGGCAAAGGTGGTGCCTTCAGTCAGGCTGACGCTGGCGATCATCGAACCGCCCCCTTCCCACGGCGGCATCTGGTCGAGCAGCGCTTTGCGCCCGTACAATACCCCAATACCGGTCGGACCATAGATTTTATGGCCGGAGAAGACGTAAAAATCGCAGTCAATATCCTGCACATCGACGTGCTGGTGCATGACCGCCTGAGCGCCATCGACCAGCGTGACGACACCCGCAGCTTTCGCCTGCGCCACCAGCGCTTTTACCGGGTTAACGGTGCCAAGCACGTTGGAGACCTGCGTCACCGCCAGCAGGCGCGTGCGGCTGTCGATCAGCGACGGCAGTCGCGCCATCTCCAGTTCGCCTTCCGGCGTCAGCGGCAGGACACGAATTTCAGCGCCCACACGCTCCGCCACCATCTGCCATGGCACAATATTGGCGTGATGCTCCATCTGGGTGATGATAATGTTATCACCCGCCTGCAACTGGCTACCGCCCCAGCTGCTGGCCACCAGGTTAATCCCTTCGGTGGTGCCCTTCACGAACACAATCTCTTCCGGTGAAGCGGCATTCAGGAAACGCGCGGCCTGATTACGCACGTTTTCCATATCGGTGGTGGCTTCAGCGCTCATGGTATGAATGCCACGGTGCACCGCGGCATAACCGTGCTGATAAAAATGGCTTTCCGCGTTAATCACCGACAGCGGTTTTTGCGCACTGGCAGCACTGTCGAGATAGGCCAACGGCTGGCCGTTGACCTCGCGCGCCAGAATCGGGAAATCCGCTCTGACGCGCGCAAGATCAAAATTCATTGTTGGCCTCCGGGAAGCGCCGGGAGATACGCTGCAACACCACCTCTTTCAGCGCTTCATCAGTTATCGCTTCCGTCAGTTCAGCGGCGAAAGCATAAATAATCATGCGCTGCGCTGACTCTTCGTCAATCCCGCGCGAGCGCAGATAGAACATCTGCTCATCGTCAATCCGGCCAATGGTCGCGCCATGGCTGCATTTCACGTCATCAGCATAGATTTCCAGCTGCGGTTTGGTATCCACTTCCGCCAGGCGTCCCAACAGCAGGTTGTTGTTGGTCATCTGTCCGTCAGTTTTTAGCGCGTGCTTCGCCACTTTAATCATGCCGTTAAACACCGCTTTGGCGCGGTCGCGCACAATGGTTTTATGCAGCTGACGGCTCTGGCAATAGCCTTTATTGTGTTCCAGATAAGTCCGGCTATCGGACACGTCTTTATCCACCGGCAGCATCAGGCTGTTAATCACCAGGTCACTGTTTTCGCCATTGAGCTGAGAGCTGGTGTTGTGCCGCGTCAGACCGGCGCCCAGCAAGAAGCTCTGGCTGCGCATCCGGCAATCACGCAGCAGCGTAATGTCATTGTGGGAAAAGTGGTAGCTACCGGCATTCTCAAACGCCAGTTTGCTATGGGTCAGGCGGGCATTATTACCCAGCGCCATGGTGAGGCGCGCGCCGGTAAAATGTACCGCATCATTCAGGCTGACATAGTGCTCAATCACTTCGGCTTCAGCGCCATCGTCAAGTTGCAGATGGTGGCGATAGTGCGAGGTATTCATCTGCGCCGTACCGCTGCCGCTGCTAATATGCAGCAGATAAAGCGGACGCGGCGCCAGTTTGCCACGGGCCAGATGCACGGTAGTCGCCTCTTCCGCCAGGCTTTCCGTCAGATGCAGAAACACTTCCGGCTGAATCGGCGCCTCAAAGGCGCGCCGCGCTGCGGAGTGCGAGATCTGTACATCAAACAGATCAAAGTGGCTGTCACTGAATTCGGCGCTGAACTTGCCGTCAATATACACCAGCCGCACCGCATCAAGATCCAACGACAGCGCCGCCAGCTGTTCCGCGCTGACATGGCCGTTTTCCGCCAGCACAAAGCTTTCGGCAAACAGGGTTTCCAGGGGGGTATATTTCCAGTTTTCCTGTTTGCGCGTCGGTAAACCTAAACGCAGCAGTTGCTGCCAGTGTTGCTGGGCCTGCAGCGAACGATTCCCGCCGCGCGACTCAAACAGATGGTGCCACTGTTGCAGCGCGTTTTCACTACTCTTCGTCGGTAAGCCAGCCATAGCCCTGCTCCTCCAACTGTTTGACTAAGCTAAAATCGCCCGATTTGACGATTTTGCCCTGATACAGTACATGGACGAAATCCGGTTTAATGTAGTCAAGAATACGCTGATAGTGGGTCACGATAATAAACGCGCGTTTGCCATCGCGCAGGCTGTTGACACCGTTAGCGACGATTTTGAGCGCATCAATATCCAGACCGGAGTCGGTCTCGTCCAGAATGCACAGTTCAGGCTCCAGCGCCGCCATCTGCAGAATATCGTTACGTTTTTTCTCACCGCCGGAGAAGCCGACATTGACCGAACGGGTCAGTAAATCTTCCGGCATTTTCAGCAGATGAATTTTATCTTCGATAAAGTCCTGGAAATCGAACCGATCCAGCGCTTCCTGACCGCGATACTTACGCACCGAGTTCACCGCCGTCTGCAGGAAGAACTGGTTACTGACGCCCGGGATCTCAACCGGATACTGGAACGCCATAAAGATACCTTCGCCGGCACGCTCTTCCGGCGCCAGCTCCAGCAGATCCTTGTTCTTAAAGCTGATGCTGCCGCCGACCACTTCATACTCTTCACGCCCGGCCAGGGTCGCGGAGAGGGTACTTTTACCGGAGCCGTTCGGCCCCATAATGGCATGCACTTCGCCGGGCTTGATGTCCAGATCCAGACCGCGCAAAATCGGCTTATCTTCGATACTTACCTGTAAATCTTTAATACTTAACATAGAATTTCCTTCACATTGCCTTCCGGCAACGGTTCTTATCGCGACGCGGGGTTAACCCACGCTATGTTCCAGACTGATGGCCAGCAGTTTTTGTGCTTCAACCGCGAATTCCAGCGGCAACTCGGAAAAGACGTCTTTACAGAAGCCATTCACAATCATTGAAATGGCGTCATCTTCACTGATGCCACGCTGCACGCAATAGAACAGTTGATCTTCACCGATGCGGGAGGTGGTCGCCTCGTGCTCGAGCTGCGCGGTGTTATTACGCACTTCCACATAGGGGAAGGTATGGGCGCCGCAGTCGGCGCCGATCAGCATCGAGTCGCACTGGGTGAAATTACGGGCATTGGTGGCGGTCGGCATGATCTTAACCAGACCACGATAGGTATTTTCACTTTTACCGGCGGAGATCCCTTTCGAAATAATCGTCGATTTGGTGTTTTTACCGATATGGATCATTTTGGTGCCGGTATCCGCCTGCTGATGGCCGCTGGTCAGCGCCACCGAGAAGAACTCGCCAATGGAGTTATCACCGCGCAGAATCACACTCGGGTATTTCCAGGTAATGGCTGAACCGGTCTCTGACTGGGTCCAGGACATTTTACTGTTCTCTCCTTCGCACAGCGCACGCTTGGTAACGAAGTTGAGGATACCGCCTTCGGCTTCACCGCCGGAGAACCAGTTTTGTACTGTGGAGTACTTCACTTCGGCATTTTTGTGGATAATCACTTCCACCACCGCCGCATGCAGCTGATAGGTATCACGCACCGGCGCTGAACAACCTTCGATATAGCTGACATAGCTGTCTTCATCGGCCACCAGAATGGTGCGTTCAAACTGGCCGGTTTTCGCCGCATTAATGCGGAAATAGGTCGACAGCTCCATCGGGCAGCGCACCCCTTTCGGGATATAGACAAAAGTACCGTCCGATGCCACGGCGGAGTTCAGCGCGGCAAAGAAGTTATCGTTCGACGGCACCACGGTACCGAGATACTTTTTCACCAGTTCCGGATGGTCATGGATCGCTTCACTGAACGAGCAAAAAATAATCCCCTGCTCTGCCAGCTTATGGCGGTAAGTAGTGGAAACCGACACCGAGTCGAAAATGGCATCGACCGCCACTTCCTGACCTTCACGTACCGGCACCCCCAGCTGTTTAAACGCCTCTTCCACTTCCTGCGTCAGATAATTGCTGGCGGGCTGGCCGCCGGAGGTCTGAGTGGCGCCCGGTTCCGAGGCGCAGCTGTCGTCGCAGTTACCGCAGGATGGCGCTGAGTAGTAGCTGTAATCCTGATAATCGAGGGATTTGTAGTTCGCCTTCAGCCAGTGCGGCTCTTCCATCTTCAGCCAGGCTTCATAGGCTTTCAGACGGAACGCCAGCATCCACTCAGGCTCATTGCGTTTCGCGGAAATCGCGCGTACCACCTCTTCGCTGAGGCCATGCGCCAGCTCATCGGTATCGAGTTTGGTAAAGAAGCCCTCTTTATAATTCTGATGGCTGCCTTCCCAGATTTGTACATCGTCAGATGCTTCGTTGTGTCGCGACATAACGTTAGTTACTCTACGCCAAAGCTCTCACCACAGCCGCAGGCGTGTTGAGCTTTGGGGTTATTAAATTTGAAAATCTGATTCAGGCCTTCACGCACGAAGTCGACTTCGGTACCGTCGACAAACGGCATCGCCTGAAGCGGAACAAACAGGCTTGCTCCCTGATGGCTGAACTGAAGATCGTCCTGAGCGGGCTGTTTCACCAGTTCCATTACATAACCAAAACCGGCGCAGCCAGACTGCTTCACGCCGAGCTTGAGTCCCTTCACATCAGGGTCGCTGGCGGAGAGCGTAATAATTTGCTTTGCTGCGCTGTCGGTAAGCGTAAGTCCCTGCCAGACAAAGTCGTCAGGTGAGAAAGATGCAGGATTAGCAGATTGCATAATAAAGTACCTCGCGATGCGATAGCCCTTCGGGCTAATATCCCTATGTTAGTGATAATGATTAACGCTTCAACCTCTTGTTTTGCAGGGATATAGCTAAAATGGCCTTTTTCGTACCTGTTTACTAAGGATAGACCCTGTCCTGAGGATTGCGATCTGCGCCTCATACTGCAAAACCGAATGGATAAGTCGTTAAAAAACCACAACTATTTTGTTAATGTAACGTAACGAATATGAATAATACTCATTTTACCCGTTTATCCGGGGCCGGGTATCGATAATATCAATTTAATTAACAGGCAGCATTTATCGATAAATTTGTCACTTGAATCTTTTGCCAATTACCCTGATTATAATATGATAATGATTATCATTACCGTGATTGGGTGGTTGCATGAATGTCTCGATGAGTGCCTGGCTGCAGTACAAAATTGATGAATATAAGTTTTCGGTGCGTGATATCACCGTTGATTTCTACATGGCGCAAGCCAAACTCAACCGCCCGGACTGCTCACTCGATCAACTGCGCAAGTTTAGCGATACCTGTTTAGATATGGCCGAACTGTGTCAGCTCAATGGCGATGACCAGAGTTATCTGCACGCACTGGGAAAATTGCATCACCGACTGGTCAGTGAAATGGTTAATCCTGAACGTGAACGGCTGTTCCGTATGCAAGCCTGGCAGCTGGCGCGCCACTCCCTGACCCGCCTGTGCCACCAGTTGGCGATCGGCGGCGAGTGGGATAAGGCTACGGTGTTACAGAGTGATTTTGTGAAGCATGCGTCGTGGAATATCTGAGGCGCAGAGACGCACTGCCGGTTAATCGCTGTTAATATGCTCGCGGCAGTAGCGTTGCTTATAGACTGATGGCGTAATCCCCATAATCTTGCGAAACACCCGGCGAAACCAGGCGACATCATTAAAGCCACAGCGCGCGGCGACTTCCGCCAGACTGCCGGTATCGGTCATTAACAGTTTCTCTGCCGCCGTCACCCGCTGCTGATGCAGCGCCTCGGTGAGCGTCATCTGGAACGTCATACGAAACACCCGCCCCAGATAATCGGCATTACAGTGCAGTCGTGCGGCGAGTTCGGCAGCGCCAAGCGGCTGATGAAACTGGGTAGCAATTAACTGGCGGGCTTTCCATGCCAGCGCCACGCCCGGCCCATCGGGTTCCACTTTATCCGGCCAGCCGCGCGCCACCTCCTGCAGCAGCAATAGCAGCAGCAATTCCAGCGCCATACTTTCGCCATCGCGCTCCTGTTCGTTTAAAAACAGACGAAACAGCGTCAGTACTCTTTCGGCGTCGCGGACTTTTGCCTGCTGTGGAATAGTTAACTGCATACAGGGACTATTCTGCTGTCCGCTAATAATATCGAAGTGCAGCCAGTAAAATTTTAACTGCGCATCAAATATGCTTAACCCACGATGTTTGCGGCCGGGAAACAATAATAAGCTCTCCCCCGCATTAAGCAGAAAATCGGTTTTCTCCTCTTGTAGCGATAGTGTGCCGCGCACCACATAGATCAATTCGTATGAACTGAGCGTCCGTACCGGATGTGTCCCGACGCCGCGGGAGATAAACAGCCCGCCATTTTGCACTTTAACCGGATAACTCACTGGAAGAGAAAGCATTTTAAAATATCACCTGTGGCGTTATTCATCCGCAGAGTAGCACAGCGCCCCGCTATCTCGCAGTGATTAACCGCAGGATTTGATCCGTCTCACAAAAGCTTTATCAGGTCGGAATCGTGCCATTTTACTACCTGTTTCGCCTCTTGTTGCTATTGATACCCTATGCCAGATTTAAAGCGTAAATTATTTAACGCCCGTTAGTCGCGCCGGAAAATATATTTTTAGCGCCTGAATTGACGCGATAAATAATGAATCCTTTTATCACCTCATTAATGCGAGGAATCAGACCATGCCAACGGTTTCAATTGATACCGTGCCGTCACGGGTAAAAAATAACAGCGACAGAATAACTCTCGGTGAAAAAATAGGTTATGGCCTCGGCGATGCGGGCGGTACCATTATTACCTGCCTGATTGCGAACTTTCTGACCTTTTTCTATACCGATATTTTTGGCCTGACACCGGCGCTGGTCGGCACCCTGTTTATTACCCTGCGGGTGATTGACGCCATCTCCGACCCGCTGATGGGGATTGTCGCCGACCGCACCCACAGCCGCTGGGGACGCTTTCGCCCGTGGCAGCTGTGGATCGCCCTGCCGATCGGCATAGTCGGTTTTCTCACCTTTAGCGTACCAGGGCTGGCGGGGGATGCGAGAATCGCTTACGCCTTCTTCACTTACTTTTTGTTATCGCTCTCTTACACCGCGATCAATGTGCCCTACTGCGCGCTGATCAATACCATGACTACCGATCATCGCGAAGTGATCGCCTGCCAGGCGTGGCGCTTTGTGTTATGCGGCGTGGCCGGATTTATGGTCTCCGTCGGCCTGCCGTGGCTGGTGCAATATTTTGGTCAGGGGAATCTGGCGCGCGGCTATCAGCAGGGGGTGGGGCTGCTGTGTGTGATAGCGGTGATGATGTTTCTCTGGTGTTTTTTCACCGTCCGCGAACGCGTCCCGCTGGCGCTGATGGGCCAGTTCAGCATACGTCAGCACCTGCGCGGCATGTTGCAAAACGATCAGTTGCTGCTGGTATTGTTGATGTCATTCCTGCTGATCAACGTGTTTAATTTGCGCGGTGGCGGCTATATGTATTTCATTAGCTATGTCCTGAAAGGCGGCACCGCCTATGCCTCACTGTTTTTCGGCATGGTGACGCTGGCGTCGATCCTTGGCGCCGTGCTGGTCAATCAGCTGACCCGGCTGATCGACAGCGTCCGCCTGTATCTGATCACCAACCTGGTGCTGGCGGCGTTCTCGCTGCTGATGTGGTTTATGCCTGTCGGCCTGCAGTTTCAGACGCTGTGGCTGGGGATTATTTTTATTAACTGCGTAATCCTTGGCTTTACTCTGCCGCTGCACTTCTCACTGATGGCGTTTGCCGATGACTACGGCCACTGGAAAAACGGCATCCGCTCATCCGGGATGAATTTCGCCTTCAATCTGTTCTTTATCAAACTGGCGTGGGCATCGAGCGCCGGGATTATCAGTCTGGTATTTATTCTCGTCGCCTATCAGGCCGGAGAGGCGCATCAGACACCGGCGTCGCTGCGTGGCATTACGCTGACGGAAACCCTGCTGCCCGCGCTGCTGCATCTGCTGCTGGCGGTCACCCTGCTGTTCTGCAAGCTAAAAACCCCGCTGCTGAACCGCATGTCATTAGATCTGAAAAGTAAAATGTGACTCTTTTTGTTCTCATTCAGGAGGTTTTATGCCGTACTCCCCGCCAGAAATGGCTGAAGTCCCGTTACAGCAGATTGCCATCACCGATGCTTTCTGGCTGGAGTATCAACGCCTGGTAAAAGAGGTGGTGGTGCCCTACCAGTGGCTGGCGCTAAACGATCAGGTAGCCGACGCCGAGCCCAGCCATGCTATCGAAAACTTTCGCATTGCCGCCGGACAGGCTGACGGTGAATTTTACGGCATGGTGTTCCAGGATAGCGACGTAGCGAAATGGCTGGAAGCGGTGGCCTATTTGCTGGCGAAAAGTCCGGACGCGGAACTGGAGTCCACCGCCGATCGGCTGATTGAACTGGTCGGCGCGGTGCAGCAAGCGGATGGTTATCTCAACACCTACTTTACCGTCCGGGAGCCGCAACAGCGCTGGACCAATCTGGCGGAGTGCCATGAGCTCTATTGCGCCGGGCATCTGATTGAAGCGGGCGTCGCGTATTACCAGGCCACCGGCAAAAAACGCCTGCTGCAGATCGTCAGTAAGCTGGCCGACCATATCAGCGATGTCTTTGGCCCTGATGAACATCAGTTGCATGGCTATCCCGGTCATCCGGAAATCGAGCTGGCGCTAATGCGCCTGTACGAAGTGACGAGTGAAGCGCGCTATCTGCTGCTGACGCGCTATTTCGTGGAACAGCGCGGCAGCTCGCCCCATTTTTATGATATCGAATATGAGAAACGCGGAAAAACCTCACACTGGCATACCTATGGTCCGGCGTGGATGGTGAAAGACAAAGCCTACAGTCAGGCGCATTTGCCGATCGCACTGCAGACCAGCGCCATTGGCCACGCGGTACGCTTTGTCTATCTGTATGCCGGTGTCGCTCATCTGGCGCGACTGAGCCAGGATCAGGAGAAACGCGAGGTCTGTCGTCGCCTGTGGGATAATATGACCCAGCGCCAGATGTATATTACCGGGGCGATAGGCTCACAAAGCAGTGGCGAAGCCTTTAGCTGCGATTACGATCTGCCCAATGATACCGCCTACACCGAAACCTGCGCGTCGATTGGTCTGATGATGTTTGCCAACCGCATGCTACAGATGGATGCTGACAGCCGCTACGCCGATGTGATGGAACGGGCGCTGTATAATACCGTACTGGCGGGGATGGCGCTGGATGGCAAGCATTTCTTCTATGTCAACCCGCTGGAAGTGCATCCGCAAAGCATCAAATTTAATCATATCTACGATCACGTGAAGCCGGTGCGCCAGCGCTGGTTTGGCTGCGCCTGTTGTCCGCCGAATATCGCCCGGCTGCTGGCATCGCTGGGCCATTATATTTACACCCAACGCCCGGACGGTATGGATATTAATCTGTATGTCGCCAGCGAAATCGTTACCGCCGTCGACGGCAAACGCTGGCAGGTGACTCAGCGCGGCAACTATCCATGGCAGGATCAGCTGACCATCGATATTGACTGCGATGGGCCGCTACCGGCTACGCTGGGGTTGCGGCTGCCGGACTGGTGCGCGCAGCCGCAGGCCACCCTGAATGGTCAGCCGCTGGATCCGGCGGCTCTGAGCCAGCGCGGCTACCTGCGGCTGAACCGCCGCTGGCAGGCTGGCGACCGCATTGAGTTACAGCTGCCGATGCCGGTTACCCGGGTCAGCGCTCATCCGCGGGTACGCCATCTGGCGGGCAAAGTGGCGATCCAGCGCGGTCCGTTAGTGTACTGTCTTGAGCAGGCCGACAATGGCAGTGAGCTGCATAATCTGCAGCTGCCCGACGATGCCAGTTTTACTCTGATTGCCGGTCGCGGGGTACTGGCAGGTAAAACCCTGTTGCAGGCTGCAGGGACGCGTTATGCCCCGGGCGACCATGGCGGACAACCGCTATACCGCTTTGATGCGCCAGCGCCGGTTAGCAGCCGGCAAAAGCTGACCTTTGTTCCCTATTTTAGCTGGGCCAATCGCGGCGAAGGTGAAATGCGGGTGTGGATTGATCGCCGCCCGTCGGGCAACTGACCGGCAACACCCGAGGCGGCGCTGCCGCCGCCTCGGTCAATACCATCATAAAACCCATCGGTTTTTAATTCGCGCAGGCAACTTTTTGGCGAAAATAACCAGAAATTAAGGTTACGTTAAGAGATTTATTTGTAAATTACCCCGCGCAATTTACTCCCCGGTTTATTTCGTTAATAAATAACTTGGCGTGACAGTGTCGCTATTGACGCAAATAAGAATTATTTTTATTATTATTTTTGTTTTGGTTGAATCCACTGTTTTCCGGCCGGTATTTAACCTGCCGTTATCTTACGATTTTGCGTTTTTAAAAGGACCCTGGCATGAAATTCAGACTCTCTTCCCTTTGCTCAATCGCTGTTATCGCCTCTTCACTGACATTTGCCGCCGCCGCTAACGCTGCCGATGATCAGGGAATCGTGATTTATAATGCTCAACATGAAAATCTGGTGAACGCCTGGGTCGCAGGTTTTACCAAAGAGACCGGAATTAAAGTCACGTTACGCAATGGCGGCGACAGCGAGTTGGGTAACCAGCTGGTGCAGGAAGGCAGCGCCTCACCTGCCGATGTCTTTCTGACCGAAAACTCCCCGGCGATGGTGTTAGTCGATAATGCCAAACTCTTCGCCCCCCTCGACGCCGCGACGCTGGCGCAGGTGGATGCGGCATATCGTCCGCAGCATGGTCGCTGGATCGGTATCGCCGCGCGCAGCACGGTATTTGTCTATAACCCGCAAAAAATCAGCGAGCAACAGCTACCGAAATCCCTGCTCGATTTAGCGCAGCCCGAGTGGAAAGGACGCTGGGCGGCTTCACCTTCCGGCGCCGATTTCCAGGCGATCGTCAGCGCACTGCTGGAGCTTAAAGGCGAAAAAGCCACGCTGGAGTGGCTGAAAGCGATGAAAACCAATTTCACCGCCTATAAAGGCAACAGCACCGTGATGAAAGCGGTCAATGCCGGTCAGATCGATAGCGGCGTGATTTATCATTACTATCGTTTTGTTGATCAGGCAAAAACCGGTGAGAATAGCGGCAACACCCGCCTGCACTATTTTAAACATCAGGATCCGGGCGCTTTTGTCAGTATTTCCGGTGGCGGCGTGCTGGCTTCCGGCAAACACCAACAGCAGGCGCAGGCATTTATGAAGTGGATCACCAGCAAATCAGGTCAGGAAATCCTGCGCAGCAATAATGCGTTCGAGTATGCCGTCGGCGTCAATGCCGCCTCCAATCCGCAACTGGTGCCGCTGAAAGATCTGCAGGCGCCGAAAGTTGAACCTTCTCAGCTTAACAGCAAAAAAGTGACTGAATTAATGACGCAGGCAGGTCTGCTGTAATCGTCAGAGCGTGTTCCTGTTACGGGTGTCTTAATGTATGTCAAACCTCAGTATTCGTGATCTTGCGCCAGCGCGTCTTCCCTCCGCCGGGCAACGTCCGACGCTGCCGCTGATCTGGCTGGCGCTGCTGTTAGCGCTGCTGGCGTTACTCCCGCTGGCTTTTGTGATTAGCGTGGCGCTGGACAGTGGCTGGGAAACCATTAAGACACTCGTCTTTCGCCCGCGCGTTGGCGAATTGCTGCTGAATACCACACTATTAGTGGTATTTACTCTGCCGCTATGTGTGGTGACCGGCGTCATGCTGGCGTGGCTAACCGAGCGCACTTCGCTGCGTGGACGGCGCGTCTGGTCGCTGCTGTGCACCGCGCCGCTGGCGATACCCGCTTTTGTACAGAGTTATGCCTGGGTCAGTGCCGTGCCATCCCTGCACGGCACTGGCGCCGGCATCTTTATCTCTACCCTTGCCTACTATCCCTTTATCTATTTGCCGGTCGCCGCCGTGTTGCGCCGACTCGACTGTGGCCTCGAAGATGTGGCCGCGTCTCTTGGTACGCCGCCGCTGGCGATCTTTTTTCGCGTGGTGCTGCCACAACTCAGACTGGCGATTTGGGGCGGCGCCCTGCTGGTGGCGCTGCATCTGCTGGCCGAATATGGTCTGTATGCCATGATCCGCTTTGATACCTTCACCACGGCGATTTTCGATCAGTTTCAGTCAACCTTTAATGGTCCGGCGGCCAATATGCTGGCCGGGGTGCTGGCGCTTTGCTGCCTGGCCCTGTTGCTGCTGGAAACCAGCACGCGCGGCAAAGCACGCTATGCGCGCGTCGGATCCGGTAGCGCACGGCAACAGCAGTGCTGGCAGTTAGCCTGGCCCGGTCAGTTTGGCGGACAACTGCTGCTGCTAACGTTACTGGCGCTGGCGCTGGGGGTGCCGTTAATTACCCTTGGCCGCTGGATCTGGCTGGGCGGTACCGCCAGCTGGGCGAATGCCGATCTCTGGTTGTCGTTACAACAAACCTTAATTCTTGCCGGCGGCGGTGCGTTGCTGACCACCGTTTGTGCGATTCCGATGGCATGGTTGTCGGTACGCTATCCCGGCCGCCTGTATCGACTGCTGGAAAGTTGCAACTACATTACCAGCTCGTTACCGGGGATTGTGGTGGCGCTGGCGCTGGTGACGATTACCATCCGCGTTGCCCGTCCGCTGTATCAAACTGAAATCACCCTGCTGCTGGCTTATGTACTGATGTTTATGCCGCGTGCCCTGATCAATTTGCGCGCGGGTATCGCCCAGGCGCCGGTAGAACTGGAAAATGCCGCGCGCAGCCTGGGGAAAACCCCGCTGCAGGCGCTGTGGCATACCACCATGCGCCTCGCGGCGCCGGGCGCGGCAGCGGGTGCGGCGCTGGTGTTTCTGGCGATCACTAATGAATTAACCGCGACCCTGCTGTTGTCGCCCAATGGCACGCGCACCCTGGCGACCGGTTTTTGGGCGCTGACCAGTGAGATAGACTACGTGGCGGCGGCCCCTTTTGCCCTGATGATGGTACTGCTGTCGTTACCGCTCACCTGGTTACTCTATTCGCAATCAAAACGTACGGCGGGCTTATAACATGCTGGAGTTACAACAGATCACCAAACGTTTTGGCGCAACCACGGTGCTGAACGCGGTGGACTTACAGGTGGCGGCGGGAAGCCGTACGGCGATTGTCGGTCCTTCCGGCTCGGGAAAAACCACTCTGTTACGCATTATTGCCGGATTCGAAATGCCGCAGCAGGGGCGAATTACACTGCAGGGCGCCCGGCTGGTGGATCAACAGCTTCAGCTGCCAGCCCACCAGCGCGGCATCGGCTTCGTGCCGCAGGATGGCGCGCTATTTCCGCATTTCACTGTCGCCGGCAATATCGCTTTTGGTGTAAGCGGCAGCAAGCGTGAAAAGTTGCGACGCGTTGAAGAGTTAATGGAGATGGTCGCCCTCGATCGGCGCTTAGCGGCGCTGTGGCCACATGAACTTTCCGGCGGTCAGCAACAGCGCGTGGCGCTGGCCAGGGCCTTAGCGCAGCGCCCGGTGTTGATGCTACTGGATGAGCCATTCTCCGCGCTGGATACCGGATTACGCGCCGCCACGCGTAAAGCCGTGGGGTCGTTGCTGACCGATGCCGGTATCGCCTCGATTCTGGTCACACACGATCAAAACGAGGCGCTGTCATTCGCTGACCAGATTGCCGTTATCCGTGATGGCCGCCTGACGCAGGTCGGTACGCCGCGCCGGCTCTATACGCAGCCGGTTGATGAAGCCACCGCGCATTTTCTCGGCGACGCATTAATCTTTCCGGCGCGGGTTGAAGATGGCTGGGCAGCGTGTGCGCTGGGCCGGATCGCCGTTGATAGCGATGACTTTAGCGGTGACGCCCGCGTGATGTTGCGCCCGGAGCAGTTGCAGATCGCCGTTGCCGCCACCCGCGCGCATGGCTGCGCTCAGGCCGAGGTAACCGATATTGATTTCGCCGGTTTTATCTCGCGGGTGACACTGCGCTTGTCGGCGGATAATCGTATCATTGAGATGAAAACCCTCAGCCAGCCGGGTTTACAGCGCGGTATTACCGTCACCCTGGCGGTTAAGGGTAAAGCCCATCTGTTTGCCGGGTAACACCGGCGCTGACCATCCGCAGCGGGATACTGCTTCGTGCGCAATGGCGAAAACGGGAGACCAGGCGGTCTCCCGGCGGATTAACCGACTCGGGGTTGCATTACCGCAGTGGTTAATCGCGAGGTACAACACAGGCGGTTTTTCTGATCAAAAATTTCGATCTGCCACACCTGGTGTGAACCACCAAGATGCAGCGGACGACAGACCCCGCGCACCTCGCCGTGGTTAGCCGCCCGCAGATGGTTAGCATTGACCTCCAGCCCAACCACCCACTGTTCCCCTGCGGTACAGAGATAACCGGCCATCGAACCCAGCGTTTCCGCCAGCACCACCGACGCGCCGCCATGCAGCAGGCCGAACGGTTGGGTGGTGCGCTGATCAACCGGCATCACCGCTTCAATACTGTCGTCATTCAGTGCGGTAAAGCGAATACCCAGATGCTCCACCATACAGCCGACGCTGCGCTGATTCAGCAGCTCCAGCGTTGCTTCACGTTTCCAGATAGCCATTTACACCATCTCCAGCAGTGCCTGTAATGGATGCCGCATGCCATTGCCCTCAATGCGTTTTACCTGGCTGCGACAGGAGTAACCGGTAGCCAGACAGCGCTGACGCGGCAGCTTCTGCAATGCCTGATGCCAGGAAAGCTCATAAATCCCCAGCGAATTTTCGAGGTTTTTGCTTTCATGACCATAGGTGCCTGCCATCCCACAACAGCCGACGCTGACGTTTTCCAGTCTGGCGCCAAAGCGGGCAAAAATACCCTGCCACTGTTTCGGTGTCGCAGGCAGCGCCGTCACCTCGGTACAGTGACCAAACAGGTACCAGGCTTCGCCGCTGGTCGCCGGCGCATCACGCAGATCGAGCGCATTCTGCAGCCACTCATGCACCAGCTGCACATGGAAATCGCCGCGTTGATCGCCGAGAATCTCCCGGTACTCATCACGATAACAGAGCACCAGCGCCGGATCGACCCCCACCATCGGCATCTGCAACTGCGCCACGCGATTGAGGAAATCAGCCGTCTTTTGCGCGGTGCGCGCAAAGCGCCGCAGGAAACCTTTAATATGCTGTGCCTTACCGTTAGGGGAAAACGGCAGCAGCACCGGCTGATAACCCAGTTTTTCTACCAGACGCACAAAATCGGCTACCACCTGCGCTTCGTAGTAGCTGGTAAACGGATCCTGAACCACCAGCACCGTTTTTGCCCGCTGTTCCGCATTCAGCTGTTCAAGACTTTCCAGCGTGGTTTTGCCGGCAGGGTGTCCGGCCAGATGCTGTTTCAGGGTTGGCGAGGAGAGCAGCGGCAGATCGACCATGCCGATATGTTTTTTACTCAGTTCGCGCAGCCACGGCTGCTTCAGAAAGAAGTTAAAGGTCTTTGGCGCACGCGCCATTAGCGGCGCATAGCTTTCGACGCTGGCAACCAGATGATCGCTTACCGGCCGCAGGTAGCGGGTGTGATACAGCTGCAGAAAACGTGAACGGAAGCCCGGCACATCGATTTTAATCGGGCACTGGGTTGAGCAGGCTTTACAGGCCAGACAGCCCGACATCGCCTCTTTTACCTCATGGGAGAAATCATACTCACCACGCTTCGCATGCCAGCTGTTGCGGGTACGTTCAATTAACCCGCGCAGACTGATACCGGCAGGCGGCAACTGCTGCTCCAGCACCAGCGGGTCCACCCCTTTCTCCGCCAGTAGCCGCAGCCACTCACGCGTCAGTGTGGCGCGTCCTTTCGGCGAATGAATACGATTGCCGGTAATTTTCATCGACGGGCACATCGGGCTGCGGACATCAAAGTTAAAGCACAGGCCGTTGCCGTTGCACTCCATCGCCCCGCGCCAGTCATTGCGGACATTCACCGGGATCTGGCGGTCATAAGTGCCTCGCTTCACCCCATCAACTTTCATCATCGGCTCATCAACCGCCAGCGGGGCACAGATTTTCCCCGGGTTAAGACGGTTGGCGGGATCAAATGCCGACTTAATACGGCGCAGCTCATGATAGAGCACGTCACCAAAGAACGCCGGACTGTATTCAGCACGGAAACCTTTGCCGTGCTCGCCCCACAACAGACCGCCATAACGGGCGGTCAGCGCCACGACTTCATCGGAGATCTGTTTCATCAGCATCTCCTGTTGCGGGTCGCACATATCCAGCGCCGGTCGCACGTGCAGCACCCCGGCATCGACATGCCCGAACATACCGTAACTCAGGTGATGACTGTCGAGTAAAGCACGAAACTCAACGATATAATCGGCCAGGTGCTGCGGCGGCACCGCGGTATCTTCCACAAATGGAATCGGCTTGGCGCGCCCTTTGGCATTGCCCAGCAGGCCAACCGCTTTTTTGCGCATCGCATAAATGCGCTCAATACCGTCCACATCATTACAGAGTTGATAGCCAATTACGCCGCCTTCGCGCGCCGCCATTAAGTCATCCAGTCGCTCACAGAGCGATTCGACCTGACTGTCGATCAGCGCCTTATCGTCACCGGCAAACTCAACAATATTCAGTCCCAGCATCTGCTGATCCGGCACGTCAGTAATCAGTTCCCGCACCGAATGCCAGACAATATCTTCGCGCGCCAGGTTCAGCACTTTCGAATCGACGGTTTCTACCGACAACGCTTTAGCTTCCACCATAAAGGGGGCATTACGCAGCGCAGAATCAAAGGCGTCATATTTGATATTTACCAGCCGACGCACCTTCGGCAGCGGGGTTATATCAAGGCGGGCTTCGCTGGTAAACGCCAGCGTGCCTTCGGCGCCGCACAGAATGCGCGTCAGATCAAAACGCTGCAGATCGTCACTCAGCACATGACGTAAATCGTAACCGGTGAGAAAGCGGTTCAGTTTCGGGAATTTTTCCACAATCAACTTACGCCGATCGCGACAACTCTCCAGCACCGTACGGTAGATCGCGCCTTCCGGGGTGGCCTCCTGCGCCAGCTTCTCCGCCAGCGCCACCGGCATTTCGCGGGTGTCGATAATGTCCCCTCCCAGCAGCACTGCGCGCAGGCCCAGTACGTGATCGGAGGTTTTACCATACACCAGTGACCCCTGTCCGGAGGCGTCGGTGTTAATCATACCGCCAAGGGTGGCGCGGTTACTGGTGGAGAGTTCCGGCGAGAAGAAAAAACCGTACGGCTTTAGCCAGGCATTGAGCTGATCTTTGATCACCCCGGCTTCCACCCGTACCCAGCGCTGTTCGACGTTGATTTCAAGGATGCGGTTCATATGGCGTGACATATCCACCACAATTCCCTGATTCAGCGACTGACCGTTGGTACCGGTGCCGCCGCCGCGTGGGGTAAATACCAGACTGCTAAAACGAGCTTCACCGGCAATGCGCGCGATTAACGCCACATCGGCGGTGGATCGGGGAAAAAGGACGGCATCGGGCAACAGCTGATAAATACTGTTATCCGTCGACATAATAAGACGATCGGCATAGCTGGTGGCGGTATCGCCGGTAAAGCCCTGCTGCTGTAAAGTGTCCAAAAATGTCAGCACCAGCTGAACGAGGCCAGGTGCCTGAGAAATCTGTGGGATCATTGTCGGGTGACCAGGATGTTGAGTGAAACGTTTGCGTTTGTTTTTTTCTGTAAGTTATCCGTTTTATCACATTTTTTTATGACCTGCCGTTTTTTCAGGATTTGTAAAATCAGTTTTTTTATCGCTACTGTCGCAAATGACATAAATGCATCATTATTAGTCGGGTAGCCCTGATGGCTAACGTCATGGACAGAAACCGTGAAGGATTTATTTGAGGTGTTAATTTTCGTATGAAAAACCTGCAACGAGGTATGGATTTACCGCAGATGTTGTTCTCGCTGCTGTTCATAATGGTGATGACCGTCGCGTGTTTTTGGGTGGTTCAGCCGTTTATTCTTGGTTTTGCCTGGGCCAGCATGGTGGTGATCGCCACCTGGCCATTAATGATTAAAATACAGAGCTGGCTCTGGGGACGACGTTCACTGGCGGTGATCGCCATGACGCTAATCCTGATTTTACTGTTTATTATCCCTATCGCGCTGCTGGTCAATAGCCTGATTGATAACAGCGCGCCAGTGATTGAGTGGGCCACTTCCGGTCATATTCAGATACCACAACTGAGCTGGCTGCATGAGATCCCGTTGGTGGGTGACAAGCTCTACGCCAGTTATCACAAACTGATTGCCGGCGGCGGTTCCGCCCTGATGACCAAAGTACAACCCTATATTGGCCAGACAACCGGTTTCTTTGTCGCTCAGGCCGGGCACTTTGGTCGTTTTATGATGCATCTGGGCCTGATGTTGCTGTTCAGTATGCTGCTGTACTGGCGTGGCGAGCAGGCTGGCAATGGTATTCGTCATTTCGCCTATCGCATGTCTGGCCGTCGCGGCGACGCAGCGGTATTACTGGCGGCGCAGGCGATTCGTGCTGTGGCGCTGGGGGTCGTGGTTACGGCGCTGGTGCAGGGCGTGCTCGGGGGGATCGGGCTGGCAATATCCGGCATTCCGTATGCCACTCTGCTGACGGTAGTGATGATTCTGTTCTGTCTGATCCAGCTCGGTCCGTTACCGGTGCTGATCCCGGCGATTATCTGGCTGTACTGGAGCGGCGACACCACCTGGGGCACGGTACTGGTGATATGGAGCTGCGTGGTGGGCACCCTTGATAACGTGTTACGCCCAATGCTAATCCGCATGGGCGCCGATCTGCCGATGATCCTGATCCTCTCCGGGGTAATCGGCGGCCTGCTGGCGTTTGGCATGATCGGTCTGTTTATCGGCCCGGTAGTGCTGGCGGTCTCGTACCGACTGGTTGCCGTCTGGATGCATGAAACCCCGCCGCCGGATGAAGATCCGCAGGATGTGGTCGAAGAGCTGGCGGAAATTGAAAGCGAACCCGTTGAGCATCACCACTCTTAATCAACAACCGCGGCCAGAGAGAACTGGCCGCTAAAAAAAATTACGTCACGTCGTAAAAAAATTTGTTTAGCTTTTTTTATCAGTAAAAGCCTGTTTTTGCCCTTTCCAGTGAATTATCCGCGCTATTGATTACTTTCCACACAGTTTCCCCGTGCAATTTGCGTTAAGAGTGTCACAAAGGATTATTGCCTTTAAACTAATAAGAGGATTCTTAAAGACGCCTGGAGCGATGCTGAATAGTATGAATTACATGTTCAGGATCAAATCCCTGATTTTTAAACAACCTTTTTACCCTGAGTAAGTAAAGAATTGCTGTGTGTAGTCTTTGCCCATCCCATGTGATGGGCTTTTTTTTGCCGCCAGTCCGGCATAACCGCCGCCGCAGCAGCGCAGAAAAGATTATTGATTTATAAGTAATAAATAGATTGTGCGTCGATTCCGTCTCTGGCGGCTATTTTTAGCATTTTCCCGTGGGAAAATGGCAGCGTGCGAACCAGGCAGAACCACAAACGCCAGTAACAGAAAGGCGGCATAAATGCCGTCCGTACGCGGAAATAGCTGGCATCTTGTAGCTACCGTCTTGAACGTCAAGCGGTAGCTGCATAGTTTGCGTCCCATGGCTGCCGTCCCGAAGGTGGCAGCAGTGCAAACCATTGATACGGGCGGCATAAATGCCGCCCCTACAGAAGAATATCTGCCTCCTGATGTAGGGGAGCCATTAATGGCTCCCGTCCCGAAGGTGGCAGCAGTGCAAGCCATTGATACGGGTGGCATAAATCCCGCCCCTACAGAAGAATATCTGCCTCCTGATGTACGGGAGCCATTTATGGCTCCCGTAACATAAATACCGCGTCTAGGATTTAATTTTCGCCAGGCTTAACCAGGTCTGCACCACGGTATCCGGGTTCAGCGACAGGCTATCAATGCCCTCCGCCATCAGCCATGCGGCGAAATCCTCATGGTCAGAAGGCCCCTGGCCGCAAATACCGACATACTTGCCCTGTTTCTTCGCGGCGCGGATCGCCATCGACAGCAGCGCTTTTACCGCCTCGTTGCGCTCATCAAACAGCTCCGACACCACGCCAGAGTCGCGATCCAGCCCCAGCGCCAGCTGCGTCATATCGTTAGAGCCAATCGAGAAGCCGTCGAAATACTGCAGGAACTGATCGGCCAGTAGGGCGTTAGAGGGGATCTCGCACATCATAATCAGCTTCAGCCCGTTTTCACCGCGCTTCAGGCCCTGACGCTCCAGCTCTTCCACCACCGCTTTAGCCTGCGCCACGGTGCGGACAAACGGCACCATAATCTCAACGTTGGTCAGCCCCATCTCATTGCGCACGCGTTTCACCGCCTGACACTCCAGCGCAAAGCAGTCGCGGAAGCTGTCAGAGACGTAGCGACCGGCACCACGGAAGCCCAGCATTGGGTTCTCTTCCTCCGGTTCGTAACGATCGCCACCTACCAGATTGGCGTACTCGTTAGATTTGAAGTCAGAAAGACGCACAATCACCCGTTTCGGCGAGAAAGCCGCGCCAAGGGTAGCGATACCTTCGGTCAGACGCCCGATATAGAACTCGACCGGATCGTCAAAGCCTTTCATCAGTTCGCGAATCTGCTTCTGCAATTCCGGGGTTTGCTGATCAAACTCCAGCAGCGCCTTAGGATGCACGCCAATCATGCGGTTGATAATAAACTCCAGACGCGCCAGCCCCACCCCTTCATTCGGCAGACAGGCGAAGTCAAATGCGCGATCCGGATTGCCGACGTTCATCATAATTTTCAGCGGCAGAGCAGGCATTTCATCTACCTGCGAACGGGTAATATCAAAGTCCAGCAGATCGTCATAGACATAACCGGTATCGCCTTCGGCGCAGGAGACCGTCACTTTACGCCCCTCTTTCAGCCGTTCAGTGGCATCACCGCAGCCAACGACCGCCGGAATACCCAACTCACGGGCGATAATCGCCGCATGACAGGTCCGCCCGCCACGGTTGGTAACGATGGCCGAGGCTTTCTTCATGATCGGTTCCCAGTCCGGGTCGGTCATATCGGTAACCAGCACATCGCCTTTTTCAATACGGTTCATTTCGCTGATATCGTGGATCACCTTCACTTCACCGGCGCCAATGCGATGACCAATGGCGCGGCCTTCGATCACCACTTTGCCCTTGCCCAGCAGCGAGTAGCGCTCCATCACCTGCCCATTGGAACGGACGGTTTCAGGACGCGCCTGCACAATAAACAACTTGCCGGTATGGCCATCTTTTGCCCATTCGATATCCATCGGCCGCTGATAGTGCTTCTCGATTTGTACCGCCTGACGCGCCAGCGCCTGCACTTCATCGTCGCTGAGACAGAAGCGGTCGCGCTCCTCCTGCGGCACATCTTCAATGCGTACCTGTTCGCCATGCTGCTGCGAATCGGCATACACCATACGAATTTTTTTCGAACCCATATTACGGCGCACAATCGCCGGGCGATTGCCCGCCAGCGTCGGTTTATGCACGTAGAACTCATCGGGGTTGACCGCCCCCTGCACCACCATTTCACCCAGCCCCAGCGCGGCGGTGATAAACACCACCTGATCGAAACCGGATTCGGTATCAATGGTAAACATCACGCCGGAGGAAGCCAGGTCGGAACGAACCATGCGCTGCACGCCCGCAGAGAGCGCCACACCGCGATGGTCATACCCCTGATGCACCCGGTAAGAGATGGCGCGATCGTTAAATAGCGAGGCGTAGACATGTTTCACCGCCACCATCACCGCATCGATGCCCTGCACATTCAGGAAGGTTTCCTGCTGACCGGCAAACGAGGCATCGGGCATATCTTCCGCCGTGGCGGAAGAACGGACGGCAAATGACGCCTCGGCATCATCGGCGGAGAGCTGCTGATACGCCGTCAGAATCGCCTGTTCCAGCCCGGGCTGGAATGGAGTATCAACAATCCACTGGCGAATCTGTTTACCGGCTCTCGCCAGCTCATCAACATCATCAATATTGGTTTTATCCAGCAGCTCATAGATACGCTGATTGACGCCGCTTTGGTCAAGGAATTGGTTGAAAGCATCGGAAGTGGTGGCAAAGCCATTCGGCACCGAGACACCCAGTGACGACAGATTAGTAATCATTTCACCCAGAGAGGCATTTTTGCCTCCCACCCGATCAACATCATTCATGCCGAGCTGGTTGTACCAGAGCACGAGCGGCACTTCACCTATATTGGACATTGAAGCAATCCTTTTCAGATTTAAATGGGGGGGCACTAAAGCATTTAAACGTACTGATAGCACTTCTCCAGCCTGGCACATTCATTTAACAAAGAGAAAGTGGTGAATCGTTCAAGCAGACAAAAAATGTGTTTTTAAGAAAACTCCGCGCTTATTTGTTTTGTTGCGCAACAAAATTAATTGAAAGAAAAACCAGTAAAATCATCATCATGATTACAAATACCTGATTATATGCGCTATTTCGTTTGCGCAACGAAACCAGTGGGGAAATAATAATTTCTACGGGTTTTACCCGCGACCGGGTAACAATTAAAAAAGAAACATCATTTCATTTTGTTATGCTGTCATATTCAGCGCAATCAACTAAAAATGAATGGTTCACTTTATTTATTTTTGAATTATTCATTTTATTTAGTGCTATCCTTTGCTATCAGAACGCCCCTTTAGGCGCATTCAGGCTTAAACCGGGCATGTCAGGAGATAAAATGGACTCAGCCAGCGAACGAAGTGTTTTTTACATCTCTGACGGCACCGCCATTACTGCCGAAGTATTAGGCCATGCGGTGATGTCGCAATTTCCGGTGAGGATGAACAGCGTCACGCTGCCCTTTGTGGAAAATGTGCAGCGTGCACAGGCAGTAAAGGGCCAGATAAATGCTATCTATCAGCAAAGCGGTATCCGGCCGCTGGTGTTCTTTTCGATCGTCACGCCGGACGTGCGTGAGATTATTATGCAAAGTGACGGCTTTTGTCAGGATATTGTGCAGTCGCTGGTGGCTCCGCTGCAGCAGGAGCTGGGGATGGCGCCGGCGCCGGTCGCCCACCGCACCCATGGCCTGACGGCCAGCAATCTCGGCAAATATGATGCACGTATCGCGGCGATTGATTATGCGCTGGCGCACGATGACGGTATCTCGCTGCGCGGTCTGGAGGATGCCCAGGTGATCCTGCTGGGGGTCTCACGCTGCGGTAAAACCCCCACCAGCCTCTACCTGGCGATGCAGTTTGGCGTACGCGCCGCCAACTATCCTTTTATCGCCGACGATATGGATAACCTGAAACTGCCGCCGGCGCTGCGGCCCCATCAGCATAAGCTGTTCGGCCTCACCATCGATCCGGAACGTCTGGCGGCGATTCGCCAGGAGCGGGCGGAAAACACCCGTTATGCTTCCATCCGTCAGTGCCGGATGGAAGTGGGTGAAGTCGAAGCGCTGTTCCGCACCCATCAAATTCGCTACCTGAACAGTACCAATTATTCGGTCGAGGAAATTGCCACCAAGATCCTCGATATCATGGGTCTGAACCGGCATATGTACTGACTCTGCGGCGGCCATGGGGTATTTCAGATGCCCGGTGCAGCGGCGCCATATCTGCCGCCCACGCTTAACCGGGCCTCTGAGCGCGAAAAACACGGCGATTTGTGTGGCGCAACGCGTTTTACTCGCCTTTCTGGTTGAATTCAGCGTTATTTGGTCTATTGTGATCGCCATCACTTCCCGGTACTTCTGCCGCTGCGAAGAAAAAAATTTAGAGATCCAAATGAACAAAACAGATGAACTGCGAACCGCGCGCATCGAGAGCCTGATTACGCCTGAAGAGCTGGCGTCCCGGCATCCGATTACGCCGGCAATCGCAGAAAATGTGACAACGTCACGAAAACGTATTGCCCGCATCCTGTGCGGAGAAGATCAGCGCCTGCTGGTGGTGATTGGCCCCTGCTCGCTGCACGATCCGCAGGCGGCGATCGAGTATGCGGAAAAACTTAACGCCCTGCGCATCCGCTATCAGCATCGTCTGGAAATTGTGATGCGTACTTACTTTGAAAAACCGCGCACCGTTGTCGGCTGGAAAGGTCTGATCTCCGATCCCGACCTGAATGGCAGTTTCCGCGTCAATCACGGTCTCGATATCGCCCGCAAACTGTTGCTGGATATCAATGCGCTGGGTATGCCAACCGCCACTGAATTTCTCGATATGGTGATCGGTCAGTTTATTTCCGACCTGATTAGCTGGGGCGCGATTGGCGCACGCACCACCGAAAGCCAGATCCATCGTGAAATGGCTTCCGCGCTCTCTTGCCCGGTGGGCTTTAAGAACGGTACCGATGGCAATACGCAGATTGCGGTTGACGCCATTCGCGCCGCGCGCGCCAGCCATATGTTTTTATCCTCCGATAAACAGGGACGGATGACGATTTATCAGACCAGCGGTAATCCGTCTGGCCATATCATTATGCGCGGTGGCAAACAGCCGAATTATCACCCGGAAGATATCGCCGCCGCTGCCGCCAGCCTGCGCGAATTCCATCTGCCGGAACAACTGGTGGTCGATTTCAGTCATGGCAACTGCCTGAAACAGCATCGTCGCCAGCGTGATGTCGCCGCATCGGTAGCGCGGCAGATCCGCGACGGCTCACGCGCCATCGCCGGGGTAATGATTGAGAGCTTCCTGCAGGAAGGCACGCAGAAAGTGATTGCCGGACAACCTCTGATATACGGCCAGTCGATTACCGACCCCTGTCTCGGCTGGGACGACAGCGAAGCCGTGCTGGAGTTATTGGCGCAAGCCGTCGACAGCCGCTTCTGATATTCTGCGCTGACCCGTTCTGGTCAGCGCATTCTCCCCTTTGTCCCCCTCTCTTCCCCAGGCCAGTTTTGATCATTTTGTTCTTGCCTCGTTTAGACTTTTGTTGATAATGATTATCATTGTTAAAATGATTAACATTATTGTTCATGCGGATTTACCTCCGGTTGCTCCGCCAGACGGTCGGCATCAGCATCCGGCAGCCTGAATAACAATCCGCCAGCTTCCCTGACGCCGTCAGCGGCGAGCCAGCACATCCCTGCATTCAAGTACAATATGGAGAGTTGCACTTATGCTTAACCTGCCTTCAGCCAGTTTGCGCCTGTCGCGCTTAACGATGGCGATTACCTGCGCGGCACCTTTTTGCGCCGAGGCCGCTGCCAGCGGCACCGACGCCAGGGAGACGGCGCTAAAGCCAACAGCCATTACGGTGGTTGCCACCGGGACACCACGACCGACCTTTGAAGCGCCGATGATGGTGACGGTGATCGATGGCGACGCGCCGCAAACCCGGAGCGCCGCCTCCGCCGCCGGGATGCTGCGCGGCGTACCGGGCATCACGATTAGCGGCAGCGGACGTACCAACGGTCAGGATCTGAGTCTGCGTGGCTACGACCGCCGTGGCGTGCTGACGCTGGTTGACGGCATACGCCAGGGGACCGATACTGGCCATCTGAACAGCGTATTCCTCGACCCGGCGCTGATTAAACGTATTGAAGTGGTGCGCGGTCCTGCGGCACTGCTGTATGGCAGCGGCGCCCTTGGCGGCGTCATCTCTTATGAAACGGTTGACGCGGCTGACCTGCTGGCCGCGGGCAGCAGCAGCGGTTATCGCGTGTTCGCCAGCGGCGCCAGCGGCGATCACAGCCTTGGCACCGGCGCCAGCGCTTTTGGCCGCACGGACGATCTCGACGGGCTGTTGTCGTGGAGTTCGCGCGACCGCGGTGATATCCGGTTAAGCAGTGGCGATAATGCGCCTAATGATGAAAATATCAGTAATATGCTGGCAAAAGGCAGCTGGAAAGCGGATCAGGCGCAAACCTTTAATGGCAGCCTGCGCTACTATCATAACCGGGCCAGAGAACCGCTAAACCCGCAGGCGGTCAATCCCGACCGCAGTAACCCGATGACCGACCGCTCGACGATTCAGCGCGATCTGCAACTCGGCTATCAACTGAATCCGGCGCAGAGCGACTGGCTGGATGCCCGGCTGAACAGCTACTGGTCAGAAACGCGCATCCACGCCGGTAGCGGTGATCTCGCCAGTCAGTATCGTGAACAGACCACCAAAGGCATCAAACTGGATAATCGCAGCCGCCTGTTTGCCGACACGCTGGCCGCGCATCAGCTGACCTATGGCGGCGAATACTATCGTCAGCAGCAACAGCCCGGCGGCGCCGCCACCAGCTTTCCGCAGGCCAGCATCGATTTTTCTTCCGGCTGGCTGCAGGATGAGATCACCCTGCGCGATCTGCCGGCCTCGCTGCTGCTCGGCAGCCGTTTTGACAACTACCGCGGCAGCAGCGACGGTCACGCCGATGTCGACGCCGACCGCTGGTCATCGCGCGCCGCGCTTTCCGTTACGCCGGCTGACTGGCTGATGCTGTTTGGCTCTTATGCCCAGGCTTTCCGTGCGCCAACCATGGGTGAACTGTACAACGACGGCGTGCACTTCTCCTTCCCTGGGTACGTCAATCGCTGGGTGCCGAACCCGAATCTGCGTCCGGAAACCAATGCCACCCGCGAAGCGGGATTCGGCTTGCGTTTCGACGATCTGCTGCTGGCGCATGACGATATCGAATTTAAAACCAGCTACTTTGACACCAAAGCGCAGGACTATATTTATCCGGTGGTCGATATGCGCGCCGGCACCAGCTATAACGCCAACCTGCCTGAGGCCAGAATCTGGGGCTGGGATGCCAGTATACGCTACAGCAGCGCGCTGTTTAGCTGGAACCTGGCCTGGAATCGTACCCGCGGGAAAGACCGCGATAGCGGCGCCTGGATCTCCAGTCTGAATCCGGACACCGTCACCAGCATCGTTGATGTGCCGATCGGCCACAGCCCGTTCTCCGTCGGCTGGGTCGGCACCTTTGCGCAACGCTCCACCCATATCAGCGGCGACTATGTCAGTCAGCCCGGTTATGGGGTTAACGACTTCTACCTGCGCTACAAAGGGCAGGATCGCTATCAGGGACTCACCACCACGCTGGTGCTGGGTAATGCCTTTGACCAGCAGTACTACTCTTCGCTGGGCATTCCACAAGACGGGATCAACGGAAAGGTCTTCGTCAGTTATCAATGGTAATCATTATTCCCGGCCGGCGCCGGAGATAGGTTAATAAGGAAACATATAATGACCGCACTTTATCAGCAATATCAGGCACTGAAGGCCGCCAACCCGAAGAAATATGCCCGCGATCTCGCGGCTGAGATGGCCATTAGCGAGGCGCAACTGGCCCACGCGCGCGTCGGTCACGACGCACAACAATTACGTAATCAGATGCCTGAGATTTTACAGGCGCTGGAGGCGGTCGGGGAAACCAAATCGATTACCCGCAACCAGTACGCGGTGCATGAACATCTCGGCCACTACACCAATCTGAATATTGGCGCTCATGCCGGTTTGGTGTTGAATCCGCGCGCGCTGGATCTGCGTCTGTTTGTAAATCAGTGGCACAGCGCTTTTGCGTTAAAAGAGCAGAGCCCGCGGGGTGAACGTCACAGCCTGCAGTTCTTTGATGCCCATGGCGATGCGGTGCTGAAAGTGTATGCCACCGAACAGAGCGACTACGCCGCCTGGGATGCGCTACTTGCCCGCTTTGTGCAACCGCAAGCCACTGAGCTGAGCGTCGCCCCGTTAGCGGCCGACACCAGCAACAACGCCCCGGATGCGGCGCGGATTGAGCAGGAGTGGCGCGCAATGACCGATGTTCATCAGTTCTTCCATCTGCTGAAAGGTCACAATATCAGTCGTCAGCAGGCTTTTCGTGCCGTACCGGACGATCTGGCCTGCAGGGTCGGCAACCATTCCCTGCGCCAGCTACTGGAACTGGCAAAAAACGACGGCAATGAAATTATGATTTTCGTCGGTAACCGTGGCTGCGTGCAGATCTTTACCGGTGCCATTGAGCAACTGCGGCCAATGGATAACTGGCTGAATATTTTTAATCCGCAATTTACCCTACACCTGGTAGAAGATGCCATCGCCGAAAGCTGGATAACCCGTAAACCCACCGCTGATGGCTTAGTGACCAGCCTTGAACTGTTTGCCGCCGACGGCACGCAAATTGCCCAGTTATATGGCCAGCGCAGCGAAGGCCAGCCGGAGCAGAGCCAGTGGCGCCAGCAGCTGGCGACGCTAACCCGTGAAGGAGTGTACGCATGAAACATCTGCTAATTGCCCTGCTGGCGCTGCCGCTTTGTGCCCTGGCGGATGAGCGTGTGGTGTCGATTGGTGGCGACGTTACGCAGATTATCTACGCACTGGATGCCCAGCAGCATCTGGTCGGTCGCGACAGCACCAGTTTACACCCGGCGCAGGCCACCAAATTGCCTGACGTTGGCTATCTGCGTCAGCTGAATGCGGAAGGTATTCTGGCGCTGAAGCCAACGCTGCTGCTGGTCAGCGAGCTGGCAAAACCCTCACTGGCGCTGGAACAGGTGCAACAAGCCGGGGTGCAGGTGGTAACCGTTACCGGGGCGACGCAGCTAAAAGCCATTGACAGTAAAATTGCCACCATTGCCCATGCGTTACAGCGTGATAAAGCCGGGCAAGCGCTGCAACAGCGGATCGATAAACAGCTGGCAACACTGCCAACGCAACCTCTGGCGGTAAAAGTGCTGTTTATTCTGGCCCACAGCGGGATGACCACCATGGCGGCTGGCCGTGATACTGCCGCCGATGCCGCCATCACCGCTGCCGGGTTGCAAAATGCCATGGCAACCCTCCAGCGCTACCAGCCACTGTCGCAGGAAGGGGTCATTGCCAGCGCACCGGACCTGGTGGTCGTCAGTGTCTCGGGCATGGACAAGCTGGGCAGCGAGGAAAACCTGTGGCAACTGCCCGGCCTGGCGCTGACGCCGGCCGGGAAACATAAACAACTGCTGGTGGTCGATGATATGGCGCTGCTGGGTTTTGGCCTCGATACCCCGGACGCTATTGTTAAATTGCGTAAAGCGGCGGAAGCGGTAGCGCAATGATCGCGCGTTTTCACCTGCGCTGGCTGCTGGCGATGCTGTTCAGCCTGCTATTGCTGGCGGTGCTGGCCGCTAATTCTGGCGCCATGCGGCTGTCTCTGCCGCTACTGTGGCAGGCGCCGCACGACAGTATACTGCGGCAGATTTGGTGGAATATCCGTCTGCCGCGTGTGCTGCTGGCGATGCTGGTCGGCGCCGCATTGGCTTTAGCCGGGGCGGTGATGCAGGGACTGTTCCGCAATCCGCTGGCCGATCCGGGTCTGCTGGGTATCAGCAGTGGCGCCGCGCTGGCGGTGGCGATTTCGCTGGTGCTGCCGCTGGCGTTACCGGCGGTGCTGGCGCTGTATCTGCCGATGCTGGCAGCCTTTACCGGCAGTCTGGCGGTAACGCTGGTGATATTTGCCCTGAGCCGCTCAGGCCAGAGCGGATTATCACGCCTGTTGCTGGTCGGGATCGCGATCAATGCGCTCTGTGGCGCGGCGGTCGGCGTGCTGTCGTGGGTCAGTAACGATCAGCAGTTACGCCAGCTATCGCTGTGGGGCATGGGCAGTCTCGGACAGGCGCAGTGGTCGACGCTGCTGGCCAGCGCTTCACTGATTATCCCGGCCTCACTGCTGATCCAGCGGCGCGCTACGCGTCTTAATCTGCTGCAGTTCGGCGAGGAGGAAGCGCACTATCTCGGTGTCGATGTCGCGCGCACCCAGCGGCATCTGATGATCCTCAGCGCGCTGCTGGTCGCGGCGGCGGTGGCGATCAGTGGCGTAATTGGTTTTATCGGCCTGGTGGTGCCGCATCTGATGCGTATCTGTCTTGGTGCCGATCACCGCTGGCTGCTGCCAGGGTCGCTGCTGGCAGGGGCGATTTTATTACTGATCGCCGATACGCTGGCGCGTACTCTGGTAGCCCCGGCGGAAATGCCGGTCGGTTTGCTTACCAGCTTACTCGGCGGCCCGTGGTTTCTGTGGCTTATTTTACGGCGGCAGGGAGGTAACCATGGATAAGTTACTGCAGGCGCACGCCCTCAGCTATCGCGCCGCCGGCCGCACGCTGATTGACGGTATTTCCCTGCAGTTGCGGGCCGGGGAGATGGTCGCGCTGATCGGCCCGAATGGCGCCGGAAAATCGACGCTGTTACGTTTACTGACCGGTTATCTGACGCCCGACGCCGGCAGTTGCGATCTGCAGGGTATCCCCCTCTCCGGCTGGTCGCGACAGCAGCTGGCACGGCAGCGTGCGGTGATGCGTCAGCAAAGTTCGCTGGTGTTTCCGCTGAGGGTGCAGGAGGTGATCGCCATGGGACGCGCGCCCTGGCCGCAGCTGCCGGTGATGCCGGTGGTAAACGAGGTGATGGCATTAACCGGCTGTGAGTCACTGGCGCAACGCGATTATCGTCAGCTCTCGGGGGGCGAGCAGCAGCGAGTACAACTGGCGCGCGCGCTGGCGCAGTTATGGCGGCAGGATGGGCCGCAGGGCTGGCGGCAGGATGGGCCGCAGGGCTGGTTATTTCTTGATGAGCCAACCTCGGCGCTGGATCTCTATCATCAGCAGCATGCTCTGCGCCTGCTGCATCAGCTGACACGTGACGGCCAGCTGACGGTATGTTGTGTGCTGCACGATCTTAACCTGGCCGCGCTGTGGTCGGACCGGATGTTGCTATTACATCAGGGCACGCTGGTGGCCAGCGGCACGCCGGCGCAGGTGATGACCGAAGCTACGCTGACGCGCTGGTATCACGCCGATCTGCTGGTACGGCCGCACGCCAGTGAAGCCGTACCCCAGATCGCGCTGCGCCGTTAACTGGAGCAGCTGACCTCAAGTTTTTTTCCCCAGTCTGGCGGACGTTGCGCCAGATCCGCAAACTCAGGCGCATCGTCAAACGGACGGGCGAGCGCCTGATGCAAACGCGTCAGTACGCTAATGTCGTCCAGCTCCGCACGTTCAATCGCCTGCTGCGCCAGGTAGTTACGCAGAATAATCGCCGGGTTAACCGATTTCATCAGTTGCTGGCGCTCGCTGTCGCTGCGCTCATCACGCAATAGTCGTTGCCGGTAGCCCTCGTACCAGCGGTCAAAGGCGTCACGATCGATAAACTCATCACGCAACGGCGAGCGACGCTCCTGCTGTTGCGTGGCGCTCAGCAGCCGGAAGGTACGCGTATAGTCACTACCCTCTTTCGTCATCAGGGCCAGCAAGCCGGTCAGTATTTCGTTGTCGCCGCTCTCATCGCTGAGCAGCCCCAGTTTGGCGCGCATTTTCGTTCCCCAGGCGCGCATCAGCTCGGGTTCGTACTCCGCCAGCGCCTGTTTCAGCTGCTCCGTACTCATCAGCCCTGACAACGCATGCGCCAGCCGGTTAAGGTTCCACAGGCCGACCACCGGCTGGTTGTCGAATGCGTAGCGCCCCTGATAATCAGAATGATTACAGATAAAGTCTGGTTGATAGTCATCAAGGAAACCATAGGGGCCATAATCCAGCGTGATACCGAGGATCGACATATTATCGGTATTCATCACCCCATGGGCAAAACCGATGCTTTGCCAGTGGGCAATCAGCTGCGCGGTACGTTTTACCACATCAGTAAACCACAACAGCCGGGCGTCCGGCGCGCCGGTCAATTCCGGCCAGTGATGGGCAATAACGTAATCCGCCAGTTGCTGCAGCTTGTCCTGCTGCCCCTGATAAAAGAAGTGCTCGAAATGGCCAAAGCGCACATGGCTTTCAGCCACGCGCAACAGCATGGCGCCGCGCTCGGCGGTTTCACGATACACTGGCTCATCGCTGGTGATCACCGTTAAGGCGCGCGATGTTGGCACCCCAAGATGGTGCATCGCTTCTGACGCCAGAGACTCACGTAGGGTGGAACGCAGTACCGCGCGGCCATCTCCCATGCGCGAATAGGGTGTCAGTCCGGCGCCTTTCAGATGCCAGTCAAATTTACGGCCATCGGCAAGCTGTTGTTCACCGAGTAATATACCGCGTCCATCCCCTAACTGCCCGGCCCAGACGCCAAACTGATGGCCGCTGTAGACCTGGGCCAGTGGTTGCATCCCCGGCAGCAGCGTCGCTCCGCTCCAGATGTTGGCTTTATCGGCGGTAAACCAGCTGTCATCAAGACCCAGCTGTTGCGCCAGGGCCTGACTGTGCCACAGCAAACGTGGATTTTTTAACGGTGTGGGAGCGAGTGCGGTGTAGAAGCCAGGCAGCTCATTAAACCAGCTATTATTGAACTGCATACAGCCTCCTTCAGACTAACATCGAGGCGATTTATGATAAAATCAGTGGATATACAATAGGTTAACCAGCGCCGGAGGACACTATTTATCGCGTCAGCGCCATGGTTTTCACACCTCAATATGGACAGTTTACCCCCTGCCCGATGCATTAAACAGGGGGAAACCGGCTTTTCTAACCGCGGCTATCCGAGAGTTCTTTTGGCGGATGAATTAACGCTGCTAATGACAATTCATCTACCGGCGGAAACAATGCGCTCTGAATGCCGTCGAAGGGAAATTGACTGATTTTATCCAGCATTTGCTTATCATCAACTCCCTGTACAATGATCTGCTGGCAATGTGGCGTGATATTATTCAGCACCGCATTTATAAACGGCGGGAAAGAGAGCCGTCTGATATTGTGCTGGATAAAAGCTTTATCTAATTTAACCCGGTAAAAAAGGTTGTCATAAACCGCTTTTGGTGTTGCTTTCCCCGCCCCAAAATTGTGCAGGCTAAGATAAAACCGATCGTGTAAGGCTGCCAGCAGCGGATTATCTATGCCAGCAGATAAATCCACAAAGGTTTCATTAATTTCCAGTTCAAGACAATCTAACAACCCCATTTTGTGTAAAAGAAACTCGCTATCTAAAATCGCCTGGGCGATCATTTCATCAATATTAATAGCGACATGCAGACCGTGGTGACTGAAGAAATCATAATGTTTTTCTACTAAACTAATTTGACTTTGCAGCAGTGAAATGCGTTGCTCGAATGTAAGCTGAGCCATCATCATCTCCACCGGGATCGCCACATTAGCCGTTTCGTGCGAGAACCACGAGAGAAGTTCCACGGCAGTCAACTGACCCGTCAGGGTGTAAATAGGATAAAATGCTGCGCTAATATCATAGTCAGCAGCTAAATGGATTTTCATTTTGTTAAGCCATTATTAAGTGGCAATTTGCGCATCCTATAACAACAAATTATGACAATCAATAGCGCTAATGGCCGTTCGGGTGGTTTGCACTTTTTTTACGCAGAAAATTACCGCATAAAACTTAAATAAAATTAACGTTTGAAAGTCGTAAATTGTGCTTATCCTGAGATAGCAGGTACGCGGCGGAAAGGTTTTCTTCTATCGCAACGAGTGATGAAGAGGGAAAATCTGAGTTAAGGGAATATAAAAAAATTGTCTAATTGAAATAGTGACATTCACAACGCCGAAAAACCTGTGATCATTATCTACTTTTTTTACTGCTGATTAAATACGCATTTATCCGAAACTATTCGCAGACTATTAAATAGTTCATGGTTTTTATATCCTGCGGGCTTGCCAGAATACTTTTCGCCAATAAACATTATCCAGTGAAGATCGAATCACGCCCTGGCTGGTTGAAGCATGAATAAACTGATTATCAGTATCATAAATGCCAACATGCAGCCCATTCTCACCGCTACCGGTTTTGAAAAACACCAGGTCGCCCGGCAACAATTGCTCTTTGTCGATGCGGGTGCCGACATCGGTCTGGGCCGCGGTGGTCCGCGGTAACTGCAGATCAAACCGGTCGCGAAACGTAAGATAGACAAAGCCGGAACAATCAACCCCGCCGCGGCTCATACCACCATAACGATAAGGTGTGCCGTGCCACTGCCCCAGTTGATCATTAAGCTGGGCGATAACCGTGATCGAATCCGCAAGTCGTCCATTTGGCGGCGGCGCATGACGACTGCAACCAGCCAAAATAAGTACGACAAGCAAAAAGCAGATTCGCATAACAGCTGTTCCAGGAAAAAAATCAGACAAAGTAACTTTAGCGGTAAACTCATCGCACTGGCAACAACACAAACGTCTATTCTGCCAGGGTGATCAGCATTTGATGCCCTTCGACCGTCAGTTTACGCAATGGCACCTGATATACCCGCTCAAGAATCGCCGGTTGCATCACCTGCTGCGTATCCCCCTGGGCAATCATCTCTCCGCCCCGCATCAACCATACCTGCTGCGCATGACGCAGGCTGTGATTAAGATCGTGACCACTCATAATGATGCTGATGCCAGCCTGACAAAGCGCCAGCAATAGACGGTCCAGTGCCGCCTGTTGTGCAACATCCAGCCCGGCCATCGGTTCATCCAGCAGCAGCAGTTTCCCCTGGCTGTTAGCCTGCGGGCTAATCTGCAATAACACCGCGGCCAGCCGCACCCGCTGCCATTCGCCGCCGGAGAGTTGATTCAACGGCCGCGCCAGTTTATCGCTCAGCTGCAGTTCAGTAATAACCTGCGCTAATGCAGCATCAGATTGCTGGTCGGCATATTGCAGATGCTGTTGCAGATAGTGAAAAACCGCCATCAATCCGGGCGGCAGCTGTTGCTGATGCAACCAGCCGCGATGGCGCGCCAGCTGGTGACCACTCCAGCTCTCCAGCGGCCGGGCCAGAAACTGAATACGCCCGCTGCCGGGTAATAAACCGGATAAACGCGCCAGCAGCGAACTTTTCCCGGCCCCATTGGGGCCGAGCAGGTGGATCAGTTGCCCGCTGCCCACCTGAGCGCTGAATGGCGCCAGGCGCCCGCTAACCGCAGCGCCTTCTATCTCCAGCAACATTTACTGTGCCAGAGCCTGCTTAATACTGCTCTGCACGGTCTCATCGTCAGGCGTCATATCCGGCGAGAAACGTTGCAGCACTTCGCCGTTACGGCCAATCAGGAATTTTTCAAAGTTCCACAGAATATCGCCGCTCTGTTTTGGCGCCCGCCCTTTGCTGGTCATACGCTCAAGGAAACCGCTGCCCTGCGGCGCGATGGCCTGCGGCTGCGCCGCCGTCAGCTGTGCATATAGCGGGTGACGGTGATCACCATTAACTTCAATTTTACTGAACATCGGAAAAGTGACGCCGTAAGTGGTGCTGCAGAAAGTTTTAATCTCTTCATTGCTGCCCGGTTCCTGCTCAAGAAATGCGTTACACGGAAAGCCCAGCACACTAAATCCCTGCTGATGGAAGTTTTTCTGCAACTGTTCTAACTGCTCATATTGCGGCGTCAGACCACATTTTGAGGCCACATTGACCACTAACAGTACTTCGCCTTGCCACTGCTTCAGGCTGGTTTTTTCACCATCCAGCGTCACCAGTTCTGTTTCATAAATGCTCATGCGGATTTCCTGTGTCAGAGTTGAATTTGCCAGCTAGTACTGGCGACGGTTTTTCAGTAATAACCAGATAAATACCGGCGCGCCCAGCGTGGCAGTGACCACGCCAATCGGGAGTTCCGCTGAAGTGAGCGATACACGCGCCACAATATCGGCCGCCAGCAGCACTGCGGCGCCGGCGAGGGCGCAACCGGGTAACAGTATGCGGTGATCGGTCAGCCCATTTAGCCGCAACAGATGCGGGATCACCAGGCCGACAAAACCAATCGCCCCCGCCAGCGCCACGCTGACGCCGACCAGCCAGCCAATCGCCATCACCAGCAGGTTGCGCCACAGCGCTAACGGCAGGCCAAGCTGGCGGGCGGAAACTTCGCCCAGCGCCAGTAAATTCAGCGCCCGCGACTGGCAGGTCAGCCACAACAAAATCGGTACCAGCGCCAGTATCAGCCAGCGATAGCGCCAGTCAATGCCGCTGAAACCACCCATCATCCAGTACATCAGCTGGCGCAGGTCGAGACTACTGCTGAAATAAACCGCCCAGGTCATTACGGCGCTGCAGATAATCCCGAGCGCCACGCCGGCCAGCAGTAAGCGGCTGACGGAGAGTTGATGACGGGCAAAACGCAGCAGAATCAGTGTCGCCAGCAGGGCGCCAGCAATAGCCGCCAGGCTCAGACTCCAGGGCTGACCGTTGCCGAGCATCACGCTTAATACCAGCCCGACGCCGGCGCCATTCGAGACACCGAGCAATCCCGGCTCCGCCAGCGGATTATCGAACAGCGCCTGCATCACCGCGCCAGCCACCGCCAGCGACGCACCCACCAGCAATACCGCCAGCGTGCGCGGCAAACGCAGCTGCCAGACAAACAGCTGCCCCTGGCGGGTAAACCAGTGATTGGGAGCAATCCAGCTATCCCCCGCGCACAGGCTGATGGTGGCGACGACCAGTACCAGCGCCAGCAGTGCGACTAACCAGCGCCGCCCGTAACGATCGGCTCGCTGCGACAGGTGGGAAAGCAGAGACATCAATGGCTCTTTATGAAAGAAAACAGGGTTTTAATTGTAGTGGCTATGGCAGAAAAAGAAAGAGCCAGCAACGCTGGCTCCGGGGGAAAGGGATTAATGATGTTGTTCCTGCGGCGGGATCGGTTGTGAATTATTCCCCTTACCCTGTCCACCCTGTCCGCCATGTTCACCCTGCTGACCCTGCGGCGATTTAGCGTGGCCATTCTCCTGTCTGCCAGACTGCTGATGCTGCGGCTGACGCTCAGGTTGCTGTTGCGGCTTAGACGCATGCTGCTTTGGTGAATGCTGCTGCCAGCCATTACCATTCCAGTAGTCGCCACGCGGACCGCGTTCACCGACGCGACGTCCTTTATGCGCATTCCACCACTTTGGCCCCCGCCAGTCATAACCGTCCCAGTAGTAACCACGGTCGTCGCGATCGCCAATCGAGATGGAAACGCCGGGTGTATTAATATTGATGGAAACACCGGCTTTTGCCAGCAGCGGCATCCCTAACAGGACACAAAATAACATAGCCGTTTTTTTCATCAGGCTTACCTCTCTTTATAAGATGGGCTTGTTATAGCAATACCGTATGCCGCTAACTATCAGCTGACGGATGATTTTCATGATGCTTTCCGAAGACTTACGAAATCCTGACATTATGGAGGGAGCGTGGAGTGGCAACAGCGGAGAAAAACACCACTGCTGCTGAGGTTAAGGCGCAACCTGTACTGCGAATTGCAGAATAATTCGCCAGCTATCGGGTTTATGATCGGATTTTATGATGGCAAAAGGGCGAACGTCCCCGCCCTTTTGCCGGTGGGAGTGAAAAAGGCCGCGTATGCGGCCTTTTGTATGACTGAAATTAGTCTTCTTTCGGCGAGGCGTTCTCAACCCGACTTTTAAGCTTCTGACCAGGGCGGAACGTCACCACGCGCCGTGCCGTAATCGGAATATCTTCGCCAGTCTTAGGGTTACGTCCCGGACGTTGATTCTTGTCACGGAGGTCAAAGTTACCAAAACCTGATAACTTCACCTGCTCACCATTTTCCAAAGCACGTCTGACTTCTTCGAAAAACAGCTCAACCAACTCTTTGGCATCCCGCTTGCTAAGCCCAAGCTTCTCAAACAGGTATTCTGACATTTCAGCTTTTGTAAGCGCCATAGGTTCAATCCCTCAAGGATGCTTGGAATCGCTCTTTCAGTGCCTCTACACATCTGCTAACAGTAGCGGCAATCTCCTCTTCTTCGAGTGTCCGGCTGGTATCTTGCAAAATCAGGCTGATAGCGAGGCTCTTATAACCCTCATTTACACCCTTACCACGGTACACGTCAAACAAGTTTACGCCAACTACCTGATTTACGCCAACTTTCTTACACTCGGCGATGATATCTGCTGCAGGCACGTTTTCAGCCACGACAACAGCGATATCGCGGCGGTTTGCCGGGAAGCGTGAAATCTCGCGCGCTTCAGGCAATACGCGGTCTGCGACCTTATCCCAAAGCAGTTCAAACACTAAGGTACGACCATTAAGATCGAGCTTACGTTCCAGCTCCGGATGCACCACACCGATAAATCCGATTTTCTCACCGTATAAATAAATTGCCGCACTTTGACCCGGATGCAGCGCCGGATTGGCCTCGGCACGGAACTCAACCGACTCCAGTTTGCCGGTCAGATCGAGAACCGATTCTAAATCACCTTTTAAATCATAGAAGTCTACGGCCTGACGCGCCAGGTCCCAATGCTCTTCATAGCGATTACCGCTTAATACGCCTGACAGCATAAGATCCTGACGGATACCGAGGTTTGCCTGTGTATCAGGCACAAAGCGCAAACCGCTCTCAAACAGGCGCACACGGCCCTGCTGACGGTTCTGGTTATATACCACCGCCGCCAGTAAACCGCTCCACAGCGACAGACGCATTGCTGACATCTCGACCGAAATCGGGCTCGGCAGCAGTAAATTTTCTTCACCGGGATGCAGCAGCGCCTGAATTTTGGGATCGACAAAGCTATAAGTGATGGCTTCCTGGTAGCCTTTATCCACCAGCATCGCTTTCGCACGCTTCAGCGACAGGCTGGCCTCACGGTGTTTCGTCATCACCAGGCTGGCCTGCACTGGCATATCAGGAATATTGTTGTAGCCGTAGACGCGCGCCACTTCTTCCACCAGATCCTCTTCGATCTCCATATCAAAGCGCCAGCTTGGTGCGATCGCCTGCCATTCACCGTCGCTTGCCGTCACCTGGCAACCGAGACGTTGCAGGATATCGGTAACCTGATCGTCAGCAATCACATGGCCAATCAGGCGATCCAGTTTTTCACGACGCAAACGGATAGTGGCCGGTTTTGGCAACGCATCCTGATGAGTGACATCGATAACCGGGCCGGCCTCGCCGCCGCAGATATCCAGCAGCAGGCGGGTAGCGCGTTCCATCGCCTTGTACTGCAGCGCCGGATCGACACCACGCTCGTAGCGGTGCGACGCATCGGTGTGCAGGCCCTGACGACGGGCGCGGCCGGTAATCGCCAGCGGGTTGAAGAATGCGCATTCAAACAGCACGTTGCGGGTTTCCGGGTTAACACCGGAGTGCTCGCCGCCAAAAATACCGCCCATCGCCAGCGCTTTCTGATGGTCGGCGATCACCAGCGTATCGCTGCTCAGTTTCGCTTCATTACCATCCAGCAGCGTCAGGGTTTCGCCCTCATGCGCCATACGCACGATAATGCCGGAATCAATCCGATCGAGGTCAAAGGCGTGCATCGGCTGACCCAGTTCGAGCAGGACATAGTTAGTAATGTCCACTACCGCATCAATAGAGCGGATACCGCAACGACGCAGCTTTTCACGCATCCACAGTGGCGATGGCGCATTAACATTGATGCCCTTCACCACCCGCCCCAGATAGCGCGGACAGGCGTCCACGGCATCAACGCGGATCGGGAAAGTATCGTCGATGGTCGCCACTACCGCAGGCATCTCTGGCTCGGTCAGTGGCAGCTGATTCAGTACCGCGACATCGCGCGCCACCCCGATAATACCGAGGCAGTCCGCGCGGTTAGGCGTGACGCTGATTTCGATCGTGTGATCGTTCAGTTGCAGGTAATCACGAATGTCGCTGCCCACTGGCGCATCCGCAGGCAGTTCAATAATGCCATCGTGATCGGCAGAGATCGCCAGCTCAGAGAACGAGCACAGCATCCCTTCTGAAGGTTCGCCGCGCAGTTTCGCCGCTTTGATTTTAAAATCACCCGGCAGCACTGCGCCAACGGTCGCCACGGCCACTTTTAGCCCCTGACGACAATTGGGGGCGCCGCAAACGATATCCAGCAGGCGTTCGCCGCCGACATTAATTTTGGTCACACGCAGTTTGTCGGCGTTGGGATGCTGACCGCATTCAACCACTTCGCCCACCACCACGCCATGAAAGTCACCGGCCACGGCATCAACGCCGTCAACTTCCAGCCCGGCCATGGTGATTTGTTCGGATAACGCTGCACTGTCAATGGCTGGGTTTACCCATTCGCGTAACCAGAGTTCACTGAATTTCATTGGTATAACCTGCCCTTATTTAAACTGTTTGAGGAAACGTAAATCATTTTCGAAGAAAGCGCGCAGATCGGTCACGCCATAGCGCAACATGGTCAGACGCTCCATACCCATACCGAAGGCGAAACCTGAATAGACTTCCGGATCGATACCCACGTTACGCAGCACATTCGGATGCACCATGCCGCAGCCCAGCACTTCCAGCCACTTGCCATTTTTACCCATCACATCCACTTCGGCGGACGGTTCGGTAAACGGGAAGTAAGACGGGCGGAAACGCACCTGCAGATCTTCCTCAAAGAAGTTGCGCAGGAATTCATGCAATGTCCCTTTCAGGTTGGAGAAGTTGATGTTTTTGTCGACAATCAACCCTTCCATCTGATGGAACATGGGGGTGTGAGTCTGATCGTAATCGTTACGGTAGACACGGCCCGGGGCGATAATACGGATCGGCGGCTGCTGATTTTTCATGGTGCGGATCTGCACACCAGAGGTCTGGGTGCGCAGCAGACGCGTAGCATCAAACCAGAAGGTGTCGTGATCGGCACGTGCCGGGTGATGGCTCGGGATATTCAGCGCATCGAAGTTATGGTAGTCATCTTCGATTTCTGGTCCGGTGGCGACGGCAAAACCGAGTTCACCGAAAAAGGTTTCAATACGGTCAATGGTACGCGTCACCGGATGCAGACCGCCATTCTCAACGCGACGACCAGGCAGCGAAACATCAATGGTCTCTTCGGCCAGACGGGCATTCATTGCCGCTGATTCCAGGCCGTTTTTACGTGCATTCAGCGCTTCCTGGACCTGCTGTTTCGCTTCGTTAATCACCGCACCTGCCGCCGGACGCTCTTCCGCTGGCAAATCGCGCAGTGAGGTCATCTGGAGCGTGAGATGCCCTTTCTTACCTAAATATTCGACGCGTACCAGATCTAACGCGGCGACATCATGGGCATCTTCTATAGCTGCCTTAGCACTGGCAACCAGGTCTGCGAGATGTGGCATTGTTTCCTCTTCTTCCAGCCTTCAGGGCCGGTCTGTTTTTGTTGGGACTCGGGGTCCGATTGTCGTTACGCCAAAAACAAAAAAGCCTCCACGTGGGAGGCTTTCAGCGCGATTTTTCGTTTCTTTTCTTTTGCGCAAAAGCCCCCGATTGTCAGGCGCTAAAGTAAAAAAAGAAACGGAAAATAGCAGCATTCATGCTTGCATTACCTTAGTAAGAGTCTGGTCAGCTATCTGAACTGCCCTATTGAAAAGCCAGCAGGCAGAAATGTCAATCTTTTGCTTGAGTTAGATAAAATAAAAGAGGGAGATGACTCCCTCTTTCACCTACCGGTCATACTTCAGGCGCCAGGCGCATTGACACGTCCGTTCACCCCGCGCACAGAGTTATCTATGCTGCCGGGGAGTTGCGGCCTTGCCGCTGACCTGCCACCCGAATTATTTAGGGTATTCTGACTTACGCCAGAGCTGATTTCGCTTTTTCAACCAGTGCAGTAAATGTCACTTTGTCGAATACGGCGATGTCAGCCAGAATCTTACGGTCGATTTCAACAGAAGCCTTTTTCAGGCCATTGATGAAACGGCTGTAAGAAATGCCGTTCTGACGAGCTGCTGCGTTAATACGCGCGATCCACAGCTGACGGAACTGACGCTTACGTTGACGGCGGTCACGGTAAGCATACTGACCAGCTTTGATTACTGCCTGGAAGGCAACGCGGTAAACACGTGAACGTGCACCGTAGTAGCCTTTGGCTTGTTTTAAGATTTTCTTGTGACGTGCGCGAGCAACTACACCACGTTTTACACGAGCCATTTTAGCTCTCCTGAATTATATTCTGATTTTTGCCTTTTATCTTTCGCCACGCTGGCGGCATAAGCAACCAGACGAAAAAACGAAATCTGCCAGGCAGTTAAAAATTTACTTATGCGTACGGCAGGCAGGCAATAACCAGACCCAGATCGCCTTTAGACACCAGGCCTTTCGGACGCAGATGACGTTTACGCTTAGTAGATTTTTTGGTCAGAATATGACGCAGGTTAGCGTGTTTACGCTTGAAGCCACCAGAGGCGGTCTTCTTAAAGCGCTTAGCCGCGCCACGTACAGTTTTAATCTTTGGCATTTCAAAAATTTCCACTTCGCATTGTTAATAAAATGAATCAGACAGGCGAGTCTCCGTGCAGCGCGAACGCTACGCGGAGAGCTACTTGAATGGCCTACTGCTTCTTCTTGGGAGCGAGCACCATGATCATCTGGCGGCCTTCGATCTTCGAAGGGAAGGATTCGACAATGGCCAAATCCAGATCTTCACACAGGTCTTTACGGACGCGGTTAAGCACTTCCATACCGATCTGCTGGTGCGCCATCTCACGACCACGGAAACGCAGCGTGATTTTGGCTTTATCGCCATCTTCCAGAAAGCGAATCAGGTTGCGTAGTTTGACCTGATAGTCGCCATCATCGGTTCCAGGACGGAATTTAATTTCCTTAACCTGAATAACTTTTTGCTTCTTCTTCTGTTCCTTAGAAGATTTGCTTTTTTCGTAGAGGAACTTGCCGTAATCCATAATACGGCATACAGGCGGTTCGGCATTAGGGCTGATTTCAACTAAATCAACACCTGCTTCTTCAGCTTTCTCGATAGCTTCTCGCAGACTAACAATACCCAGCTGCTCGCCTTCGATGCCTGTCAGACGCACCTCTGTTGCACGGATTTCACCGTTAATTTTATTTGGTCGCGTCGGTAGAACTCGTTTTCCGCCTTTAATACTTTATTCCTCCAATTGATGAAGATTTCGGCTGCGAATCTCTTGCTGCAGCTTTTCGATAACATCATTTACGTCCATGCTTCCAAGGTCTTTACCACGGCGGGTGCGAACGGCAACTTTGCCTGCTTCCACCTCTTTATCACCACAGACCAGCATGTAAGGAACACGACGTAAAGTGTGCTCGCGGATTTTAAAGCCAATCTTCTCATTTCTCAAGTCCGCTTTGACGCGAATTCCCGCATTCTGCAGTTTACGGGTCAATTCTGCGACATAATCGGACTGACCATCAGTGATATTCATTATCACTGCTTGTACCGGAGCCAGCCAGGTTGGAAAGAAACCGGCATACTCTTCGGTAAGAATACCGATAAAGCGCTCCATAGATCCCAGAATTGCACGGTGAATCATCACCGGCACCTGACGTTCGTTGTTTTCACCGATGTATGAAGCATTCAGACGAGTCGGTAATGAAAAGTCGAGTTGCACAGTACCACACTGCCACGCACGATCCAGACAATCATGCAGAGTAAATTCAATTTTTGGACCGTAGAACGCACCTTCACCCGGCTGATACTGGAATTCGATGCCATTTTCCTGCAGTGCTTCCGCCAGATCCCGCTCGGCGCGATCCCACATCTCATCGCTGCCAATGCGTTTTTCCGGACGGGTAGACAGTTTCACCACGATTTTTTCAAAACCGAAGGTGCTGTACATATCGTACACCATCTTAATGCAGCTGTTTACTTCGGCACGCACCTGCTCTTCCGTACAGAAGATATGCGCGTCATCCTGAGTAAAGCCACGCACGCGCATTAATCCATGCAGCGCACCTGACGGCTCATTACGGTGGCAGCTACCAAACTCCGCCATACGTAATGGCAGGTCGCGGTAAGATTTTAGACCCTGATTGAAAATTTGCACGTGGCCAGGGCAGTTCATCGGTTTAATACAGTATTCGCGGTTTTCCGATGAGGTGGTAAACATCGCTTCTTTGTAGTTTTCCCAGTGCCCGGTTTTTTCCCACAGCACACGGTCCATCATAAACGGACCTTTCACTTCCTGGTACTGATACTCTTTCAGCTTGCTGCGCACAAACACTTCCAGCTCACGGAAGATGATCCAGCCATCATTGTGCCAGAATACCATGCCTGGCGCCTCTTCCTGCATGTGATACAGGTCGAGTTGCTTGCCGATTTTACGGTGATCGCGTTTTGCCGCTTCTTCCAGACGCTGCAGATAGGCCGCCAGCTGCTTTTTATCAGCCCATGCGGTGCCGTAAATGCGCTGCAACATCTTGTTGTTGCTGTCGCCGCGCCAGTAGGCGCCAGACATTTTCTGCAGTTTAAAATGATGGCAGAAACGCATATTCGGTACGTGCGGACCACGGCACATATCAATGTATTCTTCATGGTGGTACAGGCCAGGACGGTCGTCATGGCTGATATTCTCATCAAGAATGGTGGTTTTATAGGTTTCACCGCGTGCCACAAAAGCATCACGCGCTTCCTGCCAGCTCACCTTTTTCTTAATGACATCATAATTCTTCTCTGCCAGCTCATGCATACGCTTTTCGAGCAGCTCGAGATCTTCCTGCGTCAACGTGCGGTCAAGATCAACATCGTAGTAAAAACCGTTGTCGATAACCGGACCGATAGCCATTTTGGTGTCTGGCCACAGTTGTTTAATCGCATGCCCCAACAGGTGGGCACAGGAGTGGCGAATAATTTCCAGACCGGCTTCGTCTTTCGCCGTGATAATTGCCACCTGAGCATCAGCGGTAATCGGATCAACGGCATCAACCAGTTCACCATTTACGCGACCGGCAATACAGGCTTTCGCCAGACCAGGGCCGATGTCCTGAGCAATCTCCATCACGCTAACGGCGTGGTCGAAAGTACGCTGACTTCCATCAGGAAGAGTAATAACGGGCATGTCATATCCTTAATTGCAGTGGTAACCCACACGAAAGGCTACATACAAATCATAGTTTATTTATATACGTCAGGCAGTTGAGACTTGAAACCGACTCACAATTGTCGGTTTGGTACTCAGCCTGGGTACACAGTTTTAAAAGCGGGCAAACAGCAAAAACGCTTTAAGCGGGAACATCTTACACGCCGAATGCGCTAAATGCACGAGCTGGCACTGAATAGTCAGGAAAACAGGCGAAGAAACGCGCTGACGCGCAGCAATAAACCCGATGGCAAGCAGGCTGACGGCTAAAATTTCTCTCGCTGCGTGAGATTGTTCACATTTATCACGCGGCCAGCAGATTTTTACAGGTCGCCAGCGAGTGGCTCCAGATTTACCCCCGCATTTAAAGCTAAGTTGTTTTCCACCCATTTGCACTGTTAATGACTGAATCAGGAACGAGGTAGATCATGTTGCGCATAGAAAAAAATTATTTAATGTGCTGCCTGTTTTTCTTATTTTTCTTTATTGGCTGGGGAAGTTGCTTCCCCTATCTCTCATTGTGGCTGACCGATACTATTGGTATTGACTCCGTCGATGTTGGCCTGGTCTATTCCTTTACCGCCATCATCTCGGTTTGCGTGCAACCGTTATTCGGTTTTATTTCGGATAAACTAATATTCCGCAAAAACCTGATGTGGTTACTGGCAATTATTATCACGCTATTCGCCCCCTGGTGGATCTATGTTTTCGCCCCGCTGCTAAAATATAATGTTATTCTCGGCGCTTTCGCCGGCGGCGTCTATATCGGCCTGGCGTTTGGCGCCGGCTGCGGTATCGCTGAAGCCTATATCGATAAGGTCAGTCGCATGACCGGCTTCGAATTTGGCAGAGCGCGGATGTTTGGCGGTATTGGCGCCGCCATCGGCACTTTTATGGCCGGTAAACTGTATGGTATTGATCAGAACTATATCTTCTGGATGGCCAGTTGCGGCGGGCTGGTGCTGTTGTTTGTCGTCTGGAAGACTAACCCGCGGATGGTCAATCAGCAGCCGCTGGCGCTGCCGCGCACCGCGCCGATCACCTTCAGTGATGTGCACGGCCTGCTAAAGATGAAGAAGTTCTGGTTCTTCGCGCTGTATATGGTCGGCGTCGGGGCGGTTTATGAAACCTATGATCAGCAATTCGCCGTCTATTACAGTCACTTTTTCAGCAGCAAAGCGCGCGGCGCTGAAGTATTCGGCTATCTGTATACCGCGCAAATCTTCCTTGATGCGCTGGTGATGTTCTTTTCGCCGTGGTTTGTCAATAAAATCGGCCCGAAAAACGCACTGCTCTACTGTGGCACCATTATGAGTTTGCGCATCATTGGCTCGGCTTTTGCCATCGGTCCAATCTCCATCAGTTTAGTGAAAATGCTGCATGGCTTTGAAAGCTCCGTATTGCTGGTCGCCGGATTAAAATATATTTCCGCTAATTTTAATCCATGGTTATCCGCCACGGTATTTTTAATTGGCTTCCAGTTTTCCAAAGGTTTCAGTCAGATATTTCTCTCCAGCGGCATTGGCCTGATGTATAAAAACATGGGTTTTACCGACAGCTATATCACTCTGGGCATTATCGCGCTGACTTTTACTTTAATTTCTGTTTTCACCCTTGCGCCGGCACGCGTTTTCGTCCAGCGCACAATACTGGCAAAATAATCCGGAGGTGGTATGTCTGAACTCTATTATGGCGTGGCCTATTATGATGAATATATGCCAGAGGAGCGACTGGAAAAAGATATTGAAATGATGCTGGCAGCCGGCATCAATGTGGTGCGTATTGCCGAATCGACATGGAGTACCCTTGAACCGCAGGAAGGGGTGTATAACTTCACACATATCGATCGGGTGCTGGCGGCGATGCACCGCGCGGGTATTCGGGTGATTATCGGCACGCCGACTTACGCCATCCCAGCCTGGCTGGCGAAAAAACATCCGGAGGTGATGGTTACCACCGCACAGGGGCAGGAGAAATATGGCCGCCGGCAAATTATGGATATTGTTAATCCTCACTTCCTGCGCTACGCCGAAAACATTATTCGTGTATTGCTGGCCCATGTGTACCAGCATCCGGCCATCATCGGTTATCAGGTCGATAATGAGACCAAGCATTACGATAACGTCGGTCCTGATATGCGCCGGCGCTTTATTGCCAGTCTGCAGCAGCGTTATCCGGATATTAGCGTCCTGAATGCCGATTTCGGTCTCGATTACTGGAGCAACCGCATCGATAACTGGGATGATTTTCCGCCGCCGGAAAGCACTATCAATGCCAGTCTGGGCTGTGCTTTCTCCACCTTTCAGCGCCAGATGGTCACGGAATATCTGGCATGGCAGGCCGGCATCGTCGCTGAATATGCGCGCCCCGGGCAGTTTATCACCCACAATTTTGATTTTGAGTGGCGTGGCCACTCCTACGGGGTGCAACCACGTGTCGACCACTTTGCCGCAGCTAAAGCGCTGAGCATCGCGGGCGTCGATATTTATCACCCTTCTCAGGCGCAACTGACCGGGCGTGAGATCGCTTTTGGCGGCGACCTCGCCCGCAACCTGAAACAGGGGGCTAACTATCTGGTGCTGGAGACCGAAGCGCAGGGATTTGCGCAATGGACCCCCTTCCCCGGCCAGCTGCGCTTACAGGCATTCAGCCATCTCGCTTACGGGGCGAAAATGGTCGCTTACTGGCACTGGCACTCGATTCACAACTCATATGAAACCTACTGGAAGGGACTGCTGAGTCACGACTTCTGCGCTAATCCGACCTACCTTGAGGCACAGACGATTGGCGCCGACTTCGCCAAAATCTCGGGCGCCGTAGCCGGGCTGCGTATTACTAATGATGTCGCCCTACTGGTTAACAACGAAGCGATGGATGCGCTGAACTGGTTTAAGCCTGGCGAGGCGCAGACCAATGTATATAACGACATTATCCGTCGATTCTATGATGCAATGTATGATGACAATATCGCCGTAGATATTATTAACGACATTGATGAGCACTGTAACCAATATCAGGCGATTATCATTCCGGCCCTGTACGCCGCGGATGAATCGCTGCTGACGCGGATCAATCGCTACATTGCCCAGGGCGGACGCGCGATGATCGGCTTTAAATCCGGTTTCAGCGATCGGCATGTCAAAGTACGTACCGAGGCGCAACCCGCCGTGCTCAGCGCCAGCTGTGGCGTCTCCTACAGCCAGTTTGTCTTACCGGACGATGTCACAGTGATGCCGATGGTTGACGGTATCAGCGGCGGCGAGGCGCGGCGCGTCGAGTTGTGGATGGAATTACTCACCCCAACCCGCGACAGCACCCGGGTGGTGGCAAACTATCAGCACCCCTTCTGGGGCCAGTATGCGGCCGTCACCGAGTCAGATTACGTTGCGGGTCGCGCGATGTATGTTGGCTTTCTGCCGGAAAAAGCATTTATCGCCGGGCTATTTGGGTGGTTATGTCGCGATCTGCAACTCGTCTCGCGCACCACTGCCCGGCAGTTCCCGCTAATTGTTCGCCAGGGTAATAATCGCGACGGCCAGCAGGTGCGCTTTATCTTTAACTACTCCGGCCAGCCGCTTGCTTATCATAACGATAACGCCGCCCGCTGCTTATTAAGCGGCAATAGCCTGGCTGCCGCTGAAGAGATCATCTTACCCCCGTGGGGATTACGTATTTTATTGATGTAAATCAGCCAGGTATAATGGCGTAACGAACCCGGTGCGCAGAGAGAGATGATGGACGTAAAATTTGATGACAGTGAGATGGTGAACTATTCGCCATTAATGAGAAGTTTTACCTTCAACGCCTATCTGGTCGCCGGGTTCACGCCGATCTCTCGTGGCAGCCAGCTTGATTTCTATATTAATCGCCCGCAAGGCATGAAGGGTTATATTCTCAACCTGACGCTGAAAGGCTGCGGACGGATAAAAGCTGGCGAACACTACATCCACAGCCAGCAGAATGAGATCCTGCTATTTCCGCCGGGCGTGCCCCATTTCTACGGTCGCGCTGAGCACAGCGATAACTGGGACCACCTGTGGATCTATTTTTTACCGCGGCCTTACTGGCTTGACTGGTTGCGCTGGGATATTAACCATCATGGCATCTCGCGCATGGTACTGCCGGATGCGGCAGCCAGCGCGGCGATGAAATCCCTGTTTTCAGAAGTGATTCATCATCATTCGCATGCCGAAACCCTGTCCGAAGCGATGGCCATGAATGCGCTGGAGCGGGTGATCTTATCCTGTTTTAAGGCGCAGCCAGTGAGTAACCGTAATGCCGCCGATCCGCGCATTAACACGTTATGCCAGTATCTGAACGACCATATCAGCGAAGATCTGAAAATTGACGATCTGGCGAAGCAGATCTTTCTTTCGCCTTCACGCGTCGCGCATCTGTTTAAAAGCGAAATGAATCAGACGATTTTTGCCTGGCGGGAACAGCAGCGGGTAACGCGCGCGCGCAGTTTATTACAAACCACCCATCTTTCCGTTAGTCATATCGCGCAAGCGGTGGGTTACGATGATTCGCTCTATTTTTCACGGATATTTCGTCAGCACTGCGGCATCAGCCCGCGGGAATACCGTAAGAAATTCGAGACTATGAATAGTCTGTGAGCGCACAAGGCGCCGGGGAAGAAACGGGCCGAAGGAAAATTTCCGGCCCATTGGATTACATCGCGTAGGACAACAGAATAGACGTTTTGGTATCAGTATGATCCGGCGCGGATTCCGGCGGATTCTGGTTCCAGGTGACGTTGTAAGCCAGTTTTAGCGAGAAGTGTTCGTTAATCGCTACCTGCAGACCGGTTTCGGAGTTGACGGTGGTATCGTCGCTACCCAGCACGGAAACACCCTGAATAAACTTGGTGTTATCTGTTAACTGCCAGTTATAGCTGACGGCGCCATAGGCCAGCGCTTCCGTATCATGGCCGCCTTCATGGTAATCGTCATAACGCACACCAGGACCCGCTTCCACACGCAGTGAATGCACCGGACCGTTCAGGATCTGACGACCGTAACCAGCGACGAAGATCGAACGACCATCGTAACCATTAAAACGATCGCTTAACCAGCTTGCCTGACCGAACAGGTAGTCGTAATCAGTCACATTATAACGCGAACGACCGCCAAGCTGATAAGTCTCAGAGGAGCGCTCATCATTGGAAGAGGCATTGGATGCGTTGCCCCACAGGCTGTATGCGGTTTTGGTCTGATACCACGTCATATTGGTCGCGGCGGTGGTGCTAGAGCTGGTTGTGTTACCGCTCTGAGCCAGATAACCCGCAGATGCACTCCCTTCGAACGGCTTCTTGGCGGTAGAAGGATCGTCCATGGTGGTGAATACATTGGTATCAGCCAAAGCCTGGTGACACAACACTCCCGAAGAGAGCAAAAGAACAACAGACAACTTTTTTAGCGCTTTCATTTAAATGTGACCTGTACGGCAGTTTTTAAAAGGATGAGTCTGAAGCGTTTTGAAAGACGATCAATGCAATTTACGGTAAGTTTTGTAAAAAAATATTAAATCGCTTTTTTTACTAAGCATCCGGAATGAAACGCTTCATTTATAAGAAACTTCTCATTAACGGCGCGCATTATAGAGGTTATCTGACCAACTTACAGCCGCTGATGAAGAAGAATTTTATTTTTGGCGGGCAACTGCCAGCGCCGCCCGCCCGATTATTACTGTTGTGGCGCCTGCGAAGCCAGTATTCCCGTGCCTTCCGGCAGCGTGGTGAAACGCGTCAGGATCTGGTGCCAGGTGTTGGCCGGGTTAAGATCGCTAAACTGTTGCGGGTAAATAAACTTCGCCAGATACTCAAGGCCGACGATGTTATAGGGATGGTTATAAAAATTGTGATACAGGCCGTAGAAGCGTCCCTGTTTCACCGGCTGCAACTGGGCAAAACCCGGGCGCTGCTTCATTTTATTAAAAGCGCTGTCCACCTGTTGCTGCGTGACACCGTAACCAAATGGCACCGCGGCATTATCTTTGCTCGCCCACTGGGAACCGGAAACAATGTAGGCATCAGGCTTCATGGCGATCACTTTTTCCAGAGAAACATCCCCTGTCGCCCCGGGCAGCAGTTGCGAGCCAAGGTTGGTCGCCCCGACCGCTTCAACCAGTGCGCCCCAACCAACATGGGCATGAGTAAAGCAGCAGGACTCAAGTCCACCCAGTCCGGCTTTCGCTTCAAAAAACACCCGTGGTTTCGGCTGCACATCGCGCACCCGGTCGAGGATCAGCTGGAAGTGCTGCTGATAGTAGTCCGTGTACTGCTGCGCTTCATTCTCACGATTAAGGGCTTTGCCGAGCAGCGTGATGCTTTTCGGCGCATCCTCTACCGGCTTCTGAAACGTATCGATAAACAACACCGGAATACCCAGCTGCTTTAGTTTGTCCAGCACACCGGTCTGCGTCAGCGAAGGTTTGGAGCGCAGTTGCGCCACCATTAAATCAGGACGTTCGGCAATAACGCTTTCAAGGTTAACTTCGCCTTTATCGCTGAAGCCCATATCAATAATTTGTTTGGCCTGCGGCCATTTTTTATCCATCAGCGCCCAGGTGACGCCGTCGCTCTTTTTCAGCAGGTTATTCCATGCCACCACCCGCTGAAAAGGATTCGCACGATCCAACAATGCCAGCGACAGAATATCGCGGCCGTCCTGCACCACCAGACGTTTTGGCTCCTGTTTCAGCGTCACTTGCTGGCCATCAGCATCGGTCAGGGTCAGCGGGTAATGGCTCGCCAGCACCGAGGAAGAGAAGGCCAGTAGCGAGGCCAGCGAAACCAGTTGCGTTGCACGTTGCACGTTGTGCTCCTTAAGGATCAGATTGTTAGCTGCGTGATAGTAATAATTATCAATTGCATTATCAAATCTACTTTATGGCTTATTAACCCCTTTTCGCTGAATCGACTATGCTAAAAATACTCGCGATAACAATGAGGTAAATCATGAGCTCAACATCCCTGACCCGTTATGTCGTTACATTTCATTACCAGGAAAAAGGTTTAACCGACCTGAATAAGCTGACCAGCACCATCACCGAAGCCGGTTTCTCGGCGACCCTGAATGATGACGAGGGTAAACCTCATGAGCTGGGCACCAACAGTTATGGCATTATCAGCGCGCTGGAGGAGGAAGAAATCAAACAGATGGCCGCCGGTTTCGCGGAAATCGCCCTCGGCGCACGTCCGGAAGTTGAGGTCCAGAGCTGGGAGGCCTGGCACCAACAGCAAAATTAACTGCGCGTCGGTGTAAATTCGTGCAATATCTGCGCACAACGCTGGATTTGATGAATATTTAAGCGTTAGAATTGACCTTACGCAGCGAAAAAGAGGAAAACCCAATGTGGTCAGCCATTAGTCGTCTGTTGAGTGAGCAATTAGGCCACGCCGAAATCCATCAGCGCACCGAGCTTCCGGGCGGCGATGTGCATCCTGCGTGGCATATTCGCTACGGTGAGTATGATGTGTTCGTTAAATGTAATCACCGTGACATGCTGGCGCTTTTCACCTGGGAAGCCGATCAGCTGGAACTGCTGGCGCGTAGCCAGACGGTACGCGTGCCGAAGGTGTATGGCGTGGGCAGTGACCGTGATGACAGTTTTCTGCTGCTGGAGTACCTGCCGATCAAACCTCTTGATGCCCACAGTGCGTGGCAGCTCGGTCAGCAACTGGCGAAGCTGCATCAGTGGAGCGATCAGCCGCAGTTTGGTCTCGATTTCGACAATAATATTACCACCTCGCCGCAACCGAACAGCTGGCTCCGCCGCTGGTCGGTGTTCTTCGCGGAACAGCGTATTGGCTGGCAGCTACAGCTGGCGGCGGAGAAAGGCATTCAGTATGGCGATATGGATCTGATTGTCGACTGTGTCCAGCGGGCACTGGCCGCCCATCATCCGCAACCTTCCCTGCTGCATGGCGATCTCTGGCCGGCGAACTGTGCAGGCAGCAATACCGGTCCGTGGATTTTTGATCCTGCCTGCTACTGGGGCGATCGTGAATGCGATCTGGCTATGCTGCCGTGGTTCGACCATTTACCGCCGCAAATTTATGACGGCTACCAGTCGGTGTGGCCGCTCCCCCATGATTTTCTACAGCGTCAGCCCATCTATCAACTCTACTTTTTACTTAACCGTGCCAATGTTTTCGGCGGCAGCTGGTTAGGTGAAGCACAGCGTGCGGTAGGCGCGCTATTAGATAAGGATGAACTGGGGCAACGGCAGGTAAGACCGGCCTGATAGCAAAGTATCAGGCCAGTGATTAATGGATAAATCCCAGCAGTAACAACAGAAAGTAACCGGCGATGGCGATAATAATCGGCAGGATATAGAGCGGGAAAATTTGCAGGAAAATGGTATGGCGCGGCACCACGATCTTCTCTTCCAGCTGCTGACGGCTTCGGCCATCAGTGCCTTTGGCATTCTCTAATATCAGCTGATCTTCAATCCCCTCCTTCAGATGACGCGACTGCCGCCACATCCGCGCGCCGGAGGTTTGTAACGCCAGCCCGACAAAGATCAGGATATAGATCAGCCAGAACATCACATTGGCCCCGCCATTAAAATCCGGCACCGGCGAATTGTGCCAGAACAGATTCAGAAACGGCGTGTTAAAGCGGATCATATCGACGATGACATGGACGAAATCGAGCATGACCGCGTCTATACCCGGCTTCTTTTCGCTGTGCTGAAACATAAAGCTCAGTAGTGAAATCATCGTCGACAACAGCGCCGGGATAAAAACAATCCAGCCGGCGATGCGCTTCAGGATGGCGACGTTGCCAGCTTGTTGATAAGTCATGGTTTCTCCTGGTCCCTTACATTTGCTGTCAGTCTACCCGTTGATGGAGAAAACTGCCTGCAAAAAAATCAATGCACGCATATTTTGCCGATCCCGACGCCTTTGTCATCCTTCAGCCCCCCCGGGCTTCATGCTAAGGTGTGACAAACTGTTAAATGGAGCCGTTGTATGCCTTATACCCGCCCCGTGCTGGCCGCAATTTTTGATATGGATGGTCTGCTGATTGACTCTGAACCTTTATGGGAACGCGCCGAGCTGGAGATTGTTGCCACCGTTGGCGTCGATATTTCGCGCCGCGATGAACTACCGGATACCCTCGGGTTGCGCATCGATCAGGTGGTCAGGATGTGGTACGAAACCCTGCCGTGGCATGGCCCGGATCAGGCTGAAGTTACCCGGCGGATTATCAACCGCGCGCTACAACTGGTGGAAGAATTACGCCCGCTACTGCCGGGAGTGGAGCATGCGCTACAGTTGTGTCGCGACAACGGCCTGAAAATTGGTCTGGCATCCGCCTCGCCGCTGCCAATGCTGGAACGCGTATTGCAGATGTTTAATCTGCGCCACTATTTCGACACGCTGGCCTCTGCCGAGGCATTGCCGTACAGCAAACCGCATCCGCAGGTTTATCTCAATGCGGCGGCCCAGCTGGGTGTTGATGCGCTGAATTGCGTGACGCTGGAGGACTCTTTTAACGGCATGATTGCCACTAAAGCCGCGCGTATGCGTTCGATTGTTGTGCCTCCTGCCGAATTGCGTGCCGACGCACGCTGGTCGCTGGCAAATGTACGCCTCGATTCGCTGGAGCAGCTGAGTCAGCACCATTTGCTGGGATTTCCCCTGTAAGGCCGGCATTAATGCCGCCCGTGCCAATGGTTTGCACTGCTGCCGTTATCGGGACGGGAGCCATTAATGGCTCCCCTACAGCAGGGGCCAGGTATTCCGCCGTAGGGGCGGGATTTATTCCGCCCGTATCAATGGTTTGCACGGCCGCAGCCATCGGGGCGGGAGCCATTAATGGCTCCCCTACAGCAGGGGATCAGATATTCTGCCGTAGGGGCGGGATTTATTCCGCCCGTATCAATGGTTTGCACTGCTGCCGCCATCGGGGCGGGAGCCATTAATGGCTCCCCTACAGCAGGGGGTCAGATATTCTGCCGTAGGGGCGGGATTTATTCCGCCCGTATCAATGGTTTGCACGGCTGCCATCATCGGGGCGGGAGCCATTAATGGCTCCCCTACAGCAGGGGG
>NZ_JAHXPU010000036.1:69825-250988 GCF_047308185.1 Pantoea sp. B65
GTATCAATGGTTTGCACGGCTGCCATCATCGGGGCGGGAGCCATTAATGGCTCCCCTACAGCAGGGGGTCAGATATTCTGCCGTAGGGGCGGGATTTATTCCGCCCGTATCAATGGTTTGCACGGCCGCCGCCATCGGGGCGGGAGCCATTAATGGCTCCCCTACAGCAGGGGGGTCAGATATTCTGCCGTAGGGGCGGGATTTATTCCGCCCGTATCAATGGTTTGCACGGCCGCCGCCATCGGGGCGGGAGCCATTAATGGCTCCCCTACAGCAGGGGGTCAGATATTCTGCCGTAGGGGCGGGATTTATTCCGCCCGTATCAATGGTTTGCACGGCTGCCATCATCGGGGCGGGAGCCATTAATGGCTCCCCTACAGCAGGGGGGTCAGATATTCTGCCGTAGGGGCGGGATTTATTCCGCCCGTATCAATGGCTTGCACTGCCGCCATCATCGGGGCGGGAGCCATTAATGGCTCCCCTACGGCAGGGGGGCAGATATTCCGCCCGTATCAATGGCCTGCACCGCTGCCGCCATCGGGGCGGCAGCCATTAATGGCTCCCCTACAGCAGGGGGGTCAGATATTCTGCCGTAGGGGCGGGATTTATTCCGCCCGTATCAATGGTTTGCACGGCCGCCGCCATCGGGGCGGCAGCCATTAATGGCCCCCGACACCAGGGGGCAGATATTCCCCTGTCGGGGCGACATTGATGCCGCCCGCCTTTCTGCGCTGCGCCAGAAACATGATCTCTTCTCCATAATAAATAAAACATCATTTCATTTTTATTGAATTAACATCCCATCATGCCTATTATTTGGTTATCCGCCCGTACAACAATTGCGGCAGCACGTTTAACCTGAATGAATCTGAGAGGCATCGACATGCAAGTTCGTCAAAGCATACACAGCGAGCACGCAAAACAGCTCGACACATCAGCATTACGTGATCAATTCCTTATCGACAACATCTTTGTTGCCGATAACTACACCATGACCTACAGCCATATCGACCGCATTATCATCGGCGGTGTTATGCCGCTGGCGAACAGCGTCACTATCGGTAGTGAAGTCGGTAAACAGCTGGGGGTCAGCTACTTCCTTGAACGTCGTGAACTCGGTGTGATTAATATCGGTGGACCCGGACTGATTGAAGTTGATGGCAAAACCTGGGAAATCGGCCATCAGCAGGCGCTGTATGTCGGTATGGGCGCGCAATCGGTGGTGTTTAAAAGCGCCAGTGCCGCGCAACCGGCAAAATTTTATTACAACAGCGCCCCCGCACACACCCACTATCCCGATACCAAAATCACCCTCGAAGAAGCGGTCACCGCTACCCTGGGCGATGCCGCCACCAGCAACCGCCGCACCATTAACAAGTTTATCGTGCCGGATGTGCTGCCAACCTGTCAGCTGACCATGGGTCTGACCAAACTGGATGAAGGCAGTCTGTGGAATACCATGCCGTGCCATACCCATGAGCGCCGGATGGAAGTCTATTTCTACTTTGATATGGATCATGACACTGCGGTGTTCCATATGATGGGGCAACCACAGGAGACCCGCCATTTACTGGTCCATAACGAACAGGCGGTCATCTCCCCAAGCTGGTCAATTCATGCCGGCGTCGGCACCAAACGTTATACCTTTATCTGGGGCATGGTCGGCGAAAATCAGGTATTTGATGATATGGACCACGTAAAAGTGAGCGAGTTACGTTAACCCCCGCGACCAGTGAATGCTGGTGAGATGGTTGAAGACAAAGAGAGCGAATATGATCCTTAATGCATTTAATCTGGAAGGCAAAGTAGCGCTGATCACCGGCTGTAATACCGGTTTAGGTCAGGGAATGGCCATCGGTCTCGCGGAAGCGGGCTGCGATATTATTGGCGTCAACCGCAGCGGTGCCGATGATACCCCAGCCCGGGTGGAAGCCCTCGGCCGCCGTTTTCATGCTATTGATGCCGACCTGATGGACAGCGCCAGCGTACCGCAGGTGGTGTCACAGGCGGTAGCCGCCTTTGGCCGCATCGATATTCTGGTGAATAACGCCGGTATTATCCGTCGTGCCGATGCGCTGGAATTCAGCGAGCAGGACTGGGATGACGTGATGAACATTAACAGTAAAACGGTGTTCTTCCTGTCACAGGCGGTGGCGCGTCAGTTCATTAAACAGGGTCAGGGTGGGAAAATCATTAATATCGCCTCAATGCTCTCTTACCAGGGCGGGATCCGCGTGCCCTCTTATACCGCCTCCAAAAGTGCGGTAATGGGGTTAACCCGCCTGATGGCCAATGAATGGGCGCCGTATAACATTAATGTTAACGCTATCGCTCCCGGCTATATGGCCACCAACAATACAGAACAGTTACGCCAGGATGGCGACCGCAGCCAGGAGATCCTCGGACGTATCCCGGCCGCCCGCTGGGGCAAACCAGAAGATATGAAAGGTCCGGTGGTGTTTCTCGCCTCACCAGCGTCCGACTATGTTAATGGTTATACCCTGGCCGTGGATGGTGGCTGGCTGGCGCGCTAGGCACGTTTGCGATGGGCAGCCTGCTGCTGCCCATCGCTTTAACGCGGGCAAAAAATTCATCCTTAGTTACAGCGTCACATATTTAATCTACTGGTTATATCCCCTATACTGGATGCATTGACAGTTATGCAGCCAGGTTACCCCGATGACGGCCGAAGGCCATATTATTTTTGCCATCGCCAGCGCGATTTTTGCCAAGCGTGCCGAGCTGACGCCAGAACTGGCGGGCGGCGACTGGTGGCATATTGTGCCGGCCGCGCTGCTTACCTGCCTGCTGCCGGATATTGACCATCCTAAATCCGTGCTGGGACAGCGCCTGAAATGGATCTCGCTACCGGTGGCGCGCGCCTTTGGCCATCGCGGATTCACCCACAGTCTGCTGGCGGTGCTGGCCGGACTGGCGCTGTTTCAGATTAATGTTCCTGCGGACGGGCCGCTGCCGGCGGATGCGCTGCAGGGTATGGTGCTGGGCTATCTCAGTCATATTGTCGCCGATATGCTGACTCCGGCCGGCGTGCCGCTGTTATGGCCATGCCGCTGGCGTTTTCGCCTGCCGATCCTTAATAGTCAGAAAGGCAATCAACTGGAGCGCGCGCTATGCATGACACTGGTGGCCTGTTCAATGTGGTTCTCACCGCAAACGCCGCATTTTGGTGCAAATGGCTGGCCTGCCCAGCTCATTAATTCGGTGCAAAGCCATATCGGCCGGGCAATAAATAAACAACCTGTACAATAAAAAGACAAATAACATCATAAGGTTATAATCAATTCCTTTTGAATATAATGCTGCACCATCATCAACTGCTAACATGCGTCACGATAATGGTTTTTACGCGATTCAAAATATCGCTTTATAGCCTGCATGCAGAATACCCAACTGCCAGGCCTTTCACCGGAGAAATGGGATGAATTTGCCCCTGATTCTGAATATCGTGGCGTTTGTCGCCCTGCTATTACTTCTGGCGCGTACCCGCCGTACAAACTGGAGTTTGTCAAAAAAAGTCCTTACTGGCCTGCTGCTTGGCGTGGTGTTTGGCCTCGCGCTGCAACTGATCTATGGCGAAAACTCTGCCGTAGTGAAAGAGTCGATCGGCTGGTTCAACATCGTCGGAAATGGCTATGTGCAATTACTGCAGATGATCGTAATGCCGCTGGTATTCGCTTCGATTCTCAGTGCCGTCGCCCGCCTGCATAACGCGTCCTCGCTGGGAAAAATCAGCGTACTGACCATTGGCGTATTGCTGTTTACTACCGCCATTGCCGCACTGGTTGGCGTGTTTGTCACCCAGCTGTTTGGCCTGACCGCCGAAGGCCTGGTGCAGGGCGCGCAGGAAAGCGCGCGCCTCGCCGCCATTCAGAGTAACTATGTTGGCAAAGTGGCGGATTTAACCGTGCCACAGCTGCTGCTCTCCTTTGTCCCGAAGAATCCGTTTGCCGATCTGACCGGCGCCAACCCGACCTCAATTATTAGCGTGGTTATTTTCGCCGCCTTCCTTGGCGTTGCCGCACTGCAGCTGTTAAAAGATGATCAGGTAAAAGGCCAGCGGGTGCTGACAGCAATCGACACCCTGCAGTCGTGGGTGATGAAGCTGGTACGTCTGATTATGAAACTGACTCCCTATGGCGTACTGGCATTGATGACGAAAGTTGTCGCCGGTTCTAACCTGCAGGACATCATTAAACTGGGGGGCTTTGTCGTGGCCTCTTACCTCGGGCTGGCGATAATGTTCGCGGTTCATGCTCTGCTGCTGTCGGTCAATGGCATCAATCCGCTGCGCTTCTTCCGTAAAGCCTGGCCGGTGCTCACTTTCGCCTTTACCAGCCGCTCCAGCGCCGCCAGCATTCCGCTAAGTGTGGAAACGCAAACCCGTCGTTTAGGGGTACCGGAATCTGTCGCCAGTTTCTCTGCCTCTTTTGGCGCCACTATTGGCCAGAATGGCTGTGCCGGCCTCTACCCAACCATGCTGGCAGTGATGGTTGCGCCAACCATGGGTATTAATCCGCTGGATCCGTTATGGATCGCTACCCTGGTCGGTATCGTCACCCTGAGCTCGGCCGGTGTCGCCGGTGTCGGCGGTGGGGCGACCTTTGCTGCGCTGATTGTGCTGCCGGCGATGGGACTGCCGGTGACCCTGGTGGCGCTGCTGATCTCCATTGAGCCGCTGATCGATATGGGCCGCACCGCACTGAACGTCAATGGTTCGATGACCGCCGGTTCGCTGACCAGTCGCTGGCTAAACCTGACCGATAAGAAAATACTGAATAGCGACCAGCACGCTGAACTGTCTCATCAGTAATCGATTAAAGGCCGGGAATTCCGGCCTTTTCCTTTCCCGGTAATAATTCCTTACAGCCTTCCTCTCCCCTCGCATCCTGATTATTCACCGCCATTTGCCGCATATCCCTACAAGTTACCGGCGTATCTCTCTCACTGTTCTATAGTTAAGGATGCCTAATCACGACATCAACGGGAGCAAGATAAAATGTCGAAAGAAACAGATAACAAGGAGCTGAGCCATAATGCACCGGCAACAGGCCCTGAGTCGGCAAAACCCGGACTTGATTCTCTGGCACCTGAAGATGGTTCACATCAGCCAACAGCCGAACCCAGCGCCCCCGGCAAACAGCCGACGGCGCCAGGTAGCCTGAAATCGCCTGATACGCATAATGCAAAACTCGATCAGCTTGACGCCCATCGGAAAGGCGGTGAAAACTTTCCGCTGACCACCAACCAGGGCACGCGCATTGCTAACGACCAAAATTCGTTGCGCGCCGGGACGCGCGGTCCGACGCTGCTGGAAGATTTTATCCTGCGCGAGAAAATCACCCATTTTGACCACGAGCGCATCCCCGAACGTATTGTGCATGCCCGTGGCTCCGCCGCTCATGGCTACTTTCAACCCTACCGCGCCATGACCGATATCACTAAAGCGGACTTTCTGCGCGATCCTGACACCGTGACGCCGGTATTTGTGCGCTTCTCTACCGTACAGGGCGGTGCCGGTTCAGCCGATACCGTGCGTGATATTCGCGGTTTCGCCACCAAATTCTATACCCAGGAAGGGGTATTTGACCTGGTAGGAAATAACACCCCGGTATTCTTTATTCAGGATGCGCATAAGTTCCCCGATTTTGTCCATGCGGTGAAACCGGAGCCCCACAATGAAATTCCCCAGGGCGCCAGTGCGCACGACACTTTCTGGGATTACGTCTCGCTGCAGCCGGAAACCCTGCACAATGTCATCTGGGCGATGTCCGATCGGGGTATTCCTCGCAGTTACCGCACCATGGAGGGCTTTGGCATTCACACCTTCCGCATGATAAACGCCGAAGGTAAAGGCACTTTTGTCCGTTTCCACTGGAAACCAGTGGCAGGTAAAGCCTCGCTGCTATGGGATGAGTCGCAGAAACTCACCGGTCGTGATCCCGATTTTCATCGCCGCGATCTCTGGGAAGCGATTGAAGCCGGTGATTTCCCGGAATATGAACTGGGTGTGCAGCTGGTAGCGGAAGAGGATGAATTTAAGTTCGATTTTGACCTGTTGGATGCCACCAAACTGATCCCGGAAGAGCTGGTGCCGGTAGAGCTGATTGGCAAAATGGTGCTGAACCGCAACCCGGATAACTTTTTCGCCGAAACCGAGCAGGTGGCCTTCCATCCGGGCCATATTGTCCCCGGTCTTGATTTCTCCAACGATCCCCTCCTTCAGGGACGTCTGTTCTCCTATACCGATACCCAGATTAGCCGCCTCGGCGGACCAAACTTCCATGAAATCCCGATTAACCGCCCGGTCTGCCCGTACCATAATTTCCAGCGCGGCGGTATGCATCGACAGGATATCGATACCAATCCGGCAAATTATGAGCCGAACTCTATCAACGATAACTGGCCGCGCGAAACGCCGCCGGCGCCGCATCGCGGTGGTTTTGAAAGTTACCAGGAACGCATTGAAGGGCATAAAGTGCGTGAACGCAGCCCGTCCTTTGGTGAATACTATTCGCAGCCGCGCCTGTTCTGGCTCAGCCAGACCCCGGTGGAGCAACAACATATTATTGATGCTTTCTCCTTTGAACTGAGCAAGCTGTCGCGGGCCTATATCCGCGAGCGGGTAGTTGATCATCTGGTACGTATCGATATTTCGCTGGCCCATGCGGTGGCGGAAAACCTGGGCATTGCGCTGTCAGATGAAAAATTACATACCGCGCCGCCGAAGGACGTCAATGGTCTGAAAAAAGATGCCAGCCTGAGTCTTTACGCCGTACCAAGCGGCAATATCAAGGGACGGCAGGTGGCTTTGCTGGTTAGTGACGGCGTTAAATCGGCAGATGTGCTGGCAATCCTGCAGGAACTGAAGGCCAGGGGGGTGCACGCCAAACTGCTGGCCTCCCATATGGGCCAGGTGCGCGCTGATGATGCTTCGGTGCTGGCGGTAGATGCCACTTTTAGTGGTCTGCCTTCACTGACTTTTGATGCGGTAATTGTGCCTGATGGCAATATTGACGCGCTGTTGCTGAGTGGCGATGCCCGTTATTACCTGCTGGAAGCCTATAAGCACCTGAAGGTGATCGGCCTGAGCGGTGACGCGCGACGTTTTAAAGCGCAGTTCGGCCTCGCCGATGATGAGCAGGAGGAAGGAATCATTGAAGACAGCAAAGCGGAAGGGGTATTTATGAGCGAGTTTTTCTCCGCCCTCGCCGCCCACCGTATCTGGTCTCGCAGCCAGAAAGCGCTGACGGTTCCGGCTTAGTCCGGGCGCAGCTCTGCTACCTGTGGCCGGTTAATCCGGCCATTTTTTCGCCTGCCGATCCCGCTGAAAACTGCACGATGCCGGTGGATAATGGCGGAACAGTCAGAATAACGTTAAGCGCTGTAAGCATTGAATAACAGGCATCAGTAACACCTTGTGTTTTTTGCGCTGCGGGATAATGTGAGCTCAGTATATGCAGGAGTCGTTATATGAAAAAGATCATCGCTTCATTACTGGCCTTAACGTTAATCAGCCCGCTGGTCGCCAGCGCCAATCCAGGCGGCTGGGGCCCCGGTGGTCCGGGACCTGGCTGGCACGGCGGTCACGGCGGACCAGGCCCGTTAAACTTTCTGCCCTCTGCCGCTGAAGCAGTATTGATTGGTGGCTTAACCTACTATCTGCTGAACGGTAGTTACTACCAGCGTCAGGGTGACACCTATGTGGTGGTGGATCGCCCACCGGTGGATCGTTCCCCGGCGCCGATGCACGCGCTGGATTACAATGGCGAACGCTTCTATGTCGCGGATGGCCACTACTATCGCCGCGATATTTCCGGCGACTATCTTGAAGTACCGCGTCCACCGGGATTATAACCGGCAAAAACCTCGGGAGCAGTATCGCTCCCGGGGTTACCATCTGCCTCCGGGTCAAATTATCCGGACATCCCTGTCATCCTCCAGTGTTACACCACTCAGCATATCTTCCCGACCACCGCGTAGTAAGACTCGACACCGCTGACGTCAACCGTGAAGTTTTTATAGCCGCTGCTACTGGTTGTCGTGCCCAACAGGCCACCACCCGCTGCCGCTGACCTGTATGCTCCGACACACACACCGGATACCGCCTGCCCGTCCCGGGTAACCCTGAAGCGGTAAGTTGCCGTTACCGGGGCGATGGTGGTATTACTGACAAATTGCCACTCCAGACTCAGCGGCGACTGGGCTGCCGGGTTCACGGTAATCTGCACCGATAACGGATCCGGAGCCTTTTCGGTACTGGTTGCGGGTTGGGTGACGATGACAGTGGCGCTACCTGCGCTAGCGAATGTCAGCACTCCGCCGCTGTCCACCGCCACGACATTACTGTCACTGGAGCTGAACACCTTATCCGCCGTGTTACCGCCGTTAATGGCCAATGTCTGCGGCCCGGCCCCCACGGTGACACTGATATCCCCCGGCCCCTGCAACGGTTGCGGAGTGGCCAGGTCTACCGTGACTGTGATGGTCGTCTGCTGCCCCATAAAGTTGCTGCTCTGTTGCTCGCCAACATTGATTATCACCGAACCCGCCGCGAACGCGGTAAGGTTGCCCGCGTTGTCCACACGAACTTTTGCCGTGTCCTGCGAACTGAAGAACCGGCTACCGCCATTTCCGCCGCTGATACTAATTTGCGCCGTTTGTCCCACGGTCATTTGCACATCCTGAGCCACTAACGGCGTACCGGCAACGCGGAAGATATTCACCGGAATGGATAACGGAACAGGTGCTTTATGGCTGCTGGTCGCCTGCTCGTTAACGATGAGGGTTGCTTCTCCGACATTGTGGAACGTCATCTTACCTTCAGCGTTGATGCTCACCACATCGCTGTTATCAGAGGTAAAGGTTCTGGTACCGCCGTTACCGCCGCCGATAGTCAGTGTTCGTGGGGCATCACCATAGTACGCATCAATATATTCCGGGCCGCTTAACTGCGTGGCATCGTTCAGCTCTACCGCCACCGAAAATGAAGTCTGCTGTGCGAGATAGTTGGTGCTCGGCTGCTGTGTCACCGTAATGGGCGCGGCCCCGGTGGCGGACGCGATCAGCTGACCGTTATTATCCACACTGACGATGGCGGCGGCAGAGGAACGATAGCTTAACGCCCCGTCATTGCCGCCCTGCAAAGTAATCTGCCGGGTGTCGCCGACTTTCAGTTGCAGATCCGGCGCCGACAGCGGTGAACCGGCAATCGCTTTCACTTCAACCGGGATCTTCAACTCATCCGGCGCCTCCTGCTGCTCCGTGGCCTGCTGGCTGACGCTAATGGTAGCCTGACCCGCGTTGATAAAAGAAACTTCACCCGCGGCATTTACCCCGGCCACCGCGGGATTATCAGAAGCGTAATTTAGCGTCCCGCCGTTACCCCCGCCGATGACCAGCAGCTGCGAAGGCGCCAGATAATCCGCAGTCAGCTTGTCAGGTCCGGTTAGCTGTGTGGCCTGCTGGCGTTCAACCCGCACCTGCAGCGTGACAGATTGCGCCAGGTAATGTTCGCCTGCCGCCTCGGTAACGGTGATTTGTACCCCCGCGTCGCCGCTAACACGGTGCGCGGTCACCCTACCCTGATCATCGACAGTCACCAGCGTCGAATCTGCGGAACGGTAGCTTAGGGTACCGCCATTACCGCCACTGACGCTGAGCGGCTGCGATTGATTAACTTTCAGCTGCATATCCTGCACCGTTAGCGCATTCCCCGCCGCTGGCGTCACTTTGACCGCAATATGCAAATCGCCCGGCGCATTTTCCGTCTCCGTCGGCGGCTGACTCACAATGACGCTGGCGCTGCCGACGTTACCAAAGGTCAGTTCGCCGTGGGAATCGACAGCAACCACATCGGGATGAGTTGACCGGTATAATTTATTGCCACTGTTACCGCCGCTGATGGCTAAACGCAGTGGCGGGTTGCCGTAGCTGACCTGCACGCTGTCCGGCCCCTGTAATGCGGAGACATTCTGACGCGCCAGTTCAAGGGTCAACTCCTCTGAAGCATCGCCGTCTTCCAGCGCGACCTTAACCTGCCAGAAGCCGCTACCAAATTCCGCCGGAGCGGCCAGTTCCATCACGGAAATACCCGCGTCACTGGTTACTGAGTGTCCCGCTGGCTGGCCATTGCTGCTCCAGTTGAGACGGCGCCCGCCAATCCCCAGCTGGCTGGGCTCAGTTAAGCTGGCGATTAGCCGCAACGGCCCGCTGCCGACTGTCACCGGCGAGGTATTGCTGGCGCTGTTAAGCGCCAGTGTCGGCTGCGCGATGCTCACGCTAAAGCTCAGGGATTGCTGCTCATTGCGGTCCGGCGCGCTGGCGTCGGTTGCACGTAAGGTCGCGATCACATCGTCGCGGCCTGCGTGAGTGATATTTTCATAGAGTACCTGTGCGGTGCCGCTCGCATCGGTACGCGACTGACTAACCGCCAGCTTACCGGGCCCGTTCGCATCCTGACGCCACCAGACGGTACGATCGGCCAGTGGCCGTCCCTGTTCATCCCGCGCCCGCACAGTGAATAACAGGCTGCCTGCGCTACCCGGCGTGAATTTCACCTCATGCTGGCCGACAGCCACGCCCCCTTGCTGTGGTACGAATTCCAGCGCATCCAGCCGCTGTACCGGCCCGGCAATTTGCGCCTCTGCCGGCGCACCTTTAAAGTGACTAACGCTGACTGGCGTCACCTGGAACACCAGGGTTTTATCAAGATCGGCGGCAGTCACCGTGTAACGATCGCCCTGCGCCACAGGCTGCGTCATATCATCAGCGTGGAACCAGCGCTGTAGCGTCGCCCCCTCCTTTTCACCGCCATTGGCATGATAGGTATAACGGCCGGTTAATTCGCTGCCGATCAGCGCACTGCCGTCAATCGCCACATCGCTGGCTGAAGGGGCGAAATCGCCTGGCAATACGGTTAAACGATAACTGGCGTTGCTGACCGGCAGGTGGTCAGAGGCGCTGACAAAGGTCGCGGCTGAGATGGTCGCCTCGCCGATAGTTAGCGGCGTTACGCGGCCACTGGCGCTATCCACGCGTGCCACCGATGCGTCACTGCTGTGGTAACGGGTAACGGCCGCCGCGGTGCCTTTCACCGCATGCGTAAAGGGAGCGCTACCCGCTTTGGCGCGCATCACGGATGGGTCAAAGTAGATTTGCCAGCTCTTCGGCTGCTCTTTATAAGCCAGAACCACCCGGTTGTTACGCTGCACAAAATCGGTACGTGACTGCATCAGAGATGGCATGGCGCTGGCGCGCGCGGGATCCAGCATTTCGGCCAGCGTACGGCCAAACTCCCAATGTAAATCCAGCCCGACTTTAACGTCATGCTGCCGGTTACTAACGAAACTCTGCTCTTCGTGGAGACTGAGTAGCGGAATCGGCTGCCAGGTCACCCCGACGTTTACCCCGTACGGGTTTTTGCTGGCTTGTTTACGACTGCCATACACATCGACTTTGTCGCCATACCACTGGAACAGGCCAGCTTTGACGGCAAAATGGTCATCAGGCGCCGCCTGCAGGTTAATATCCCAGCCGCGCGCCGCGCGCTCATAGAGATCGTAACGCAGGCTGTCGCTAAACGGCGCCTCGTCACTCTGGCGCCAGCCGCTGACGGGGGTGTAGTAATTCACCGAGGTATGGATCCGCTGGCTGTCCAGCTCCAGTCCCACCCCCAGCCGGCGGTGCTGACGCGTCAGATCCTGGTCATAGAACATATTGCCGCCAAACATCAGATCGGGACTGAGCAGATGACGCCAGCCCAGCCCCAGATTGATGGTATTGCTGTCGCCCCAGCGATGAGCGCTGAACTGGGTAAATAGCGTATCGTCCTCGCCGTTATAGAGGGGCAGCAGGTAATCGAGGCCAGCATCACTCGTCCGCTGCTTCAGCCCGGCGTCCAGCGTTACGCGTGCACGGCCGCCGGCATAATTAAGCCAGGACTCTATTTCGGCCGTCGCCGCCTGATTAACCATGCTGTTCGCCTGATTCAGCGCCGAGTCACTGGCCCCCTGCCGCTGTGCCGATTGCCAGAAGCCATTCATCCACTGGCGCAACTTCCCGGCGCGCGGTGAAGCCTCCAGCGACTCGTCATTCATTTTCGGCGTGGGGACAATCACCCACTGACCACGTAAGTCCGCCAGTTGCGCGGCGGTTTTTACTGGTTGGTTAAGATTGACCAGCTGAGAAACGGAGAGCTTGTAGCGCCAGGCAAATGACTGCACCTCTTCCGTTTTCGCTATCTGTACTAAATCCACGGCCGGATAAAGATGGGTGGTGGCATTCACATCCGGCAACAGCAGCCATTCGTTCAGCTGCAAATCATAACGCCGGGCCATCTGCTGCTGCCAGTCCGCCAGATCGGCGATCTCTAACGCCAGATCATGCTGTAACGCCTGCCAGCTGTTATCCTGCGGTTTTGGCATCAGGACATAATGTTTATCCTGCGTCGCACGCGCGGTTTTCTTTTCCGCCGCGTCAGCCGCGCGACTGCTCGCTGGCAACGAAATAATAATAATTAATAATAATATCCATTGTATCAGCGCCAATCCCTTATGCGGGTTCTGCTGCTGTTTGCGGAAAGTGTTATGTGCCGTCATCATGCGCTTAATCACCAATCAGAAAATAAAATTCAAACTGGTGAAAGATTAATCATCCGGCGAATGGCATGCTATGCATGGGACGGTATATTTCCCTGATCTTTCCCTGATAATAATATCAACTCTGTCAGCATACAGGTTGAAATGTCAAGAAGCGTAATGATTAAATCACTTAACGATTGCGCCGGTAACGTCTATTTATTACTGCACATTAATATCCAGTTATCATTCATCATAATTAGCCAGGATTTCGCATTGAGCTTTTTAAACAACATCATTATCGGTTCACCTTTCGCGCTAAATACCACGTTCTGGCTACCCAATTTATCCGCTGGCGAAATATCAACGGAAGCCACCCGACCACTAACCACATTATTATTTTGCGTGACCTGATTCAGCGTCAGGGTACGTCTGATGATGGTGGTTTGCTGATTTTCATCGCGCTTCAGACCATACAGACTGATTTTGTTGCTGTCCGGCCACCAGCTGATACTGCCATTCAATGTGTAGCGCTGATGATTGTCGTCGATAAACTGGCCATCGCTAATGGTACTGGTACAGGGCGTCTGCGGGACGCTGGCTCTCAGATACTGATGATAAAAGATAAACGCCAGCACCAACCCGGTTAGCGCACAACCGATTAATACAGCGAGAGATTTTGATACTGACATTGATTATTGACCTTCACAATTTCACTCTTACATCTGGCAATCCAGATTCCGGGACCGTTTTCAGCAATGTAGATATGGCGCAGCGTGTTATCCGGCATGCCCAGCAGCATTTGTAGCATATCAGGCGCCAACAACTGGTTACGGCTGGCGTGGATCGCCACGCCCTGCACCACACGCTCGGCCGGGAAATTTTCCGCTTTCGGCAGCCACAGCATCACCAGTAGCGGCGGCAACACCAGCAGCAGCGGTGCGAGCAGCCACCACCACCGGCGGCTGCCCGCCAGCGGCCTGGTGGGCGGTATATCATCACTGACCGGCAGCACGGCAACCTGCTGCGCTGGCGCATTCAGGTGGCTGGCGGCATCCATCGCAGCATCGGTTGTGACATCCTCTGCGGGTGGCTCGTGACCCTGCGCCGGCAGCTCTGCGTCGGGCGCCGGGACTGGCGCTAACGGCTCTTCATCCGGCCGCAAATAAATGATGCCGTAGCGTGGTAAGGTTTTAATTACCGTCCCCGGCAGGTTAGCTTTTTGCAATTTACGTCGTAGCATTTTGACCAGCTGGTGGTAGCTGGATTCGCCGACAATGGTGCCGTTATTAAGCCAGATCTGCTGCAGGATATTCTCTTTACTTCCCTTCCCCTCGAGCACGATTTCCAGCAGCTTTTTTTCGCTCGGAGACAGGTAAATATCCTCACAATCACCTGCTTTTAAGCAGGAAAGTTCAGGATAAAAATCCACCTGAGAGGATAAGGCAATGCGTTTTGCGATCACAAACTATTCCTATAAACAGGAGTTTTGGCAGATAACGAGGTTAACAGTAAATAAGAATATTAATAAGTAAGCTAATCATTAGAAGTGGTCTAAATACCGCACCTCTCAGGATAACTTCAGGAAGTTATAATAACCCAGCGCTGTTTTTACCTGCTCCCTCATATAACACTCATAACTTTATCATGATAAAAAATATTTATCTCCTGCCGCAATTGTAAATCAGCCACAACAGAGAATAAAGTTGTGCTGAATAGAGAGATTTCTCGCAAATTAAAAATCAATGCCGCTGGCGGAAAAGGATAAAAAAAGTCCGGAACAGTGTGCGTTCCGGACTTTTATAACTTACAGGCAACCCATGGCTGCGCGTTAACTGACTGGCATAAAGGCTATCGGTTGATAACTGACCTGCCCGTCGTCGCCTGGCTGGCGATTACTGCGCAGCTTGTGGATCGGTGTCGTAATCTTTACAGCTCTGGAAGCCGTAATTCATTACGCGACCGGTATCGTTGTAGCTGACAAAATAGGTTTGTACCTTACCGTCACGCTGGCCGAGCACATAAGTCTGACAGGTGCCGCGGGCATGCACCATGGTGATCTCAGTAGAAGGAGCACCGGCAACCTGGCGGACCTGCTCACGGGTCATGCCCTTTTTCACATCCTGCACCACCGGTTTGGTGACGTAGCTTTCCGCACGATCATAGGCGGTACAACCTGACAACACAGCCAGAGCCACAGCAGCACCAATAAATCCCGTTACTTTAGTCATCATGTTATTCCTCATTTATTATCCATGTGAGCTTAAGTCTGGGATATAAATGCTGATTTATCAAATTTATGGCCGCGTTTAGTCAATTTTAGGACTCCGCTGATACAGCCTTTCGCCGTTGCATCACTTTTGCCAGGAAAAGTGTGGGAATCGTCTGCGACATTCGTATAATGCTGCAATGAGAATGAACGCTCACACTCAAAATTTAACGACCCGCAGCCTGCCGCCGGCAGGCCCATATTGGTTCCCGGGAGGTAATGATGGATCCACAACCGAGTGCGCGGGATCTCCGGCATCGTCAGCGCCAGGATGAAATTATCACCGCGGCGCGCCGCTGCTTTCGCCAGTACGGCTTTCATGCCGCCAGCATGGCGCAACTCGCCAGTGAAGCGCAGCTCAGCGTCGGGCAGATCTACCGCTACTTCATCAATAAAGACGCCATTATCGAAGAGATAGTGAAGCGCATCATCGATCAACGGATGGTGGAAATCAGCAACAGCACCCATACGCCCAAGTTGCCCGCGTTGCTGGCGTGGCGCAAGGTGGCCGACGAAAACGACGAGGCGCTAATGCTGGAAGTCGCGGCGGAAGCCACGCGCAACCCGCGCGTCGCCAGCATGCTGGCAGAGGCGGACAACCGCACCTTTAATCACGCGCTGCAAACCCTGCAGCAGGAACACCCGCAGTTTAGCGAGGAAAAAATCCGCGCCTGCGTGGAAGTATTAGCGGTGATGGTCGAAGGCACCGCTTTTCGTCGTCTGACGCCACAGAAAGCGTCAGCGGAACGGCTCTATCTGATTTATCAACAATTACTTAAACAACTATTAGAGACAGAGGATAAATGACACCTGCACATGCCAATCGCATCGCCTATGCGATTACACTCGGCCTGCTGGCGGCGCTTGGCCCGTTATGTACTGACCTGTATTTACCCGCGCTGCCCGAGCTGGCGCGCGACCTGCATACCTCCACCGCCACCGCCCAGCTCAGCCTGACCGCTGGCCTGCTGGGGCTTGGCGCCGGTCAGCTGATTTTTGGCCCGATGAGTGATAAATATGGCCGTATTCGCCCGTTATTACTGTCGCTGGTACTGATGTTGATCGCCTCGATCGGCTGTGCTCTGGCCCAGGATATCCATCAGTTGCTGATGGCGCGCCTGTTTCAGGGGCTGTCCGGCGCTGGCGGCGCGGTACTGTCACGGGCCATTGCCCGCGATATGTATAACGGTCATGACCTGACGCGCTTTTTTGCGCTGCTGATGCTGGTCAATGGGTTAGCGCCGATCGGCGCGCCGGTTCTCGGCGGCGTGATGATGACGTTCCTCGACTGGCGCGGGCTATTTATGGTGCTGGCGTTAATTGCCCTGCTGCTGCTGGTGCTGTCGCGCGTCAAACTGCAGGAGACGCTGCCGCAGCCGAAGCGTAATCAGGGCAGCCTGTTCTCAGCATGGGCGGCGCTGGGCCAGGTGATCCGCCACCGTCGCTTTATGGGGTTCTGCCTGACGCAGGGCTTTATGATGGCCGGTATGTTTGCCTATATCGGCGCCTCGCCATTTGTATTGCAGGAGCTGTATGGCATGTCGCCGCAGGGATTCAGCCTGTGCTTCGCCGCCAATGGCGTCGGTCTGATTATCGCTTCGCAAATCAGCGCCCGCCTCTGCCCGCTGTGGGGTGAATATCGGGTGTTGAAAGGCGGGCTGGTGCTGGCGTTTATCGCCTCTGGCTGTCTGTTGCTGGCGGGTATCAGCGGCGCGCCGCTGCCGGTCGTGTTAGTGGCTCTGTTCTTCTGTGTCGCCAGTAATGCGATTATCGCCACGACCGCATCATCGCTGGCGATGCAGAGCCAGGGTCATCGTGCCGGCAGCGCCTCGGCGGTGATTGGCGTCACCATGTTTAGCCTCGGAGGGATCAGCGTACCGGTAACCGGTATTGGCGGCACCTCGGTGCTGACCATGACGATGACCATCTTTAGTTGTTATCTGCTGGCGATCATCATGTTTACTCTGCTGGCGAAAAAACCGAAAACTGCCTGATTTAACAGCGTTTGACGCGAAACACCACCGATTGTTTCTTGTCGTTTGGCGTTATGCGCGTTAGCTTAACAGAATACGATTTCGCAACTGGCCATCAGGCAACTGACTTGAGGAGAGGTTCATGGCACTGCAGCAAGAAATTATCGCAGCACTTGGCGTTAAGCCGGTAATCGACGCACAGCAGGAGATCCGCACCAGCGTTGAATTTCTGAAGTCCTATCTGAAGACCTATCCGTTTATTAAATCCTTAGTGTTGGGTTTAAGCGGCGGTCAGGACTCGACGCTGACCGGCAAACTGTGTCAGACCGCGATTAGCGAACTGCGTGAAGAGAGTGGCGATCGGGGTTATCAGTTTATCGCGGTGCGTTTACCCTATGGCGTACAGGCGGATGAACAGGATTGCCAGGACGCCATCGACTTTATCCAGCCCGATCGCGTGTTGACGGTGAATATTAAAGAAGCGGTGCTGGCCAGCGAGAAAGCGTTGCTGGATGCCGGCGTGACTCTGTCCGATTATATTCGCGGCAATGAAAAAGCGCGTGAAAGGATGAAGGCGCAGTACAGTATCGCCGGGATGAACGCTGGTGTGGTGGTCGGGACCGACCACGCGGCAGAAGCCGTCACCGGTTTCTTTACCAAGTACGGCGATGGCGGCACGGATATCAACCCGATTTTCCGCCTGAATAAAGGCCAGGGGAAAATGCTGCTGAAAACCCTCGGTTGCCCGGAACATCTTTACCTGAAACACCCGACCGCCGACCTTGAAGACGACCGCCCGGGTCTGCAGGATGAAGTGGCGCTGGGTGTGACCTACCAGCTGATCGATCGGTATCTGGAAGGCAAAACGGTAGATGAAGGCAGCGCCAAAATTATCGAAGGCTGGTATCTGAAAACCGAGCACAAACGTCGTCCACCGATTACAGTGTTTGACGATTTCTGGAAAAAATAACCCCCCGCTCATCGCCGGGCGGCCATGCGCCGCCCGTTTTTTAACGGAATATCATGTCATCTGCATCGCAACGCGCAACGCTGATGGGACTGCTGGCGATTGTGCTCTGGAGTACTTCAGTCGGTATGATCCGCAGTATCAGCGAACTTTTGGGCGCCACCGGCGGCGCGGCCCTGCTGTATAGCACCAGCGCACTGTTTCTCTGCGTTGCGCGCGGCGTGCCGAAAATCCGTCAGTTCCCGCCGGTCTATCTCTGGTTTGGCGGCCTGCTGTTTGTCAGCTACGAAATCTGTCTGGCGCTGGCGATTGGTTTAGCCAACAGCCGTAGCCAGTCGCTGGAACTCGGCATGATCAACTATCTGTGGCCCTGCCTGACTATTCTGCTCGCCATCCCACTGAATCAGCAGCAGTATCGCCCGTGGCTGTGGCCAGGTCTGGCGCTGTCGCTGCTGGGGATTATCTGGGTGATGAAAGGCGACAGTGCCTGGACGCCGACTCTGTTGTGGCACAATATTCTGTCCAACCCGCTGGCTTACGGCCTGGCCTTTACCGCCGCGCTGTTGTGGGGGCTGTATAACAATATCACCAAACGTTATGCCGGTGGCAAAAGCGGCGTTACGCTGTTTTTTATTGTCACCGCGCTGGTGCTGTGGCTGAAGTTTGCCCTCACTCAGACGCCCGTGCCGCTGCAATTTTCACCACGCGCGCTGATCGAGGTGCTGTTTATGGGGGCATCAACTGCCATTGCCTATTCGGCATGGAACAGCGGTATTCAGCACGGGAATCTGACGCTGCTGGCCACCGCGTCCTACTTCACTCCGGTGCTTTCCACCCTGCTGGCGGCGTTGTGGCTACAGCTTACCCCCTCAGTAAGTTTCTGGCAGGGGGTGGCGATGGTGACCAGCGGCTCGCTGATTTGCTGGCTGGCGACACGCAATCTGCCGTAAGCGGTAAACGTTAACCATTTTCTTCTATCCCGTCGCGGTTCTGTTCTCCCGTTGGGAAAGCATTAATGCCGCCCGTACCAATGGTTTGCACTGCTGCCGCCATCGGACGGGAGCCATTAATGGTTCCCCTACAGCAGGGTTTCAGATATCCCCCTGCAGGGACGGCATTTATGCCACCATTACGTTGGTGGAGATTGGGATTCAAGAATGGCCTGCACATCATTAACCATCACGGCCAGCTTCGGGCCAACCTCATTCATCAGAAAATCCAGCGTCAGAAAATCAGCAATACCACCACAGTTAAATGCGACAACACGGCCACTATCCCGCAGACGTAATGGAACGCCCACCGCTCTGATATGAGGATGCCAGGTGCGATCATTGATGCAAAAACCCTGTTCCGCATAAAGGCTAAGATTATCCTCTATTTGCTGATGAATAATCGCCGCATCGGGAATGGTCGGCAGCAGTTCATTGAGCAGCTTGTCGCGCTGCGGTTTATCAAGTCCGGCCAGATAAGCGTTACCCATGGCAGTACGTTCAATAGGTGACACCGAGCCAATATCCTGACGTAGAGAGAGGTGATCCTGCGCACCTTCCATCGCAACTTGCACCATAGTCCCCCCCTGACGAATGCCAATGCCAACTGGCGTGCGGGCACTCACTGCAAGTTCGAGCATCAGTGGCCGGGCAACATGACTGACCATATCGGATGCCATCGCAAGATAACCCAGCGACAGACAGGCATTTCCTAAACGATACTTGCCATATTCCGGTAAATACTCCATGTAGTTTAATTGTTCCAGCGTATAACAAAGACGCGAAACCACTGCATTTGATAAACCTGAAAGTTTGGCCAAATCAGTAGTTCCCAGTGTTGACCCATTAGTCAGGAAACGCAGCAGTGACAACCCCCGAGCCAGTGCCGAAATAAATTGGCGGTCAACAGACTCATCATTTAACTCTATCTCGGGCGATACCTGAGATCGCTTCCTCATTCGATGTCTCCTTCATTAATCAGTAGCCCTGCATAAAGCACTTTTCGCCGGGATATATTTAGGGTTAATTTACCATGTCATGCAGTGCCGCAGCCAATTATCAGCAACGGCACAGGGTTTAATCATCAGACTGCTGATGAACAAACAACTGACCCTTTTCGCCGATCAGTACAAAAATCAGCGCCAGGATGCTGCTAACAAGGAATCCAACTGCCAGCGGCATCACCGTGCCATTAAATGCCATGCCAATTGCTCCCCCTGCAAGACCACCAATAATGGTTTGTAAGAACCCCAATACTGATGATGCGGTACCGGATATATGCCCCAGTGAGACCATCGCCAGGGCGTTGAAATTGGCGGTTATCAAACCAAACTGCAGCATCGTCAGCGTATAAAACAGCACGAACGCAGCGAAGGGTAAATCGCCCAACAGCGTGGCAATAACCCAAATTAAACTGACGAGAATAAAACCCATCATGGCGCCATGAGACAAGCGCGTCATGCCATAGCGGCGCACCATTTTTGCATTAAGCCACGATGAGGCAGCCATCACCAGGGCGAAGGCGGCGAACACCAGCGGAAACCCGTTGCCCAGTTGATAGATACCCGTAAGAATCTGCTGTGATGAATTAATAAAGCCGTAAAGTGCGCCAAGCAGAAAAGATACCGCCAGTGCATAGCAGACAGAAGCCCGGTGGGTTAGCACGATAATAAATGCCGCGCTGATATCACTGAATTTAAGCGTTCGGCGCTTGATGATCGGCAGAGTTTCAGGCAGATACCTCATCACTAAAAAGGTGACGCCCAGTGCATAGACCGCAATAGCGGCAAAGATTATCCGCCATTCGCCCAGTACCAGGAGCAATTGCCCGACTCCGGGGGCGATAACCGGGACAATCATAAATACCATCATCACCAGAGAGAGGATTTCCGCCATTTTCCGCCCACCATAGGCGTCACGAATTATCGACAGCGTGATCACACGGGATGCCGCTGCGCCTATCCCCTGGATAAAACGGAACAGCAACAGCAGGGTAAAATCTGGCGAGATCATTATCACCAGAGCACTTAAAATATAGATAACCATTCCGGCGATTAGCGGATATTTACGACCAAAACGGTCGGATAGCGGGCCGAAGAATAACTGTGCGATCCCCATCCCCAACAAATAAGCAGTAATCACCCATTGACGTTGATTTTCATTGGTGACATTCAGGCTTTCACCTATTTGCTGTAGTCCGGGCAGCATAATGTCAATGGAAACCGCATTAATGGCGATAAGGAGTGCCATGATGACAATAAATGTTTTTCGCGCGGGAAGAGATAAGTTATCTGAATAATGTTCTTTTATTGCCATATTCATTCTGGCGTTCTCTTAAAAGGATATCGCCAGGAGACGCGAATAATACGCGACGCCCGGCGTTATTTTTGCTGTGACGACTCCACCATTATTGGCGATAGCGACGCTGTAACCAATAACTGGCTAGTGCAGTTAATACCATGGTCGTTGCCATTAAAATAAATGAGGCCGCGGCGCCGAAAGGCCAGTTACCCAACTGGAACTGATCGTAAACCAATGGCGCCATGGTCTTAAACTGAGGACCTCCCAGCAGAACCGGTGTGGCATAAGCATTCATTGCCATAATGAACACCATTATTGTTCCGGTAACAATACCCGGTAATGATAATGGCCAGATAACACGCCAGAAGGTCTTCCACGGGCCCGCCCCCAGACTCAGTGCAGCTTCATCTATCGACCGGTCAATGCTTTCCAGCACACTTTGTAACGTCAATACCATAAACGGCAGATTAATGGATATCAGCCCGGCCACGACCGCCCCTTCGGAATACATCATTTCCAGTGGTTGAACTATCACTCCCAGCGACATAAGGATGCTGTTTAGCATGCCTTTATTCCCCAGCAAGGTCATCCAGCCTGCCGCTCTCACCGCATTGCCGACAAAAAGAGGTAATACAATCAGCAGAATCAATAAATTTTTAAAACGTGAGCGAGTGCGCGCCAACACAAATGCCAGCGGAAAGCCGACAATAAGACAGGCTATCGTGCACCAAAGCGCTACCCTTAAGGTACGAAAAAGCACGGTTCGGTAATAAGGGTCAGCAATAAACTTAATATAATTTTCACCCGAGAGTACGGCATCAATTAAACCGTTTGGCGAATAATGCTCAAGGCTGTAACGAAACAAAATCAAACCCGGAATTAATAACCCGGCCAGTACAATTAACGTTGCCGGGCCGATAAGAATACTGACCGAAAATGTCTGGCTTCGGCTCTTCTTACGGACCTTATTACTGTCGAGTACATTTTCTACCGTCATTGCTGAAACTCCAGTCTGTTAATCCCCGATCTGTGAGATGGGTTTATTTATGCTTTAAAAACTTTGTCCCACCAATCGCGCAGCGGCATCTCATTTTCGGTCAGATAAGCGTAATCAAGATCGAGCAGTGCTTCTAACTCCTGGGTGCTAAAACCAATACGTTTATTTAATTCTTCCAGAATATTGGCATTGGTCACTGTCGGCGGATAACCCAATGTCGTGGCAAAACCATTTTGCACGGCTGGGTCCAGTGATGCATTGAGAAAATCCCAGGCGCCATCTTTATTTGGTGCGTTTTTCGGTACACACCATCCCAGGACAAACTTAAGGGCACCTTCTGCCGGGGTGGAGGACTCCACATTAATACCCGCGTTTTTCCACTGTACTGCGCGCGCTTTCCACATAATGCCAATAGAAATTTCTTCAGACTTGAGCGCCTGAGCAAAGGCTTCGTTACTTGGATAGATGCGTACTCCCGCCTTCCGCAACTCCATCAGCAATTTCTTACCCGGTTCAAGGTCATTGAGTTTGCCGCCAGCCGCCAGCGAAGCGGCAGACATGACGTAATGATGCTGGATATCAATCAGGCCAAGCTTATTACCATGTTTGGCATTCAGTACATCTTTATAACTTTGCGGCTTTTCCACCAGTTTAGGGTTATAGAGCGGGACTGCGGCAGTAAAGCCGGTGGCAACGCCAAAGGGGTAGCGCATAGAAGGCAGCAAATTCACCGCATTAGGTAATCGATCATAATCGATTTTTGCCAGCACGCCGGCCTGGCTCATTTGATACCAGAAAAGTGCCGGTAATGCCTGGACATCGGTAGTACCGCGCGGTAAGCGAGAGCCGGCCACCACTTTACTTCGGCGATCAAGATCTGTACCAATATCATGGACGCTGGACCAGCCCGCGGGATTGAAAATTGGCTTCTCAATATACTCATTAATCAGACGTTCATAATCTCCGCCTGAAGTCCCCACCACAATGCGACCACGGGATTTGGCCCAGGCCGGCATGGTTGAGAGAAAGGCCGTAGCGGCAGCGACCTGCAGCACACGACGACGGCTAATGCTGGTATCGAGACTCTTGTTGCTCATTCTTTACACCCCATGTTAAAAGTTACCCCCTGGCCGGGAGAAGGGAGCAGCATTAAGATGCGCTGCGATCCGGATCTGAAAATACACGGGCCGATGCGGCGGACCAGCCGACAAAAACTTTGTCACCGATTTGCGGTATGCCCGCCTCAGCGCGATTGGGAATTTGTGCAATGACCTGTTCATCGCCGGCAAGTTGGATATGGATATCCAGTAGCCCCCCTAAGTAGGAGACAAAAGAGACCTCCCCCGGGAAAACATTTTCCAATCCTTCAGGAGGACGGCTGTCAACAATGATGCGTTCCGGACGCAGTGACAGCAGGGCCGGACCAAACAGCACTTTTTCCAGTTCGGCGCACTGAATTTGCAGACCACCGCGAGTTAAAAACTGGCCGGCGTCCCTGGCGGTGCCATGCAGAAATGAGCTACGACCCACAAAACTGGCGACGAAACTGTCCGTGGGACGCTCATAGAGATCGCGTTGTGTGCCAACCTGGCGGACTTCGCCATCACGCATCACCACCAGCCGGTCAGCCATCGTCAACGCTTCTTCCTGATCGTGGGTAACCATCACTGTCGTAATGCCCATTTTGCGTTGCAGTTCCCGTATCTCAACCCGGACTTCAAGACGCAACTTAGCATCCAGGTTGGAAAGCGGTTCATCAAGCAGCAGCACATCGGGGCGGAACACCAGCGCGCGCGCCAGCGCCACGCGCTGTTGCTGTCCGCCTGACATTTGCCTTGGCATCCGGTCCCCCATCCCGCCGAGACGGACCAAACGCAGCGCTTCTTCTACCTTTGGCGCGATATCACTTTTGCTGATATGGCGCATTTCCAGGCCAAATGCGACATTTTGCGCCACGCTAAGATGAGGAAATAATGCATAATTCTGGAAAACCAATCCGGTATCCCGTTTCCATGGCGGCAGATTGGTCATATCACGCCCACCGATATGTACAGATCCCTCGGTAGGTTCAACAAAACCCGCGATCATGCGCATGGTGGTTGTTTTGCCACAACCTGAAGGCCCAAGTAGTGCAACGAACTCACCATCCTCTACCGACAGTGAAAGATTGCGCGTTGCATAGAAATCGCCATAACGTTTTGTAATGCTGCTTAAATCTAACTGTGCCATTGTATTAAACCACCCGACTAATTTTCACATAACGGTCAGTCACCAGCATCGCAACAGCCACGACCAGAATCTGTAAAACAGATACGGCAGCGATAGTCGGATCCAGTTTCCACTGAAGATACTGCAAGGTTGCAATTGGCAACGTGGTACTGCCTGGCCCAATAAGAAACAGGCTCATTTCAAGATTGGTAAATGAGTTTACGAAACTAAACATCCCGGCCGCGACAATACCCGGTAAAATTGCTGGCAACGTAATACGGCGAAACGTCACCCAGCGGTTGGCGCCTAAGTTCTGTGCAGCTTCTTCAATGCGCGTATCGAACCCACTTAGCGCAGTAGCAACCAGGCGAACAGTCCAGGGGATTACTATCAATACATGACCAAAAATAAGCCCGCCCATTGATCCAATGACCGGAATCCTGCCGTCAGTGGCGATTTCAATCTGTACCTGAAATACATAAAATGCCGTACCAAGCACCACGCCGGGTACCAGAAGGGGTAACAGCAACAGATTATTCAACAATCCACGCCCGATAAATTTGTAACGAATCAGACACATAGCAGCTGGAACCCCAACAATCAGACCGATAAATGTCGCAATCAGGCCAACCTGAAGACTTAATATAAAACCGTCCATGAACTGCTGATTATTTGCAATTTCAGCGTACCAGCGAAAGGAGTATCCTTCCGGCGGGAAGGAGGGGATTTCCTGCTGATAAAAAGAAAGCCAGGCGACAAAAATTAACGGTGTTAATATATAGAGCAGACTAATGGCAGCCATAAGATTTAACATCCAGCGCCCTGTTCTGCGCCGATTAAAAAACACCTTACGCGAAGCTTTACTATTGGAATCTGAGCTATAACCGTTCGGTACATGGGTCTGTCTTGCTGTATTCATCCGACTGATATCCCCTTTCAATAAAAACCCTGTATTAGTTGCAGGCTGACGAACCATCATCTGCAGGCAAGCTATTCCTTTCTGTTGGTCTCAGGTTAAGATATTTACGACACCATCCTGACGTTATTTTTTTGAAAAAAGCATTACGTTCAACACACATCGTTACAATGCGTAAAACCAGCTCCTTCACTATTCCCTGCCCGCAGATACTCCACTGCCCCCTGCTCAGGATGGCCATGCTGGTCATTAAATCCACCTCCATTTAGTTCACGGTACTCGGCGCTCTCATCAGACTCTGCCGGGTAGCTGAATACAACAATTCAAGATGTGGAATTAATTTCCGCATACTTTTAAAACGCAATCAAGCTTTTTCCTGAGTAATGAGATATAAAAATCTTATGCACCACAATGACGCTTCACTATCAATCTGGTGCGCATTTATGGTGCAAGACGTTGGCAGGGATTTTGTCAGGGTTTAACAAACTGACACGCAAAAAAAAATACACATATCACATGCAGCCATTGAGATATGTAATATCATGATGCAATTGATTTATAATATAGAACTTGTAGGAAAACGGCTTTTATATTTATTGCTAAATGAAAAACACCCTAATATATTACTCATCACGAAAATAATCAGGCGCTATCTTCTTATAGTCAACTTTATTCGGCATCGTAGGCAGAAGCGCATTTTGGCGAATATCGAGTGTACCCAAACTGGCAGTATTTTCCACTCGCTATCCGCATCTGATCATTCATCTCTGAGTATCTGAAAGATATGCAAACCTTGTCAGAGATGAAATCGACGTTGATCATAGATTGTGGTTTTATGCAAAGATGCCGGTTCCGGTTTTTATTCTTCGTCCATAAAATGAACATCAGTTCCAGGGCATTTAGTCCCGTTTCAGGCCAGAATATTCGCCTGGCTGATTTGAACAATATTATGGCTATTTTGTGCAATGACGCCGGTAGCTGCCATCGGGTAAAGTGACGCTATTGCTGGTCATAATCTTCTCTGCCACTACGCTGGCCAGCACGATCTCACTTTTATTCCGGAGGATTTATGCAGCTGGACCTTACCCACTTTCCTGTTGTCTGGATGAAACTGGCTGAATCAGCAGAGGCATCCGCAGCTGAATCGCCATTTAGCGCGTTTGAATCTCTGCTCGACCGCCAGACACCTTTTGTTTTCATCAATGATGAAGGTCTTGATGTTAAACCACATAATCACTCGAAGGAGGAGATGCAGAGGGTCGCGCAATGGCGAAAAGATCATCGACAGGCATTAAAGCGCTATGTCAGCGGTGCTATTTATATTGAGCCAGATAGTCACAAGCGGCTGGCCGTGACAGATTTTGCCATAACCTATGAAAAATTTTGGGGATATGAGATGTTTGTCGTTGCCAGCCGGGAAGAGGCGCTTGCGCTGGCGAATAAACTGCTGTCACTCGCCGGCAGCGTTTAACTACTCTGGCGAAATATAAAATAAACAAAAGGACAGTAAGTCCTTTTGTTTTCTGTCAATAATCAGAATGAATAGTTCAGCGCAACCCAGTAACGTCGTCCATCTTCAGTGTAACCAAAATCATCATAGCGAATTTTTTTATCGAGAAGATTTGACACGCCAGTTTTAATATCTATGTTTTTGGATACCAGGTAATCGGCGCCAAGATCAAACATAGTATAAGCTGGTGCTTCCACCGGGAGAATCGTCGCCATAGTGCCACCGACATTATCACTATCCTTTCCGCGAATATTCATAGTGAACCATGTTTTTAATTTTTCACTATACTGATAATTTAGTGTGCTGTTAAATTGATTTTTCGGCAATTTTGTTAATGGCTTACCTTCATTCTCCCCTGACTGTTGCTTAGAATAAGTATATGTATAGTTATTGGTAATATCAATCTTATCTGTTATCGGGAAAGCAAGCGTCGCCTCCACTCCCCGCGTCACGGCCTTACCAATATTCTGATAGGTTAATGGGTAACCACCATAAATATTGGGTACCGATTCACACTGACTTTCCGGGCAGGAGATGGTGCTAATTTTATCCTTAAACTGATTGTTAAATAAGGTTAGCCCTGCCGTCAGCCCCTCGTCATTGTTGTACAAAATACCAATTTCCTGAGTAAGGGATTTTTCAGGTTTCAGTGCGGCGTTACCATAGACATTCCCCAGATAAGAAACGGTACCAAAATTGGGCGAGGTTTCGGTGATATCTGGCGCCTTAAAACCACTACTTACTCCACCTTTCAACGTCCAGTTATCTGCCAGCCCCCAGACGCCATAAACCCTTGGACTCCAGTGATTGCCAAATTGGTTATCATTATCGAACCTCACTCCAGAGGTCAGAGTGAAGTCTTCGGTTGCCATCCAGCTATCTTCAATAAAAAGGGATTTCTCGGTCCTCTCTATATCCGTAAGGCTGGATAGCTGGTTCGAAACACCATCATGCAGTTTTTTAAAACTCAATTCACCGCCAAAAGTTAAAATATGGCTGCCAATGTTTGATGAAAGTGAGGACCGCATATTCAGATTCTTTAGCCAGATATCCTGTGAGGCGATAGTGTAATCTTCACTCTGGATATAAGATTCGGTTTTCCCAATATCCCAGTAACCGATATGATTTATCGAGAAACGGTTAACTTCAGCTTTTTTTCTGTAATCCGAAGGGCAACCTGAGTAATAAGTGCATTCCGGACTAATTGACTTATCTACCGTCGATGTAATGTCCTGCTGCGTATGGTTGGCGGTAAAACTCACTTCCTGCTTATCATTAGGCGTAAAGGCGATTTTTCCGGTTATATTATCTCTTTTACTGCCACGGTATCCGTTGTAGATATCATCTTCATCGCGTTTGGAATAGTTACCGTAAGCCTGCATCGAAAGGACTTTATCAATTAACGGACCGGTGACAAAAAAGTCATTCTGAAAAATATCCCCGGAGGCATGATGTTCCTGCATGGTATAATTAGTGCCAACAGTTCCCTGCCAGTTATTGGCATTCTTACGGGTGATAATATTAATCACACCGCCAATCGCATCAGAACCGTAAAGTGAGGACATCGGTCCACGGATAACTTCAATATGATCAATGGCTGAGGCGGGTGGGATCCAGGCATTCATTTGCCCATAACCATCAAATAAACGACTGCTATCTCTGGAGTCAATCCGCATGCCATCAATCAGGTACAGCGTATATTCCGATCCCATTCCGCGAATGTTTATTTCTTTATGATCGCCACCGATAGTGGTGGTGACGCCGGACGTCCCGGTAAGCAGATCGGCAATATCACGGTAAGGTTTTTTGTTGATTTCTTCATGCGAGACGGAGGTAACAGAGGCCGGAGCCTTGTCGGTGGACTTATCCACACCACTTGCACTGGCTGAAACAATTAAAGTGTCATCTTTTTTTTCTGCGTCATTAGCAATACCGCTGCCGCTAGTCGACGCGGCAACAGCATAAGTTCCGATAATCAGTGAGGTGACGGCTCCCAGCCGTAAGGCTAACGATAAATTTGCTAAGCCTTTTTTTTTATACGATATGCTTTCTGACATGATAATGATACTCATTAACTATTAAAGTGCAAATAATGTAAATTTATCTGCAAGCTTTAACATTGTTCATTTCTGCCAGAATGATTCTCATTTCGGCCAAAACACCCTTCATACCCCGCCGTGGCTGAATTGCGAAATAAACTGACAGTTTTTCGCAATGTCGCACCAACTTCGTGAAGTTAGACTGGCGCTCGCAATAATTCTAAAGCCGGACCGGAGTCCGTTTTAGTTAACAGCCAGACCGGCTATTTACGAGGAATAACTATGTTTTCAGGCGCGACATGTAGCCATTTACTGCGGCTCTTTTTATCTGCAACACGGGGAACACCCGACAACGGTGAGCATGTATGAATATCCCTAATCACCGCCAGATGAAACCTGTTGCAATCAGCATCATCGGGCTTATCGTAATCTTCAGTCTATTATACGTCTGGCGAAACGCGCGCAGCGCCAACGCTGAACATCAGCCCATGCCCCCGATCCCCGTCTCGACTGTCCGTGCAGAACGCCGCAATGTGGCAGAAGAGTTGCAAGCGGTAGGCAGCCTGCAGGCAGTGCGCGAAGTACTATTAGCGCCCGATACCGCCGGACGCGTCACGGGTATTAACTTCCATGCTGGCGAGTTTGTTAAAGAAGGTGAGGTGCTGGTTCAGCTCTATGATGCCCCTGAACAGGCAGACCGGGCCGCAGCCATGGCGAAAGCGAACCTCGCCCAATTGCAGTTGCAGCGGACGCAAAAGTTGGTGCCCACGGGAGCTGAATCGCGTGAACAACTCGATCAACGCAAAGCGGAAGCCGATCAGGCCATTGCAGCAGTGCGGCAACTTGACGCCCGCATTCAACAAAAAAGCATTCAGGCTTCATTTTCCGGGCAGCTGGGTATCCGTCGCATCAATCCCGGACAGTATTTGAATGCCGGAGATGCCATCGCCACCCTCACCCAGCTTGATCCGCTGTATGTCAATTTCACGCTGCCGCAACAGGAATTGTCGCAGATCACGACAGGTGCGCCAGTGCAAGTGTCAGTGGATGCCATGCCAGGCCAGTTTTTTACCGCCAAAGTCAGTGCCATTGAGCCGCGCATCGACAACGAAACCCGCAACGTGACCATCCAGGCGTTGCTGCCTAATCCCAATGGGCTGTTAAAGTCCGGTATGTACGTAACAACCCGGTTGGCGCTGCCTGCTACCCATAACACTATCGTCCTGCCGCTTACCGCCATCGAGACCTCAGCCTCCGGCGATAGTGTCATCCTGGTGCAAAATTCTGATACGCAGGGGATCGGCAAAACAGTGGCCGTTCCGGTGATGACGGGCCGTCGGCTGGGTGAAAACGTGATGGTTACACAAGGTGTGCAGCCTGGAGATATTGTGGTTACCGCTGGTCAGAACCGTCTACCGCCCGGCGCAACCGTGAAAATCAGCAGCACCGTTCCATTGTCTGGCGGGATGTCAGTACCGGCGGCTGATACTTCCTCCATCATGGCTAAGTAAGGATATGACACGATGAATTTCACCGATGTTTTTATTCGCCGTCCTATTCTTGCACTGGTAGTGAGCCTGCTGATCCTGCTGATGGGTATCACCGCCGTGTCACTGTTACCTGTACGTCAATATCCTTATCTTGAAAATGCAACCATCAGCATCAGTACCACGCTGCCTGGCGCTACCCAGGACGTGATGCAGGGTTTTGTGACCACGCCAATCGCCCAATCCATCGCCACAGCCAGCGGTATTGAGTACCTCAGTTCTACTACCACCCAGGGTAAGAGCGAGATTAAAGCCCGCCTGGTACTCAACGCTAACGCTGACCGCGCCATGACGGAAATCCTCGCCAAAGTGCAGCAGGTTAAGTATCAGTTACCCACGGGAGTCACCGATCCGGTTATCAGCAAGCTGACAGAGGGCAGTACCGGGGTGCAATACGTCGCGTTCTACAGCAAAACGCTATCTATCCCGCAGGTAACTGATTTCGCAACACGTGTTGCACAACCGATGTTTACCGGCATCCCCGGCGTTTCCTCCGCCAATATTCTGAGCGGTCAGAATCTGGCGATGCGTATCTGGATCGACCCGGTGCGACTGGCTGCGCGCCATCTGTCGGCTGGCGATATTGCCGCCGCGCTGCGCGCAAATAATGTACAGTCAGCCCCCGGGCAACTTAAAAGCACGCTGACTGTGACCAACATCAGTGCCGCAACCGATCTGCGCGATGTCGCGGACTTCCGAAAAATGGTGATCAAATCCAGTGCCGAAGGCGGCGTGGTGCGGCTTTCTGATATTGCCACCGTGGAAATCGGTGGTCAAAACTACAACAGCGCCTCGTTTGCCACCGGCGTGCCGGCGATATTTATCGAAATTCAGCCGACACCGGATGGCAACCCTATTGATATTGTCCGCAAGGCTCAGGCATTGATTCCTGAGATCCGTGAAATGGCTCCCCCGGGGCTAACCGTCGCCCCCAACTATAATGTCGCAACCTTTGTAAACGCTTCAATTGAGGAGGTGAAGCACACACTGGTTGAGGCCATATTGATCGTCATTGTGGTGATTTTCCTGTTCCTTGGCACCTTCCGCGCGGTGATTATTCCTGTCGTCACTATCCCGCTTTCCCTGGTGGGTACCGCTGCCCTGATGCTGGCCTGTGGCTTCTCGATCAATCTGCTGACGTTATTGGCGATGGTGCTGGCCATCGGTTTAGTGGTGGACGATGCCATCGTCGTGGTAGAGAACATCCATCGCCATATCGAAGAGGGCCTGACACCGGTACGCGCGGCTTTACTGGGTGCAAGGGAGATCGTCGGACCGGTAATTGCCATGACTATCACCCTGGCGGCAGTCTATGCGCCGATTGGCATGATGGGTGGGCTGACCGGGGCGCTGTTTAAGGAATTTGCATTCACGCTGGCGGGTTCAGTGATTGTCTCAGGCGTGGTGGCGTTAACACTTTCGCCGGTGATGAGTTCGATGTTACTTAACGCCAGGCAGAGCGAGGGGAAACTGGCAAAAATTGTCGAACACTATATGGAGGGAGTGACGGCGCGGTACTCCCGGCTTCTGGCCCGCACCCTTGCCGCACGTGGTGCGGTGCTACTGACCGGCGGCGTAGTGCTGGCCGCCATTGTGGTGTTGTTCAGCGGCACGCGCCACGAACTGGCGCCAATGGAAGATCAGGGCATCGTACTTGCCATTACTAAGGCACCACAATACGCGGGCGTGAACTATAGCGTGCATTATGCCGAACAGATCGAGAAAGTGTTTGAGTCGATCCCGGAGTTTGACAGCAGCTTCATCCATATAGGCGATTATAGCGGCGGCCAGAATAAAATGATCGGCGGCGCGATCCTCAAGGATTGGTCCGAGCGTAAAAGGTCAGCCACTGAAATCCAGGGACAAATCCAGGCCGCTGGCGGCGCGATTGATGGCGAAACGGTCACCGCTGTTCAGATGCCGCCTCTGCCAGGTTCCAGCGGCGGCTTGCCGGTGCAGATGGTATTACGCTCGCCAGATGACTTCAAAACGCTGTATGAGACCGGTGAAAAACTCAAGAATGCAGCTTATGCCAGCGGGCTGTTCCTCTATGTGCAGAATGATTTGTCATACGATGGGACGCAGGCACATATCAGCATCGACAATGTCCGAGCCAGCGAAATGGGCGTCTCCATGCAATCCATCGCCGATACGCTGGCGGTGCTGGTCGGCGAAAATTATGTTAATCGCTTTAATTTTCACGACCGTTCTTATGACGTGATCCCGCAGGTGCGTGGCAGTGATCGCATGACGCCGGAAGATCTGGGGCGTTTCTACGTTAAAGCAACTTCCGGCACACTGGTCCCGCTGTCGACGGTGACGCATGTCAGGATACGCCCGCAGGCCAACCAGCTCACCCAATTCGGACAGATGAACTCCACCACGCTGGAAATGCTGCCAGCGCCAGGCGTGAGTATGGGCGAAGCCATAGCGTTCCTGCAGGCCCAGACATTGCCACCCGGAACCAGTGTGGACTGGCTGAGCGACAGTCGTCAGTTTGTGCAGGAAGGGAATCGCCTGATGGTATCATTTGGTTTCGCGCTGGTGGTCATTTTTCTGGTACTGGCCGCGCAGTTTGAAAGCTTGCGTGATCCGCTGGTGATTCTGGTCACCGTGCCACTCGCCGTCTGCGGTGCACTGGTACCGCTATGGCTGGGCTACGCAACGCTTAATATCTATACGCAAATCGGACTGGTCACCCTGATCGGACTGATTTCCAAGCACGGCATCCTGATGGTCACGTTCGCCAACCATATCCAGCATCATGAGAATCTGAGTCGTATCAAAGCGATTGAGAAAGCGGCAGCGGTGCGAATGCGCCCCATTCTGATGACGACAGCGGCGATGGTTGCCGGGCTCTTACCACTGCTATTTGCCGACGGCGCAGGTTCGGCCAGTCGTTTCTCGATCGGTATTGTGGTGGTCATGGGCATGTTAGTCGGCACCTTCTTCACTTTGTTTGTGCTGCCGACCATCTATAGCTTTATCGCCAGGGATCACCGGATGGCGGCAGAAAGCCCCCTCACCCGCGAACTTGCCACCGCGGAGGCTCCCAATGTTGAACTCTAAGCCCTCTTCGCCCTGTGCCAACGCCACAGACACTCACCAGCCACGCACGCTGTATTCGCGACTGCTTACACCGGTTCTGTCCATCGCCGTCACGATTTTCGTTACTGGTTGCGCAAGTGGTCCCGCTTATCACGCTCCGGTTTTGCCGGAAACCGCAGGCGGCCCTTTTGTCAGCAAGTCGCCACAATCGGACACCACCACTCCGCTGCCAGCAGACTGGTGGAGGCTATACAACGATACTACGCTTAATAAGCTGGTTCCTGAGGCGCTTAAAGCCAATACCAATCTGCGTGTAGCGCTGGCAAATCTTGACCGTACGCGAGCTATTTATGGTGAAGCGCGCGGCGGCTTACTCCCTGCTACTCATCTGTCGGGCGGGACAGGATATGGCCGGGATCAAACCAGCTGGACCGGGACTGGCCAGGCCCCAACACAATGGAGTAACAGTGGCGGACTTGGTATCTCTTACGAGCTTGACCTGTTTGGTCGGGTCAGACGCGATATCGAAGCCGCGCGCGCTGACACCGATGCTGTTACCGCCGCCTGGCAAACCGCCAGAGTGGTGGTGGTCGCAGAGACAACAAGGGCCTACGTTGACGCCTGTAGTTACGGCGAATCCATCGACGTCGCTCGCTCTTCAATAGAGCAGGCCCGACACAGTTTCAACCTTATCAGCAGTCTGGCATTGGCAGGTTCCGCATCACATCTGGATGTCGAAAGAGCTGGCGTAACCCTGGCTCAGGCCGAAGCCGCCTTACCACCATTGCAAAGCCAACGGGATGTCGCGCTATTTGAACTGGCGGCGATCATGGGCCGTACGCCTTCACAAGTCCCGGCGGCGGCAAAGGCGTGCAATAAAGCGCCTGAGCCAGCGGCGGCGTTACCCATCGGCGACGGCACCGCGCTGCTGCGCCGGAGGCCTGATATCCGACAGGCTGAACGCCAACTGGCAGCCGACACCGCCCGTATCGGTGTGGCTATTGCCGATCTCTATCCGCGCGTAACACTTGGCGCTACAGGAAACTACCTGCAAAACGACTATCTGAAAGGCGATCGCAGCTGGTCTTTTTCTCTCGGCCCGCTGATTTCGTGGAGTTTCCCCAATACGGTGGCGGCCCGCAGTCGTATCGCCCAGGCCAGGGCACAAAGTGCAGCATCGTTAGCCAGCTTCGATGGCACCGTACTTAATGCGCTGAAGGAGTCAGAGCAGGCATTGAGCACTTATAGCATGATGATGCAACAACGTAAGGCGTTGCTGGAAGCACGGAACCGTGCCGAAATCGCATTTCTACTGGCGGAACAGCGTTACCAGGCCGGGTCCATCAGCTATCTCGATGTGATCGTCGCACAAAACAGCCTTACTGATACGAAATCGCAGGTCGCCACGGCTGACCAGCGGCTAGGTTCCGCCCGAGTGAGCGTGTTTAAGGCGCTGGGCGGCGGATGGGAAGAGACGAGTTCATCTTATTAAACCGGATACCGGCGCAAGGAAATTTATCCTTCGTTGCGTCGGTTTCCCTCAATAACAATCAGCAACAACATCCAGAAACTGAAAGGAACCAGATACGCGCTGGTTGCTGGATCGGATTCACAGGTAAGTAAAATGCCAACTTTTAACGTATCCCGGCTGAATACGGGTAAGCTTAAGCCCACTGTAGCGAGACGATCTGTCCTGACAGCTCTGCAGCAGGTTGCACCACGTTGCCTTGATGCACGCCAGTTGTATCGTATCCTCAATTCACAATTTGAGCGGCTGGCACAAGCTACGATCTATCGGGTATTGAATGATTTGTGGGGTGCCGGCTTGCTGATCCGCACGGAAGGCACCCGAGGCCGTGCTCTCTTTGCATTCAAGCCTGACCGACAAGACCATCAGAAAGATACCCTGCGTTGTCACTGTGGTGAAAAACTGGTTTTTATCGAGGACGGGGTGTTACGCGATCGACTGCTGTTTCTTGCCAGTCGGGAGGGGTTTAAACAGGACAGCAGCGCTGTGTTTACTATCACCATCATTTGTGCGCAATGTCCACATGCCTGAGAATTAACAGTCAGGCAGTTTAAAACCACCTGACTGTTGATAATAGGGATTATGCGATTGCCCGCACCACGCCACCGTCAACCCGCAGCGCCGCGCCTGTCGTGGCTGATGCCTGCTCGCTACAGATATAGGTAATCATGGCGGCTACCTCATCGGGTGTGGAGAAACGTTGAAGTATCGAAGAGGGTCGGGCTGTCGCAAAGAACGCTTGCTCAATGGATGCGGCATCGACACCACGGCTGGCCGCCATCTCCGCGACCATGGCGCCAACCCCTTCCGAAGCGGTGGGGCCAGGCAACACACTATTTACCGTTACGCCCGTACCCGCAAGCGTTTCCGCAAGCCCACGCGCCACGGCAAGCTGTGCTGTTTTGGTCATGCCGTAGTGGATCATTTCAGCGGGGATCTGCAACGCTGATTCGCTCGAAACAAATACGATGCGTCCCCAGTTGCGTGAACGCATGTTCTGTACATAATGACGTGAAAGCCGAACCCCGCTTAAGACATTAACCTCAAAAAAACGCAGCCAATCGGCGTCAGAGATCTGTTCAAAAGGGCTGACCTCAAAGATACCCAAATTGTTAACTAACACGTCGATATCCGGCAACGTGGTTATCAACGCATCGCAACCTGCGCCACAACTCAGGTCGGCGGCGATTCCGCTGATGGCGATGTCAGGGAATTCAGCTTTTAGTGCTGCCACGGCACTATCGACACGCGTTTGCGTCCGCCCATTAATCGTAACAGACGCCCCTTCAGCAGCCAGGGCACGAGCGGTTGCCAGACCGATACCGGCCGTTGACCCTGTCACAAGTACGCGTTTTTCTCTTAATCCAAGATCCATAAACTTTCCCCGCTGTATTGGCTAAATATCCAATCTACCGCTCTCTGGCTGATGCGGATAGCGATAACCGGCCAGAACATTATCTGATCCAGACGAATTCGCTTAATCCGGCTAACGGTGAGAACGCCGAACGGGTTATCCCCTCAAAAGGCGTATTAATCAGCAAGAATAATACCAGGAACATGATCATATTCACTGGCGGCTGCGCTACTCATCCGTTCAAAAAGGTATTTCGCTGGTGGCTTGCCGACGGTTTTGCGAAACATGGTGATAAAACCACTGGCGTTCTCGTAGCCAAGCTCCAGCGCTACCGTCTGCACACTCACCCCTTTCATAAGAAGCTGCAGGGAAAGGATGACATGCAGCTGCCGACGCCAGCGACCAAAACTCATGCCAATTTCCTGTAACAGCAGCCTGCTCATACTCCGCTCGCTCATGCCAATACGGCAGGACCATTCGCCCAGAGAGGTTTTTTCAGTGGGGTTAGCCAAAAGCATTTCTGAGAGTCGACGGAGCCGATGATCATGCGGCATTGGCAGATGGAGATCTTCCACCGGGGCAGCGGATAGCTCATCCAGTAAAGTTGCGACCAGCCGGCCTTCCCGGCCATCTTGCTCGTATAGCGCAGGTAAACCCGCCACTTTAAGTAGTAACTCGCGTAATAACGGTGATACCGAAATAGTACAGCAACTTTTTGGCAGGTCTGGTGCCGCTTCCGGTTCAACAAACAGGCAATAACATTCTGTTTCTCCGGAACCTCGCGCCGAGTGCGGCAAATCGCCCGGTATCCAAACTGCACATTGCGGCGGAACAATCCACACCCCATCTTCAATTATACAATTCAGCATACCGCGCACCGAATAAATCAATTGGGCTTTACGGTGCTGGTGCTTGTCCTGCTCCCAATCCTTAGACGCCATTGAAGCACTCAGTACTGCCACCGGTCGGAGAATACTGTCGACATCATAAAGCTCAACCGAATCTCGGGTGGATACTTGTGGCATTATTTTTTGCACCTCAGAGGACAAGACATTCGCAGTGGCTGTAATGAAAACCATTATGATTATATTTCGCAATAACGTCCAGTATCGTCACATTGATTACGCTTCATCTGGAATGCTGCCATCTGATGGGCGGGTAACCTCTCAAAAACGTGGGGTAGTGATGCAGATTGCGACAGGTACAGACCTCGCAGCGGTCATGGTCTTCCTTTTCGCCGCCTCAAATTAATTGGTGCCCAACCTGACAAAGCTACTGCAGAGTGGCATGCTCTTCCCTGTCTGGCGCCCGGATGGTTTCTTTTCTCACGGCCAGGTTGCCTGCCGGTGAGAATAACGTCGGTTGACGGGCGAATGAGGATACAGATTAAGTTCTTCTGTCGTCAGATCGGTCATTTTCATGATATTCACTGGTGGCAGCGCTTCATAACGAGAAAATAAATGTACGTCGGAGAAACCGATAGCTATCAACGGCAATTTTGCCGCTGTTATTGTTAGTCAGGCAGGTGCTGCTGGCACGCAATAGGAATTCACTGTCCGGAGCAGACCGGGTGCCTCAGGATGTACACTCCCCCTGAGGCAGCCGCCGCTCAGCTTAGCGACTCATGGTCATATTCAGGGCATCTATCGAGGTTTGTAGTCCGGCCTCAACACTCATGGTCAGGTCTTCCATCTCCAGCGAGACATAACCGTCATAGCCAGTCATGCGCAGAACAGAGAAAAATTCCTTCCACCATTGCAAATCCTGACCGCAGCCAACAGCGACATAATTCCACGTACGCGATTTGGTGGCAGTGACCGGTTGATATTCCATTAATCCATCAATATCGGCCAGACCCCGTTCAATTCGGGCATCTTTACCATGCACATGATAGATCGCGCCTTCAAGTTTGCGCACGGCGGCAATCGGATCGGCGCCCATCGCAATCAGGTGCGAAGGATCGAGATTCATACCAATCATGTCACCCACGGCGTTGCGCAGTCGCAGCAGTGTGGCAGGGTTATACACCAGCTGGCTTGGGAATTCCTCAATAGCGATTTTTTCGATACCATGTTGTTTCGCATGCGCAACGAACGTCTTCCACCAGGGAATGGCGACCTCGTTCCACTGATAATCAATCACGCCAGGCATATAATCTGGCCAGGAGACTGTCGAGGTGATCCAATTGGGTACTTTATCTTCCGGACCGCCACCTGGCAGCCCACTCATCATTACAATCTTCTTCACCCCCAGCTTGCCAGCCAGCTCAATCGCCTGATAGCTACTGCGCGTATGCTTCTCGCCCAGTACACCAGGCGCAAGCGGATTACCGGAACAGTTCAGCGCGACAATTTCAATATCCCGCTGATGCAATTCGGCACGAAATCTGGCCAATTTATCAGCGGAGGCCAGCAATTCTTCAGTTTTTACATGCGGGCAGGGAGACCAGCCTCCGGCCGTCATCTCAACGCCAGAAATACCATAGTTTTTTACTTTATCCAGCATCTCAGGAAACGGTAGATCTGCTAATACATCAGTACATAATGCAAGTTTCATAATACATCCTTCATTAATTTTATTTAATCCGGTTACCGTTTATGGCGACTATTGCTTTGCAAACTGTTCAATAAATTCTGTTTTATCTTTAGCCCTGGCGAGCAAAGTCGTTTTCACTTCATCGCCCAGCAGATCGGCAATCTCTGCCACAACCTGAATGTGTTCATCATATTTCGCCGCCACGGCGATAACGATAAAAGCCACCTTGCCATCCCCCCAACTGACACCATCAGGGAATTGAAATATCTGAAAACCTGTCCGGATAATCAGTCCAATGTCTTCTTTCGCGCAATGCGGCAAAGCAATACCAGCACCAAGCCAGGTCGATACGCTTTGCTCGCGGCGTATCATCGCCTGGAAAAAACTTTGCTGTACATAACCGCTCTGTATCAGGGCATCAGCGGCAATCTGTATTGCCGCCGTTTTATTTACTGCCTGGCACCGCAGAAAAATATTATCTTCTGACAAATTCAACATGGTTTTCTCCTGTTCGCGTATGGGATAACATGATGACCTTAGTGCTTGGATAAAACATTATCTGATACATCGTTATGAGTAGAGTGCCGGACGTGAAGGAATAGTGACGTTATGTTTTAAACCATCCTGCAGTGAAGCCAGTCCGGCATCACAGACCAGGGCGACGATATAACCATCCCAGGATGAGGGACCCGATATTTCTCTACCATTGTTGATACAATCAACAAAATTTTGTACTTCCCGATCATAGGCGGTGGCAAAACGCTCCATACAGGATGCTGCGATGTGCCTGCTGGCGCCCGCTAAGGAACGGGTTACCGTTAATGCCTGCTCAGTCAATGCAGTAATGGCATTTTCTCCGATCACCTCACAGCGAATGTCATAACCATAATTGCAGTTGACAAATAATTCATCATCTATACGCACCCCCGATTCCGTTTCAAATATGATAATAAGCGGATCCTGTAAATGCGCGCAGGCGCGGCTGGTTTTTTTTCGTGGTTTATCAACCCGAACTGAGACAATATTTTCGTTTAGCAGAAAGCGAATAATATCAATCTCGTGGGTAGCCGAATCATTTACGGCCATTTCAAGAGTATAGTTTTCAGGCACCGAGGGGTTACGGTGCGCGCAATGCATCAATAAAATCTCGCCTAATTCACCTTTATCGATAGTTTCTTTCAATGCCAGGTAGCCCGGGTCGAAACGGCGCATAAAACCTAGCTGCAGCAGCCGTTTACCATACTTCGCTTCGGCCTGAATAATTTCTCTTGATTCCGCCGCCGTCGGCGTCAGGGGTTTTTCGCAGAACACAGGTTTTCCGGCATTAAATGCCGCCAGAATTTGCTCTTTATGTGCCGGTCCGATCGAACAAATAAAAACAGCATCGACCAGTTCAGAATTAATCATCTGACTGGCATCATAGAAGGCTGTCGCGCCATATTCTTCAGCGACAGCATTAGCCACAGCCTGATTGATATCACATACGGCAGTAACATTTGCATTGGCGATAACATCACGGAACCGTTTAAGATGATCCCGTCCAATCATGCCCAGACCTATTAATCCGATATTCACAGTCATTTTCTTGCCCTCGCAAAATTATTTTAAAAACGAAATTTATTCTCTATCTGTTCCAGTGTCATTCCACGGGTTTCAGGTAAATATTTAATTAGTAGTATCAGCATTATTACGTTAGTCACCGCAAAAAATCCAAATGTCATTCCACCGCCATAATGGTTGAGCAACCATGGAAATATCAACTGAATGATAAAATCAAAAATCCACAATCCACATACGGCAATCCCCATACCCAGACCACGCATTTTCAGTGGATAGATTTCTGCCAGCATCAGCCAGAATACCGGAGCTATCCATCCCTGCATAAAGACTAAAAAAAGGAGCATCAGTGCCAGAATAATATAACTTGCGCCAGAAAAATCGCCATGAAGTCCCGCCACCCCATTAATGGTCTCGGTATGAAAGAAGCATTTAAATGATAAACCGATCAATACCAGACTGATGGTGACCCCTGCCTGACCGGTAAAAAACATTTTTCGGCGCGAATGTTTGCCGATAAGCGCCATTCCCAGTATTGTTGCAAGGATCGAGACTATGCCATTCGCCACAGCCCCGGTGACAGCCGCAGCATCGCCCAGACCGGTAGATTTTAGTACCGTCGGGGCATAATACATAATGGTATTAACTCCTGTGACACGGGTTGCAAGAACAATCATCAAACCGATGAGAATAAGCTGAATCACCCATTTTTTCTTCAACTCAGAAAAAATATTCAGTTTCTCCGCATCCATTTTAATGATTTGTTTAATTTCTTTGATTTCATGATCGACTTCTTCTGGCAGACGCAATGTCTTCAGCACTTTTATCGCTTTATCAGTCTCCCCCCGGCGCATAAAAAAGCGTGGCGACTCCGGCATCATCAACATGCCGATCCACAACAGGGCTCCAGGTAGCGCCGGCAGTGCTAGCATTATCCGCCAGCTATGAGACATATCAGGATACAGGTTAACAATCGCCGCATTAACCGAATAGGCAAGAAACTGTCCGGTGACAATCATCAACTCATTCACCGTCACCAGTCGTTCACGCTGATCGGCTCTGGCAAGTTCAGAAATATAGATAGGAACCGTGACAGAGGCACAGCCTACCGCCAGTCCCAGCATAAAACGCGCGACAATCATTGAGGGAACATCCCATGCAATCGCGGTGCCCAGTGCCCCAAAGATAAATATTGCCGCCACCCAAAGAAGATTTTTCCGCCGCCCCTGTTTATCAGAGAGATACCCGCCAAATAATGATCCTATCGCAGCGCCAAATAACAAAAAAGAAGTAATCATTCCTTCCTGAGCTGGGCTGAGATTAAAATCGTACTTCATGAAAATTAGCGCACCAGAGATAACTCCGGTGTCATAACCGAAACACAAACCACCTATAGTCGATATGGTGGTGATCAACTTCATTCGCTGAGGATTCTGCAGGTTAGTTTTACTATACATATCTGGCTATCCATCTGGTTGTAAGGGTAAAGGAACATGGCGCTTTAGCCGTTATGCGTTGTATTCGTCCTTATTGAGATGCCTGGAATTTTTACTTGTAGCGATATAATCAGAAACCTAATTAACAGATATTTTTTATGGCTAGTTAATTACTTCTCTAGCCGCCCGGTAAAAATCCGGTTTTTATGAACAAGCCAACAGCTGAAATAAAGTTGTCATCTGCTGTTGTGGCAAAGATATAGCAATACGAAACGAAAATACCACACATGGATAAATTAGAAATTTCACACCGTGGCATGGATCAAAAATTTAACAAAAATACACTCAATTTAGTGACAAACATCTCAACTTCATTTAAAAACATTGACAAAGCAAGAATGGAGATATTCAAAAAAATAGCTAAAAAACACGTTTCACCAAAAAAAACCAACCATTCCATAATAAATAAAAGTCATATTTAATAATGAGTTAAAAGATAAATGTACTCTGTGATACACAGCGAAATGAGAGCAAATGCCAATGTTTACACCATCCATACCCGTCGCCGTGATAGGGCATTTTGATGATAAAAATTAACTAAGAGGAAATGTTATGGTTAGTCTGCGGAAAAAAATAACCCGGCCGTAAATTGGAACGAATTTTGCAATTCTGCAACTGATAGTCGATGATATTTCGCTAGTGTGTTTTTTATACACCATAAAATGTGATGGTGATCAAATTTGTGCTTGCGCTGGTTTGTAACATAACAACAATCGGGAGATTAACCTGCATGGAAATCATAAAGAAACTAAAAATCAGTGTGTTATAGTTTATAAAAAAGCAAATTTGATGACTACGTCAGGCCGCAATGATGCAAGAATACGATCACATTACTGGAGACATCATGCTTACATACTGTGTTAATGAACATCCTGATTCTGTCGGTTTTGAGAATGGCTACCGCCCCAGACTTATGTTTATTTGTAAAGCTGAGGGGGAAGAAGCCGCAATACCCCGTGTGATGCACAAGCATGATGAGCGGTTCGAGCTAATGTTTATTGTTAAAGGAAGTGGCACTTACAATATTGACGGGCGCGGCTATCAGATTAAGCAGGGTGATCTGATGTTGTTCAATGTGGGCATTCTGCACGATGAAAACCCGCATCCCAGCGATGATCTTCTGATCTTCAGTTGTGGCGTTGAACAACTTAAGTTTGAAGGATTACCCACAAATTTTCTCTGCCCACGGTCACAGGTAGCCGTAATGCCTGCGGGTGATTTTTATGAGGAAATTTGTCATATTTTTTATCAGATGTGGCACCATGTAAGCAGTGAAAGGCCTTATGCAGCGGAAATTGGTAATAGTTTATTGAGTGTACTGCTCCTGCTTTGCCGTAATATCTGGATTGAAAATAAGCAACTTTGTGAGACTCCAGCGGTATTACTTGGCCAGCGCATCAAGGATTTTATAGACGAGCATTATAAAGATGATATCGCACTGACATCGATCACTACGGCGCTTAATATAAATCGTTTTTACCTTGCACATGTTTTTAAATCGTATTCCGGATACTCACCAAAACAGTATCAGACCAGAAGAAGAATCGGTGAAGCGCAGTCTTTGCTATTAAGCACCCGTTTAGGAGTAACTGAGGTTGCTAATGCAGTAGGCTATGACAATGTGAATAATTTCCATCGTATATTTCAGAATATGATCGGCATTCCACCTGCACGCTATAAAAAGTTCTGGCTGACAGGTTACATAAAGAACTAAATTTATTTAGCCTGTAAACTAGCAAAAATCGATACCAGCCTTATTTATAAGGCTGTGGAATTCTATTATTTTAAGGATCTGAAATGAATATTAACAAGTCATTACTGGATTACAAAAAAAATTCAGCTGAACGTTTTGCGAAAAAGAATAACGACCAAAAGTCAGAGTTATATGGTGGCGACCATGCAGAGTAACGGCCAATATAATGCCCGCTATGTTTATAGCTTATGTTGTATCGCCACACTCGGCGGTGTGATGTTCGGTTATTCCACCGGGGTTATCTCTGGCACCGTGGATTCGATTAAAACTTATTTCCAGCTGGATCCATCACAAACCGGCTGGGTAGTTTCCAGTATTTTCGTTGGCTGTATTTTAGGTTCGCTGGCCGCAGGCCGGCTGGCTGATAAATATGGTCGTAAACCGGTATTGCTTTTGGCCACGCTGGCTTTTGCACTGTCAGCGGTCGGCTCGACTTTTGCCAACTCATTTACCATTTTTTCCGCAGCTCGCATCATTGCCGGACTGGGTATCGGCCTTGCCGGCACAGTTGCTCCAATGTACATGGGAGAAATTTCCCCGGCCAGGATCAGAGGGAAAGCATCGGGAATATTTAATCTTTCTCTGGTTGGCTCCCAGACCACAGTATTTCTGGTCAATTATTTGATTGGCCGCGGGATGTCGGAAGTCTGGCTGGTAGATGAAGGCTGGCGCTGGATGATGGGAGCGCAATTTGTGCCAGTCTTGCTGATGCTGTTTTGTACCCTGATTCTGCCAGAATCGCCGCAATGGTGTATCAATAACCAGCGTGTTGACCAGGGAATACGGGTACTGAAAAAAATCTATCCTGCTCTCAATCCGAATGAGGCAGAGCAGATTTTCTCTGTGCGTAAGGAAACCGGTGATTCCGCCAGTGGACATGGCAAGCTCGGCTATATTCTGCGCACCCCGGTATTACGTTACGCGCTAATTGTCGGCTGTAGTATTGCCATATTGCAGCAATTTACCGGTGCCAGTATCGTGATGTACTACGCACCGCTGATCCTGCAGACCGGCGAGATGAGCAAAGATACCGTGTTATTCCAGACTATCTTTATCGGTTTGCTCAACGCTATGGGCTCTTTTATCGCCATGAACCTGTTTGACCGTTTTGGCCGACTGCCGGTGATGAAAGCAGGTACTGTTGGTTCAATAGTCGCTCTGTTGCTGCTTTCCTGGAGTATGCTCAACCAGCAAAATGGGTATCTCGCCATTTTCTCCGCACTGATATTTATGGTGACCTTCGCTATCAGTTGGGGTGCCGGGTGCTGGGTGCTGATTTCTGAAATTTTCCCACCGCGAATTAAGGGGTATGCCATGGGCATCGCCGTAAGTTTGATGTGGATATTTAATTTCCTGGTGACCCAGTTCTTCCCCATGCTCAATGAGATTCCATCGTTGCAACAGGCATTTCATGGTGCATTCTCCTTCTGGATTTTTGCGGCGCTTAATCTGTTTTGCCTGTTTTTTCTTATTCGTTTCGTACCGGAAACCCGCGGCGTCGCGCTCGATGATATCGAACAGCTACTCGCCCACCGGTTGAGTAAACACCCCTCAGATACCCCCGCTACTGTGGCTTCGCCAGTAGCCCCCAACAGAGTCAGAGGTAAATCATGATTAAAGCACTGCATGGCATTTCCACCCACTATTGTAATGTGGTAACCGAGGCACGAATCGCGGCGGAGACCGGTTACGATGGGTTGGAATTTCTACACTATAAATTGCTGCGCTATCTTGCTAACGGTGGCAGCACCAACGCGCTTAAAAAAGTGGTCAGTGGATATGGATTGCAAACAGCCTGCCTCAATGCGTTGATCGATATTGAGCGCCATCAAAGTGTTGAAAAACAAACGATGCTTAGCGAAGCATTACAACTGACGCAGATTGCAGCTGAACTTGAGTGTCCCACGATTCAGATTCTTGCGCAGCATGGTATAGACCATCTGCCTGAGGCACAGATCCTCGACATCATGACGGAGAATATCTCGACCATCGCCGATATCGGCCAGCAATATGGTGTCCGCTATCAAATTGAAGTCATTGCACATACCAAATTTAATACCATGGAACAGGCGCTGGAAGTCATACGCCGGATTGGCAAACCTAATGTCGGTCTGGTTATCGACTTCTGGCATCTCTATGCCACCGGTAAAACCCGCCCGGAAGATGTTGCCGCACTCGATCCGGCATTAATTTTTGGTGTTCATTTTTGCGATGGACGTAAACCTGTGGCTGACGAAAAATGGCAAGAGACCGTGCTGCGCGCGTATATGCCTGGTGAGGGCAATATTGATATCCAGGCCTGGACCGATGCCGTTAAATCGACCGGTTTTGATGGTGTCTGGTCAGCTGAACTCTTTAGCCCGACATGTTGGGAGATGGATCATTTGACCCTGGCGCGTCAGGTTATAGAGAATATGAGCAGCTATACCGGCTGACCGTGGTGATGCCGGTAAGTTGGCAGTTTACTTACCGGCTCGCCAGAAAACCCTGCATTATGCAGGGTTGGTTGCTACAGGAACTGAGATTTTAAATTATATTCAGTTTACCAGAGCTGAAAGTGAATCCAGTGCCTCTTTATAACTTATATCTTTTCTGAACAAGCCCGCGGTTCCAAGGACAAAGTACTCCACTTTACCGGCCAGTCGCGCAACAACCTGTGGTGAAATGGCGCCGTCTATCGCTATCCGGGTCTGATACCCTTTTCTGCGGATCAACTCATGAATACGATCGATCTTATCAACTGAACCATCAATAAACGCCTGGCCGGCATATCCTGGATTGACCGACATAACCAGCACCACATCAGTCACATCCAGAATTTCTTCCAGAGCAGATACCGGCGTGCCAGGATTAAGCGCCACGCCAGACTTCGCGCCAGCGTGACGAATATTTGACAGGGTGCGATGGAGATGGGCGGGCGCTTCGGCATGAACGTAAATAATCTCACAGCCCAACCGGGCAAAGGACTCAATATACGGGTCCGGATTTGACAACATCAGATGAACATCGTAGGGAATTTTAGCCAGCTTTGAAATGGCCTTAATATCTTCCAGACCAAGGGCAAAATTAGGCACGAAGTGTCCGTCCATCACATCCAGATGGAACATATCTGCCCCACCCTTTTCAAGCGCATCAATTTCTTCGGCAAGCCGCGAGAAGTCGATACACATCATCGAGGGGCAGAACTTAGCCATGATGCACCTCATTTTCCAGAGCGGTAATCATGTCGATACGGGTCTGATGACGTTCCCCCTGAAATGCGGCGTTCAGCCATTCATCAACGATCATTTTTGCCAGTTCACTACCCACAACCCGCGACCCAAACGCGAGGATATTGGTATTGTTGTGCTCACGCGAGAGCTTAGCAGAGTATGGCTCACTACAAACCACCGCCCTGATACCGGGCACTTTATTGGCAGTAATGGAGATACCCACACCTGAACCGCAGATCAGGATGCCCAGCTCAGCCTCACCGCTACTGACTGATTCTGCAACCGCTTTACCGTAAATCGGATAGTTAGTACGCTCGGTGCTGTTCGCTCCTTTATCAATGACCTGGATGCCCTTGCTCTCCAGGTGGTGAATGATTTCTGGTTTCAGTAGCAGACCAACATGATCACAACCAACAGCAATTTTCATTTTTCTCTCCACGGGTAATAGCCAGATTCGATAAGCCATGTGCTGGTTTCAACGTTTGGCGTGCGTTATGACCACTGGTCTGATTTATCAACAGCAAACGCTTCACACCTCTTATCGCTTATGTGAAGTTATGGTCAGCCAATATGGCTTTAGCCCTAACGCCACTGTCTCTCACGCCCATTATATTCACATATTTATATTTATGTGTGAAGTTTTTTGTTGATATTAAAAAATGCAAAGTCAGCAATATCACTAAAAAAACAAATAACACAATGATTTAAAACAAAAATTTACAACAGAAAAAACCAGATAAAACTTCACCCTTTCCAGTGATATCACAACAAATTCACACCATGTGAAGTTGACCCCTGTAAAGTATTAAGTGAATATGGATGCCAGACTGATTAACCATGAGAGTACAAAATGACCGATTTTTTTCCTGAACAGGAAGGCGAGAGTGTGCTGGCAACGGGGGCGAAGATCCGTATGTCCCTTTCGTCACTCAACAACAAAGAACGAAGTATTGCCGACTGGCTGCTGATTAAAGGAAATCTGTCGCAGGGAATCAGTATCAGGGAAGCGGCAACAGCGCTAGGTGTTTCTGAACCGATGATAGTCAAAGTTGCCAAGAAGCTGGGTTACTCAGGCTTCCGTGAGCTACGCAGCGCCTTGCTGGCTTACTTTGATGTTCTTCCGTTTGAAAAAGAAGAAGAAATCTCTGAGCATGATAACCTTTCTGTCGTAATGGAGAAGGTATTTACCAACTCCATTCAGGCTCTGAAGGAAGCACAATCTGTAGCAGATGTGAATGTCATCAATCAGGCGGCCAGCCTGCTACATCAGGCGCAGCACGTGGTGTTACTCGGGGTCGGCGGCTCGGCCTCTGTCTGTCAGGATTTCGAACATAAATTGCTGAGGATAGGGATTCACAGCCATACTTACAGTGATTTTCACCTTATGCTGATGGTGGCCTGCCAGCTTGGCGAAGGGGACGTGATGGTAGTCATCTCCCAGTCAGGCGATACGCGGGAATTGCTAAATGCCGTGGAAATAGCCCGCAAACGTGGGGTTCGCATTATCTGTATCACTAATGACGACCGCTCACCGCTTTCACAATCATCCGATCTTTCCATTTTCAGCCCGGCCAGAAGCGGGCCACTCCTTGGACAAAATGCCGTCGCGCGCGTTATTCAGTTAAACCTGCTGGACACGCTGTTTATTGCACTTATATTGCAAGATTATCAAACACTTAATCAAAACCTTCAGCGAGGAATTAGTGTCGTGGAACCTCTGCATGCTAAAAATAAATCGTAGACCTGCTGCGGGCTGCTCAGACAGCCCAGTCATTCATGAAATAAATTAAATTCGTTAATGACCATTAATCCCTGAAGATACAAAAATAAAATAACAATATGTTTTTAAACAATTTTATTTTTTAATTACTCATAACATGATCTTCATCACACCATAATACTTCACATAATATTATTTTTATGTAAAGTTATGCGACATAAGGTTTTACTTGCTAACTGATTTTTTTCTCAATCACGGCAGGTAAATCCACTACAGCTCATGTGATGAAGGGGATTCAGAAATGGTTATGCGGTTGATTTCGAGTAACAACAGTGAAATACAGAAAATGTCAGCGACTCAGCTTAAGGAGTCAATTTTCGCCTCAGAAGGCCGGGTGATTATGGGGCAGCAGCATGTAATGCTGAATACGGGGCTGATTGATGGCGTAACCAATGCTGAAATTCAGGCTGCTTTTGGGGCAGATATGGTAATGCTGAACGGCTATGACACCATCAACCCGCAGAAAAACCGGGGCCTGACCCAAATGAGCCATGGCGTTCTGGCCGATAAGCCCTACAGCATTGAACAGATAAAACAATGGGCGGGGATCCCGGTAGGTATCTACCTGGAATGTCCGGCTGTTGACGGCCAGGTAGCAGGTGACCGATATGTGGTGATCAATGCCGGACGTATCGCCAGTGAAGAGAATCTGATTCGTATCCGTGAAACCGGCGCAAACTTTGTGGTCCTGGGCGGCAACCCGTCTTCCGGCACCACACTCAGCACCATCACAGAAGCAACCCGACTGGCTAAGAAGGTTCTGGGGGATGAGGTACTGATCTGTGCGGGTAAGTGGGAAGATGGCACACTGGAGAAAGTCCTTGCCGACCCGTTAAGCAGTCGTCCGTCAACCGAGATTATCCGTGAGCTGATTGATGCCGGCGCCGATGTTATTACCTTACCTGCACCAGGTTCGCGACACGGCATTACCGTGGATCACGTCAGGGAATGCGTTGAGTTTACCCATACGTATAAACCCGGAACCCTGGCCCTCTCATTTCTGAACAGTTCTGTCGAAGGTGCCGATCCGGATACTATCCGCCTTATCGCTTTGATGATGAAGCAGACCGGTGCAGATATTCATGCCATCGGTGACGGCGGCTATGCCGGTACCGCCATGCCGGAAAATATTTACCAGCTGGCGATCTCCATTAAAGGTAAACGTCACACAATAAAACGCATGGCCGGACGTAACCGTTAATCAAATTTTTTTCGCCCGTAATCATTTATTGCGGGCACACCCCCATATAAACCTTATATAAAAACAGGATTCATTATGGATACTGAAAAAACAGCTCAGCAAATTCTGGCTTCGATAGGTGGGGAGGCCAATATAAGCAGTCTGGTACATTGCGCCACCAGGTTGCGTTTTAAACTTAAAGATACCAGCAGCGCAGACAAAGCTATTACAACGGATATTGACGGTGTTATCAGTGTTGTTGAAAGTGGCGGACAATATCAGGTCATTATCGGAAACCGCGTCAGTGAAGTATTTAACGCCATTCAGAGCCTGCTACAACATTCTGATGAAACAGCAAATAACAACACGCGGGAAACGTCTCAAAGCGAACAGAAAGAAACGTTATTTTCCAGAACGGTTGATATTATTTCTGGTATTTTCACCCCCTTCCTTGGCGCGCTTGCTGCCTCAGGTATCCTCAAAGGGATGCTGCTGATGCTAAGCTCACTTGGCTGGATGTCAAAAGAAAGTGGTGCTTATGTTATCTGGTTCGCTGCGGCTGATAGTATTTTCTATTTTCTTCCGATCGCCATTGCCATCACTTCAGCGAAAAAATTTGCTGCAAATATCTTTGTGGCACTTTCCGTAGCAGGGGCTCTGGTCTACCCGACACTGATTGCAATGTTTAATGATAAGGCTGCACTGGACTTCTTCGCTATCCCGGTGATACTGATGCGCTATACCTCGTCGGTTATCCCGATCATCTTTTCTGTATGGTTGCTCTCGCTGCTTGAACGTTTCCTCAATCGTATTCTGCATGACAGCATTCGCAACTTTATCAATCCGCTTATCTGTCTGATGGTTATTGTCCCTGTCACCCTGATAGCGATTGGTCCGCTGGGTACCTGGCTCAGTCTTGGGCTGGCGCAAGGCTATGAATATATTTATAACCTAAGTCCGATGGTGGCGGGTGTTGTGACCGGTATTGGCTGGCAATATCTGGTGATATTTGGGCTGCATTGGGCTTTTGTTCCGATTATGTACAACAATATCTCGGTTCATGGCTACGATACGCTGAAGCCGCTATTTGCCCCGTCAAACTTTGCCCAGGCAGGTGCAGCGTTTGGTGTCTTTCTCAAAACGAAGAACCCGAAGATCAAGCAAATTGCCGGCCCTGCTACCGTTACCGGTCTGTTCGGTATTGTTGAACCGATTATTTATGGTATCAGCCTGCGTTATAAGAAACCGTTCCTGTGGGCAACGATTGGCGGGGGCATTGGTGGAGGCATCTGCGGTTTCATCGGTGCGACTTCATTAGCCCCTGGCATTCCAGGACTGGCGTCTTTGCCTATTTTTTATGGCCCTGCCTTTACTGGATTTATTTTCTCCATTATTTTTTCATTTATTTTCACGGCGGTTATGACCTATACATTTGGCTTTAATGACAATATGGAAAAAGAAATGTTGTCTGATAATAAAAACAAAAAAGAAAACCAAATAAATAATCAACCAAAACTGTCTCACTAAATAACAGATTACCCCCCCTCTCTTTAAATAAAGAGAGGGATGGCATGTTGTACCTGAATGTTACCTTTTAAATTATTCGGAAAGCATCATGAAAAAAACAAATAAACACCAGCACCTTTTTCCTATTATTATAATGTCAACATTACTCTCTGCTGGCACATCAGCTGCAGAAAACCAGCAAAATACCTGGAGTAATCGCGTACTCGGTTATGATAAACCGGTAACGGAGCCTTTGCTGGGTGATATGTGGGGAGTAAGGCGTGATCTGAAAGAACATGGATTTACTTTTCGTCTGGCTTATCTTACTGAAAGTGCATATAACCTCGCTGGCGGTTATAACAAGGACAAACATTATGCTTTTGTCGATGATACCGCGCTGACTTTTACTCAGGATCTGGAAATGTATACCGGGATTCCTGATGCCAAAATCGATGGCAATATCGTCAACCGCAATCATGATGATGACCTGACGTCAGAACGTCTGATCGATAGCCGTATACCGCGTAATGACCAGGCGCAGGAAGCGGCAAATGGTGGGCAATCGGTTACGCGACTTGGCTGGCTTACCTTCAGCCGAACCTTTCTCGACAGAAAACTCAGCTGGCGAACAGGGCTGATAAATAAAAATCAGGACTTTGACCTTATTGTTAACTGTGATTTCCAGTTAATCAGCCTGTGCGGCGGCAAATCGGCCAAGTCCGGTCTGTGGTATAACTGGAACGTACATACATGGGGAACGGCTTTTCAGTATAAAATCACGCCTGAAGTGACATTCAAAACCGGCATTCTGGAATATAACCCAACCGCCAACCAGAGAAGTCATGCCTGGAGCTGGTCAACAACAGGCAGTAAAGGTGTTCTTCTTCCGGTAGAACTTCTCTGGCGAACCACGAAAATAAACGGCTTATCGGGTGCGTATAATATCGGCGTTTTATTCACCAATGGTGAACGAACGGATCTTTATGAAGGACGCAGCCAGGAAAGCGGTGTCAACGATCCGGACGGATATAAAACCCATGATAACTCATGGTATCTCTATTCATCGGTTAATCAGCAACTGACGACTGTCGGCAACGATAGGAATCGCGGACTGAGTTTTTCTAACAGCTTCGGGCTGGCCGACCAAAGAACCATGTATTTTAAATATGTTAACTCAAGCGCCCTACGCTATCGCGGCCTGTTCGAATCCAGACCTGATGATATGCTGGCCTTCGGCGTAACCTGGATCGAACCCAGCGAGCATTTTATACGCCGGCAAAATGAAAAAAACCTGGTTAACGGCATTAGTGATACCAGTAATTCTTTATGGGCGCCGGTACCACAGCGCAGCCTGTCTTACTCGCTTTACTACAGAATCCAGGCCACGCCATGGCTGGCGATACAGCCCGAACTACAGTACTGGTACCATCCTTCAGGATTAACCGAAACACAGGACGCGTTAGTGGGAGCAATCAAGACTACGATAACCTTCTGAGCCATGTGGTGTGCTTCTGGAAAGCTGCGTTGAACAACTGGAATTGCTGAAAATCTGCGACATCAGTTATTCCAGCTCGTGCCGTGATGATATCCGTCCGTATCGCCACCTTCAGGTCCGGGGCCAATTGAGATCCCGGTTAATGGCAGCTGCGATGACTGGTGCTATGGGCTAACCCACCGCACCAGCCTTCGCGCCATGTTTGGTGGTGAAGAGGTGCATTCTATCTGGCACGATGGGGATAAATACGTACTGGAATGGGAGTGCGGAGATCTGTATATCCGCCCCGGGCTGGATTTACGCACCCGCGAAATGGTTATTATTGCCTCCTGCGCGACGCTGGGTACGACCGGCATTCCTGCCGTCATATTTTTTACTGCCGGGCAGTGTTCACCATTACAGGGAAAAAATTGCTACCATCGGATGTACTGATCAACGGAAAACTGGTCATTGCGGGGTAGACTTGATAAATTGCTCCAGCATCTCTTTCAGCATCTGTGCTTCCGCAGTGCCATAGGCATTTTCCATTTTTCCCTGATTCGCCGTAACCAGACTATTCTGATCCCGCAAAACGCTGCGTCCTTTGTCGCTGATATACAGGCGTACTTTGCGACGATCGATTTCATCCGGGACTCGATATACCAGCGCTTCAGCTACCATTTTGTCCAGCATCTTGGTCAGTGTTGGCATATTCTGCATCAATTCTTCAGATAACTGGCGCATCGTCGGCCCATCAAAATCAGAGATAAATTTTAGTGCACGCCAGTGCTCAAGTGTTATCCCGTCCATAGACAACTGCCGGTTTACATGCCGGTTGGCCTGTACCAGTAAATGGGCGAGATATTCATTGAGCGGTTTGTCCGACATCTGGTTGCATCATTAAATAGGGGGGAGACTGGCGGAAATGTTAGCACTACATCTGTTTTAAATCATCCAAAGAAAGCAGTTTCGCCATCAGAAGTTTGCACGTTTCTTGCATTAAATCTCCATCCTCATCGTGAGTTAACGTCATGCAAACACAGACTGATTTAACAAATGATAATGCCTTGCTCTGGTTACGCGCACGCCCTGTAGCGTCGGGTGGCAGATACTCGCGAATGACAAACACCGGAAAAACCGTAACAGATATAAGGCCAGCAAAACCATTGCGCATCGGGTTACTGGTGCCCTTTCATGGCTCGGATGCTATCTGGGGCCCCTCCTGTCAGTACAGTGCTGTACTGGCTGCCGCAGAGATAAACCGCAGTTCTGAGCTTCAAATCGAACTATTTGCCGCAGATGCCGGTGGCGATCCACAGCAGGTGGTCGCCCGAAGCTGGCAGCTGTTCAAAGAACATCAGGTTGATGTGCTGGTAGGTGTTCACCTTTCGAGCGTACGCGTCGCCCTGCGTGAAGCCTTCGCGGGGATTATTCCGTATGTATTTGCTCCGTTGTATGAAGGCGGTGAGAACACGCCGGGCGTCTATGCCATAGGAGAAACCCCACACCAGCAGTTCCCCGCAGCAATATACTGGATGATGAAAAATCTTAAAGCTCAGCGATGGTTTATTGTCGGCAATGATTACATCTGGCCAAGAGCCTCTCATGATGCTGTCAGAAACATCATTCAGCGCAATAATGGGGAAATTGTTGGGGAGGATTATCTCGGCTTAGGTCAGACCAATATCGGGCAGGTCATTAATAATATTAAAAAATCCAACCCGGACATTGTCTTTGTTTCACTGGTCGGAACTGACTGTGTGCTATTTAATCGGGCCTTTGCTAAATCGGGTTTATCGGGTCGTGTGCTGCGCCTGTCCGGTTCTATCGAGGAGAATATCCTGATGGGCATTGGTTCCGGACACAATCATAATCTTTATTGTGCCGCCAGTTACTTCAACTCACTGGATACCGCCGAAAACCGCCACTTTATGAATCAATATCGTGCAGCCTTTGGTCAACATGCACCAGTACAGAGCGTGTTGAGTCAGTCTTGTTACGAAGCCATCCATTTTTTCTCAGCACTGGTCAAACGCGCAGGTGGATTATCTCTTTCTTCACTAAATTCAGCTTATGAAGGTCTGCGCTATCAAAGTGTGCGCGGACACCAGCAGGTGGTTCAGGGTTGTCTGACACCGACCATCTATCTGGCGAAGGCCCGAGACCTGCATTTTGAGATTGTCCAGGCACTGCCTCCTTTGCCTGGATGATATAATTACAAATATTATATTTGAAAAGTGAAATATAACTTGGTAAATTTTTCTCTCAGGGTGCTGAAGCCCGTCACTTGCATGGGAGAAGAAAAATACGATGGCAATTTCACGGCGTTCTTTACTAAAAAGTAGTATGGCTACCCTTGCGGTAGCACCATTTATAAGCCTGACCGGACGGACTCTGGCGGCGGAGCCAATAAAAGTTGCGGCCATTTTTGATCAGTCTGGTGGGCTGGATATTTACGGTCTTCCCACTATGCAATGTGTTGAACAGGCAGTGGATGACCTGAATGATCAGGGGGGACTGCTTGGACGTCCGGTAGAACTGATTAAATATGATCCGCAATCCAATATTCAGTACTACACCCAGTTTGCAACTCAGGCGGCGACACGCGATCGCGTTGCGGTGGTTTTTGGCGGCATTACCAGCGCCTCACGTGAAGCTATCCGCCCTATTCTCCATCGTTATCAGACTCCTTACTTCTATCCTTCGCTGTACGAAGGCGGAGTTTGTGACAGAAACTGTTTCGCCGTCGGTACCACACCGGCTCAAACGGTATCGCGCATTATTCCTTATGCCATTAAAAATTTTGGCAAGAAAATCTATATCATTGCGGCCGATTACAATTTTGGTCATATCTCCAGTGACTGGGTAAAAAAATATACTCAGGATGCTGGTGGCACAGTGGTTGCTAACGATTATTTTCCCCTCGACGTCACCGAGTTCGGTGCAACGATCAAAAAAATCCAGAATGAAAAACCTGACATCGTTTACTCACTACTGGTCGGTGGCAATCATATCTCGTTTTTCCGCCAATGGGCGGCGGCGGGTATGGCCGGGAAGATCCCAATTGTGTCGAGTGATTTTGGCGCAGGAAACGAAAATAAAATTCTCAACCCGGCAGAAAGTGAAGGCATTATCGCAGCCTATGCCTACTTCCAGGAGCTGGACACCCCCAAAAATCAGCAGTTCCTGCAAAGAATGACGAAAAAATTTGGCGCTAAAACACCTTATCTGAATGAAACCGCCATCAATGGGTGGTACGCGGTTATGCACTGGGCGAATGGCATTCGGGCTGCCAATTCCATTGAACGGATGGCATTTATTGACGCAATAGAGAAAGGTTCATCGGTGGATGGACCTGGCGGTATTTCCCTGCTGGATCACCAAACCCATCATTGCACTGTCGATATCCACCTCGGAAAAGTTCATGACGGTGCATGGCAAGTGCTTGAGTCATATCCGCAGCAAACACCGGCAGATACAGCGGCAGTGTGTAATCTGGTCGCCAATCCCAATGACAATAAACAGTATGTTATCAAGGCCGGGGCATAATTATGGCTCAGGTTAAAAGCTATATCTTGCCGCAATATGGGGCGCAGGTTGAAAAAGTTGAGCACCCCCTCCCTGAACTGGGTCCACAAGATGTTTTATTGCGTGTGACACATGCAGGAGTATGCCATTCCGATATCTATATTCAGGACGGCTATCAGGATTTAGGGAATGGGCAGCGAATTAATTTCGCTGATTCCTCCATGCCGATTCCTCTGGTGATGGGGCATGAAATTGTTGGTGACGTGGTAGCTGTCGGCGACAACGCCAGTGCGGCATTAATTGGTCAGCGGCGGCTGGTTTATCCCTGGCTTGGCTGCGGGAGCTGTATCGCCTGTGACGCAGGGACGGAAAATCACTGTGAGAATGGCCGCTCGCTCGGCATCTTTCGTCACGGTGGTTATGCCGACTACGTAGTTGTACCCGCAGCGAAGTATCTGGTTGATATAGGTGATCTGGATCCGGCATGGTCATCCACTCTTGCCTGCTCAGGTCTGACAGTATTTAGCGCGCTTAAACAGTTGCAACCGCTGAAGGCTGGCGGCGCTGTTGCCATTATTGGTGCCGGAGGTCTCGGCCTTAATGCCGTCGGCATCGCGAAAGAATTAGGTTTTGCCAACATTATTGTCTGCGATATTTCAGATGACCGACTGGAGGCAGCAAAGGATTTAGGGGCGACTCAGATTCTTAATACCCGCCATGCGGGCAGTTCTTCACTGCAAGCGCTGGCCGACAATAAACTGCTTGGTGTAGTCGATACTGTCGGGCTGCCACAAACGCTACAGCTGGCTATTGATAGTTGTGCGAAAGGTGCGCGCATTGTGTTAGTCGGACTGCAAGGGGGATCGATCAATGTTGGGCTGCCGGTGCTGCCATTTAAAGCGCTATCAATCATCGGAACTTACACCGGGTCTTTGGCCGAACTTCAGGATCTGATTACTCTCGCGCGCAAAGGTAATCTGAAATCACTGCCCATCACCGAAAAACCACTCAGCTGTCTGTGCGAGACCTTAAACGATCTGCGCAAAGGCAATGTGGTTGGCCGTGTGGTTCTTAATCCCTGAGGAGGTATTACCGTGGATTATTTTCTGCTGACATTGATCCAGCTTATCGACTCGGTTGGCGAGCTCCTTTTAATCTCAATCGGCCTCGCTGTTATTTTCGGCATGATGAAAGTTATCAACCTTGCCCACGGAGAATTTATTATGCTGGGAGGGTTTGCGGCTATTTATGCTACCAGGGCTGGAATTAATGTCTGGATTGCCATACTGGTGGTGGCTCCTCTGGCTGTTGGTCTGTTTGGCATGATCCTTGAGCGCTTAATTATCCGGCATTTGTATGGGCGGATGATTGACACGATGCTGGCGACCTGGGGATTAAGTCTGCTGTTAACCGGGCTGGCTACCACGCTATTTGGTAACAGCGTTCAGGGTATATCTGCACCATTGGGTAGTGTCTCTTTTGCCGGATACAGTATCAGTCTTTACAGTCAGATGATGGTGCTGATTGGTCTGGTGATAGTGAGTAGTGGCTATCTGGTGATGCGTTACACCCGCATGGGACTTATTGCCCGAGCCGCCATGCAGAACCCGGAAATGGCGGCTTCGCTGGGTATCAACCGGTCGCGTACTTACGCTTACACATTTGGTGTCGGGGCCGCCCTAAGTGGTCTTGCCGGCGCTCTGCTGGCGCCACTGTCAGGTGTGGTTCCCACCATGGGCGCGGCCTATATCGCCAAAGCCTTTATTACAGTGATCACCGGCGGCGCCAGCATTATCACTGGTGTTTCACTCAGTTCAACATTACTCGGAAGCATCGGTTCGATAACTACCTTCCTGAGCAATCCTATTTTTGGTGATATAGCCCTGCTGCTCGCAGCATTGATCTTGTTACGGCTGCTCCCTACCGGCATTACCGGCAAGATTTTACGGAGGGCAGCATGAAAATTTCAGCGACCTTATCCTGCAATATAATTGCTATCGTACTTGGCTGCCTGGCACTGATAGTGCTACCCAATGCTCTGGATCTTTATTCGTTGATTAATGCCAGTGTGTATATCAGTCTGGCGTTGTTTGCGCTGAGTATGGCTTTAATCTGGGGACATGGCGGGCTTCTTTGCTTTGGCCAGTCGATGTTTTTCGGTCTCGGTGCCTATGGCTACGCGGTAGCGGGTATCAATTTGACTGATTCTACCTGGGCGATCCCTATCGGAGTGCTTGCGCCAATGCTTTTCGCCATCATTCTTGGTTATTTTATTTTTTATGGCCGCCTTAGTGATATTTACTTTGGCGTTATCACCCTTACCGCCACCCTGATTCTGTTCAAACTGGCTAACAGTTCATCGGGCGATGCCTGGCATATTGGTGAAGCACAACTCGGTGGGTTTAATGGTATGCCGAATATCCCACCGCTAAATATGCCATTTTCTCCTGCCGACCCTCTTTCGCCGCAAGCGGCATTTATATTTGCCGTAGTGGTATTAGTGCTGGGTTATGTGTTGAGTAAATGGTTGATCGGTTCACGTTTTGGGCGGGTTATTGCTGCAGTTCGTGAGAATGAAGTACGTGCAGAACTGCTGGGCTATGACTCCAGGCTGGTGAAATTAATTACTTTTGCTATAGGTGCGGGGATTGCAGGTATGGCTGGTGTGCTATTTGCCACCTCGGTATTTGTCAGTCCCACGGTTTTCAGCTTATCGAACAGTGCTCAGGTTCTGATTTGGGTGGTTGTCGGCGGCATTGGGACACTCGCCGGGCCGATGATCGCCTGCGTACTGCTACAAATTTTAAGCGCATGGCTGGGAACCACTGGGGTAATCGATCCTAACATTGTACTGGGTGGCGTACTGACCCTGTTTGTGTTGCTTATCCCTCAGGGTCTGCTGCCCTGGTTGATCAAACATCTGCCCGAAACCCTCCGTCCCGGTAAAGTGAAAACGGCGGTGACGCATGAATAATCCCATATTGCTGGAAGCCCGTGATGTCAGTGTACATTTTGGCGGCGTCAGGGCGCTGGATAATATTAATTTCACGCTACGGAGGAGGGAGTTACGTTGCCTGATTGGTTCCAATGGCGCCGGTAAATCCACTTTTTTTCGCTGCCTGACGGGTAGCCAGCGTCCGACAAGCGGCTCGGTTACTTTTAATGGCAATTTACTGACCGGCGAACAACGGTTTCAAATTGCGCGCAAAGGTATCGGTATCAAGACCCAGGTACCTAACCTGTTTGAAGGACTCTCCGTACGCGAAAATATCTGGCTGGCACTGCGCGAAGTCACACACCGCGGTGCGCGCAATGATAAAACCGATATTGCCATGGAACGCGTTGGCATTACGCGCCTGTCTGGCAGCATGGTCGGGAAACTTGCCCATGGTCAACGGCAACTGGTTGAACTGGCGATGGTGATCGCCAGTGAGCCCTCGCTGGTGTTACTTGATGAACCTGCGGCGGGCATGACCAGTGAGGAAGTTTATTGCCTGGCGGAGATCATCCTGGAAATCAATCAACAACAGGCACTGGTGGTAGTTGAGCATGATATGAACTTTATCCGGCATATTGGCAAACAGGTCACCGTGTTCCACCAGGGAAAAATTCTTGCAGAAGACCATGTCGAGGGGATCCTCAGTCATGCAGGCGTAATGGAGGTCTATCTTGGCAAATCCTGGGCAAAATGAACTATTGACGGTCCGCCATCTCCACTCCGGCTATGGCAATATTCCGATCTTGTTTGGTATTAATCTGACTTTGTTTAACGGGGAACTTGTCGGTGTCCTCGGTCATAACGGCATGGGGAAGACTACGTTGCTGAAAGCATTGATGGGATTACTTCCCGCCACGCAGGGCACCATTACTCTGGCCGGACAGGACATCACCCATTTACCCACTGAAGCCCGGGCAAGAATGGGGATGGGCATTGTGCCTCAGGGCAGACAAATTTTTTCCAGCCTCAGTGTAATGGAAAACTTGCGTATGGGTGCGATCCATCTCTCCCCGGCAGAAGCCCACCAGAAAATCGACGCTGTCATTGAAGAACTGCCTCGCCTGAAACCCATACTCACCCGTCAGGGTGGGGTGCTTAGCGGTGGAGAGCAACAGATACTGGCGCTTGGCCGCTGCCTGTGCGCAGAACCACAGCTCATTTTACTCGATGAACCCACCGAAGGGATACAGCCATCCATTTGCGATGAAATTGCTGAATCACTGCAAAGGCTGGCCGGACGTTATGGCCTGACGGTGATTCTGGTAGAACAAGATCTCTCTTTTATTCACCAGCTGGCGGACCGCGTATTTTCGTTACGTAAAGGCACGCTGGGCGAGGCAATTTCCTCCGAAAAACTCTCTGATCCCAAATGGATTGCTGAATTTAATGGCTTAATCGTTTAAAGGATCAACCAACAGGAGCTGTCAATGTTAACAATTACTGCAGTGATCAAAGTTAAAGACGGTTATACCGAAGTGATGTCGAATGCCCTGAAAGAAGTGACATTGCATGTGGAAGAGCATGAGCCGGCAACCATTGGTTTTTTTGTCAGCCAGGATCTGGCTAATCCATGTGTATTTACCACCTATGAGCGTTTTGTCGATCAGGACGCCATGGATACCCATAATAATTCGCCGGTGGTTGCCCGCTTCTTTGATATCGCCAAACCCATTCTGGATGGTGAGGTTCTTTTGGTTAAAGCACGCGAGGTTACCATAAAATGACGCTTGATTCTGCGCAGCAACTTCTGGAAAGCACCCGTAAATTTATCTCTGCACCTCATAAGATGTTCATTAACGGTGACTGGGTCGGGGCAATCAACGGGGACTTTCTTGAGGTTATCAATCCTGCGAATGGTAACCCCCTGACCCGGGTTCCAGCCGGCACATCAGAGGATATTGCAGTTGCGGTCAAAGCAGCGCGTATTGCTTTTGAGCAGGGTGAATGGGCTGATATGACACCGGCCAGCCGCAGTAAACTGCTATGGAAACTGGCCGATCTGATCGAAGCAAATGCGGATGAGATTGCGCAGATCGAATCACTGGACAATGGCAAACCGGTTAACGATGCGCGTTGGGGTGATATCGCATTTTCCTACGAATTACTGCGCTATATGGCGGGATGGTGTACCAAGATTTGCGGGCAAACTATCCCGCTATCAGCCGCTGCCCCCTTCCATGCCTACACGCTGAGAACCCCGGTTGGCGTATGCGGACAAATTGTGCCGTGGAATTTCTCATTTATGATGGCGGTATGGAAGATAGCACCAGCCTTAGCCGCAGGCTGTACCATTGTCCTGAAACCCGCAGAGCAAACGCCGCTTACCGCCCTGCGTCTGGCTGAACTGATAGCCGAGGCAGGATTTCCTCGCGGGGTGGTTAATGTGGTGACCGGCTATGGCGAACACGCAGGTGCAGCATTAGCTGCCCATCCTGATGTTGATAAAATTGCTTTTACTGGCTCCACCGAAGTGGGTAAAAAAATTCTTACCGCCGCTGGCGACAACCTTAAAAAGGTGTCGCTGGAGCTGGGCGGAAAATCACCGATGATCGTATTTAAAGATGCTGATCTGGCGAAAGCTGCGCTGGCCATCGCCTCAGGTATCTTCTATAACACGGGCCAGACCTGTACCGCGGGTACGCGTTTATATGTCCATGATGCGATAGCCGATGAGCTGCTGGCCGCTCTGGTACAGCAGGCGCAGCAGCTGAAAATCGGACCGGGCCTGTCAACTGACACGCAAATGGGCCCACTTGTTTCCAAAGAACAGCAACAACGCGTCTGCGACTATATCACTCTTGGCTTGCAGGAAGGCGCCACCTTACTCACTGGCGGCAAATGCTGGGGGAAAGAAGGTTTTTATGTTGAGCCCACTATTCTTGATAACACCACCATTAATATGCGCGTGGTGCAGGAAGAGATCTTTGGACCGGTACTGTGCGTAACGCGTTTTTCCGATGAACAGGAGAATGACATTATTTCTCAGGCTAACGCCACGCCTTACGGTTTAGCTGCCAGCATTTTCACTCAGGATGTCAGCCGCGCTCATCTGGTGGCAAAACGACTGAAAGCAGGTACTATCGGCATTAACACTCATCATGTTATTGACCCGGCCCTGCCATTTGGCGGATTTAAACAGTCAGGCTGGGGACGGGAGATGGGCTGGGAAGCCATAGAACTTTACACTGAAATAAGATCGGTTGGGGTAGCATTGTAGATGCTTTAATAATTGCACCCTGTCGTCCATGATGATAGCCGGGGCTTTCACTAAAAGCGGGGGGCGAAAATCCCCCTGTTATAAAAGATTAATCAGACAATGAGATCAATGCATAACTACTTCATTTGCACAGGCTGTTGCGCGCCATTGCGAAAGCTTTGGTTAATGCCATCAAACAGCGCGACTTCATCAGAGATCAACCCGCCATTAATCCTGTCCACGCCCGATTCAACGCTTCCGGCATCCACCACCGGCGTGTAATATTTTACGTAAAGAGAGATAGCTGTATAAAGAATGGCGCCCCCCTTCTCTATATTTACCCGCCTGCACAGGGGGTGGATAAAAATTAACTGGATAAACCTATATGTCGCAAATTCATGACCGTCTTGACTGGAATCTGTTGCGGACTTTTCTCGCGATCGTACAGGAGGGTAGTATCAGCCGTGCGGCCATCCGCCTGCATCTGACACAACCTGCGGTAAGTTTGGCACTGAAACGGCTGGAAGACCGGCTGAATGAAAGCCTGATTGCACGCAATGGTTCAAATTTCACCCTAACTTCAGCCGGTGAATTAGTCTACCAGGAGGCGCTGGTTATTTATGGCAGCATTGCCCGCTTATCGCTGGCGGTACAGGATATTCCACACAATCTGAGTGGCGTGGTGCGTTTAGCTCTGGTATCAGGTGTGAATAGCGATATTCTGGATACGATGCTGACGGAATTTCATACGCATCATCCACGCGTAACTTTTGAGATCACTACTGGCTCAAGTTCTGATGTACAACATGCATTACTGCATTATCAGGTTGCTCTGGGTATCTGTCTTAAGCATAAAAACGTGCCGAAACTGGCCGATACTCCCCTGCTTCATCAGAACTATTTTCTTTATTGTGGCAAACCACACCCTCTGTATGGCCAGCGCCATTTAACAGTAGAAGATTTGCATAATGAGGATTTTGTCTCTTTTGCCAGTGAGCAACTGGATGGGGTACTGGCGCCGCTGGCATTATTTCGTGCGCAACATGCTTTCGAAGGGATGATTATTGGCACCAGCCCCAATCTGGATGAGGTCAGGCGCATGATTCGTTCCGGGCTGGGAATTGGCGCTTTGCCGGAACATGTGGTGAGGGAGGAAGCGGAAGCGGGACATCTGTGGAAACTACCGCCTTATGAAGGGATAGGCCGCATGACGCTGTATCTGATGTGGAATGAGGCGCTGAAATTCAATAAAGCTGAAGAGGCATTTCTTACCCATCTCCAGGATGCCTTGCGGCTGGCGGGCTATTAAGCCCGCCGACAGAATCTAAACCCGCAGGCGGTGATCAATCACTTCAGCGATACACTCTATTTCTAACGCGACTCCCCACAACGACACGCAAACCGTGGTACGCGCCGGCGGCGCATGGCCCAGCATCTCGGCATAAACGCGATTGTAAGGTTCCAGCTGTGCCGGATCGGTAAGATAGCCGTTAACTTTAACCACATGATCAAAATCTGAGCCTGCGGCCTGCAAAACAGTCTCAAGGTTGCGTAATGTCTGACGCACCTGCTGTTCAAAAGTCTCAGGCTGAATATGCTGGCCGGGAATTACCGGTATCTGGCCGGCAGTAAACACCAAATTGCCGCTTATCACCGCCTGTGAGTACGGCCCTACCGGTAAATTACTGCCGGCAGCCGCAGTTAATCGCTTCATTATGCTTTCCTTCGTCAGACAACATTCTGTCGTGCTGACAGCACGACAGAGAAAAGAGTCGCTTGTGGGTCTCAGGCAACACTATTTTCACACCCTGTATGAGCCGGTTGCGTCGCTTTCAGATCGCGTTTGAAGGTTTCAGTCAGCAGTAGCAGGGCTAATAACGAAACCAGTGCCGACCCCATCATATACCAGCCCACCGAAGAACCTTTACCGGTCCAGGAGAGTAATGCGGTAGTGATAATTGGCGTGGTGGCGCTGCCCAACAGACCAGAGAGCATATAGGATACCGACAATCCGGAGTAACGGACCCGGGTGCCAAACAGTTCGGCGAGGAAAGTAGCAATAGGACCGTAGTTCGCGGCAAAAGCAGTCATCAACAGGCCATAGCCGAGGAATACCAGTGGCAGTTCGCGTGTATCCATCAGCCAGAACATCGGGAAAGCCACCACTGCTTCAGCAATGATCCCGCCAATAATCACCGGCTTACGACCAATACGGTCTGATAACGCGCCGAAAGCCGGCAGTAATACAATACAGAGCGCACAGGAAACCATCACCACTGTCAGCATAATGGAACGACTAAAACCCAGCGTCTGTGTTCCGTAAGTCAGGCCAAAAGCGACAATAATATTAAATGACGCGCCGGTAGACATGGTGGCGATACCGCCAAGCAGTACCTGTTTCCAGTACTTACGCAGGATTTCGGCCAGCGGCATTTTGACCTCAGGTTCGCTTTTCTGTGTCTGTTTAAACACCGGTGTTTCATGGATATTGAGACGGATATACAGACCAATCGCAATCAGCAATGCGCTGGCAAGGAAAGGTATGCGCCACCCCCAGGAGAGCAGGTCCTCCGCTGGGAAAAAGGCAGCAATTGCCAGAAAAGCCAGATTTGCCAGCAAGGTGCCTACCGGAACACCAATCTGCACCCATGAACCAAACAGACCACGCTTACCCGCCGGGGCATGTTCTACCGCCATCAATACCGCACCCCCCCACTCGCCACCAAGCGCCAGCCCCTGGATCAGTCGTAAAGTCAGCAATAGCACCGGTGCCCATACGCCAATGGCAGCGTAATCGGGCAACAGACCAATCGCAAAGGTGGAGATCCCCATCGCCAGTAACGACACCAACAGCATCGACTTGCGGCCCAGTTTGTCGCCAAAATGACCGAACAGCGCTGCACCGACGATACGCGCACCATAGGCGGACGCAAAGGTGCCGAAGGCCAGTAGCGTACCAATTAACGCATCGAATGCCGGAAAGAAGATTTTATTAAATACCAGCGCAGAAGCCGTGGCGAAGATAAACAGGTCATACCATTCAACGGTAGTACCAATCACGCTGGCGACCGCAATCTTACGCATATTGACCTCAGGGGCGACATCTGCGCTCGCCGCCTGGATATTAATGGAACTATTCATACATTAACTCTCCGCAATGATGGATTGAGCGGGTGCTATAACCCTGATGTTTGCCCGCAAAAATGTCAGTGTCTAAAGTCGATAAATCTCAGCCAGACTTTCTCCCTGCCTCAGTCGTTCTATGATCAGCGGTTCCTGTTGCTGAATATGCCGCGCTGGTTGCAGATACATTTCCATCCGGTGCGCCGGCAGAGCCAGCACGCCGTTTTCATCCGCCAGAACGATATCGCCGGGATTAACCGTGACGCCGCCGCAAATCACTGGCTGATTGACCGAACCACCTCGCTTACCGCGCTTGGTGGTCAGCGGTGAACGCCCTTTGCACCATACCGGGAAGTTATCTGCACAAATCGCCGACAGATCGGTGATGTAGCCATCAAGGATCACTGCCACGATCCCCACCTGTTGCGCGGCCGCCGTCATCACCGCTCCCCAGCAGGCATGGCGATCGTCATTAACGCGTTCGATTACCAGTACATCGCCTGGGCGGGCAGCCGCCAGTGCTAACGGCAGGCTATAACCATCATCTTCAGGCAGCGACACCGTTACCGCTGCGCCGCAACACCGCATGGCGGGCAACACGCATTGCAGTTGGCTGCTCATAAAACCGTCGCTGATCATATGCCCCAGCGTTGCGGTTTCGACTTGTAACAGCTGGCTAATCAGGTGTTCATTAAAGGTATTCACAAACAGACCTCATCGCTTAGCGGCTGAATTGGATCCAGGTGGATTTCGGATCGGTATACTTATCCAGCGCATGAACTGATTTATCGCGGCCAAATCCGGACTGTTTGCGTCCACCAAACGGTACGGTAATAGCGCCATCGGCGTAGCAATTGACCCAAACCATACCCGCTTGTAAGCGACGCGCGACGCGGTGGGCACGGCTGAGATCATCGGTCCAGACGCCAGCCCCCAGCCCATAGATAGAGTCATTCGCCAGGTCCAGCGCCTCCTCTTCGCTGTTGAAACGGCATACCGACAACACCGGCCCAAAGATCTCCTGGCGCATCGCGATATTGCTGTTATCACATTCAAGGATCACCGGATTGAGGAAAAAACCGTTTTCGCGTTCGCTGACCGCCGGGAAAGGCGTCAGGCATTGCGCACCACTCTGCTGTGCTGTCGCAATACCGTCTAAAACCCGCTGATACTGTGTTTTATCAACCATTGCGCCAACCCGCGTCGAAGGATCCAGCGGGTTCCCCGGCAGATAGTTCTGTGCTTCACGCAGCAGTAATGCGATAAAGCGATCGTAAATTGACGCTTCAACATATAAACGCGATCCGGCGATACAGACTTCCCCCTGATTGATAAAGATTGCTGCCGCTGCCACTGCTGCTGCCTGCTCCAGCTGATGACAATCAGCAAAGACCAGATGGGGCGATTTCCCCCCGCACTCCAGCCATACCCGCTTCAGGTTAGAATCGGCGGCATAACGCATAAAATGCTTGCCGATGGCGGTGGAGCCGGTAAATGCCAGGCAATCAACCTCCATATGTAATCCCAGCGCACGTCCGGCGATCTCTCCGCGTCCGGTCACGACCTGAAATACCCCGTCGGGAATGCCAGCCTGCTGCACCAGCCCGGCAAGCTTCAGCATGCTCAGGCTGGACTGCTCTGCCGGTTTAATAATCACGCTGTTACCCGCCGCCAGTGCCGGTGCTAATTTCCAGCAGCCGATCATCAGCGGGAAATTCCATGGCACCACGCCGGCGACCACGCCGACCGGTTCGCGCACCACGGTTGCCAGCACATCATCAGACGTTGGCAGCACTTCATCATTGGTGGTTTCGATCGCCGCAGCATAAAAGCGTACACAGCGCACCGACTCCGGCAGGTCAAACGCCAGGCTGTCGCCGATCGGCTTACCCATCGACAGCGTCTCCAGTAGCGCCAGCGTTTCAATATTCTCTTCCATCAGCTGCGCGAGGCGCTCGAGCCTGGCCCGGCGTTGTTGCGGAGCAAGGCGAGACCAGACGCCGCTGTTAAATGTCCGGCGCGCAATCTGTACCGCGCGATCAACGTCTGCCTCGCTACAATCAGCAATATCAACCAGATTTTTTCCGGTTGCCGGATTGACGCTGGCGATAACGGCTGAGTTCTCAGCCTGGCAATAGCCATTACCAATCCAGGCGCGTCCTTCAATAACCAGTTTTGCTGCGGCCTGCTGCCAGTCATAAAATGTCTTGCTCGTCATAGCTATCCCCTATTGTTTCGCCAGCGCCTGCTGTTGAATTTTGCTCAGTAATTCCCCCGGGGCGATGCCGTCAGCGTCATAACGCAGCTCAAGGATCACCGGGCGGCGTTTTTCCTCAGCAAAGGCTAACGCCTGCCGGAAAGCCTCGGCAAAATCACGCGAATCATCAATAACTTTGCCCCAACCCTGATAAGCAGATGCCAGTTGTGCGAACTGCGGATTGGTAAAGCGCAGAGCGATCTCACGCGCAGGGAAATCACGCTCCTGGTGAGCGCGGATGGTGCCCCACATACCGTTATTGAATACCAGCACCACCACCCCCAGTTCATATTGCAGCGCGACACCCAGCTCCTGCATATTCATCTGGAAGCAGCCGTCGCCGGCAAAACAGATTGCGGGGCTATTTGGGTTTTCCAGTTTGTAGGAGATTGCCGCCGGTAAGCCATATCCCATCGAGCCCACTGTCGGGGCCAGTGAACTGCCCAGCCCGGCAAACGGAATATAGCGGTGCGGGTAAAGGGCATAATTACCCGCTCCTACCGTGATGCATCCCTGACCGTCCAGAATATTGCCGACGGTATAAGCGACATGATCAAGGCTTAACTTGCCTGGTGAAGGCAGCGGTTTTAAGGTATTCAGCCAGGCTTTGCGCGCCTGCAAACGTAATGAACGCCAGACCGGCTGGCTGGCAGGTATCAGGCTGGCGAGCGACGCAGCAAAAGCGTTAACGCTGGCATTGATAGCCAGTTCAGGGCGATAGACGCGACCCAGTTCTTCAGGATCGGGGTAGATATGAACTAATGTCTGCTGTGGATTGGGTGACTGAATCCAGCTATAGCCTTCACTGGTGGCTTCGCCCATTCGGGTGCCGACGGCAATAATCAGGTCACTATTGCACAGCTGCTGACGTAGCTCGTCAGGCATGCCAAAGCCAACATGACCGACAAATTGTTCATCGCGCTGGTCATAACATTCAAGACGACGCCATGCGACGCCGACTGGCAGATCAAAACGATGCGCAAACGCCTGCAACTGCTGTTGTGCCTCAGCGGTCCAGCGACTGCCGCCAACTAACAGGAACGGGCGTTGTGCCTGTTGCAGCCGGGAGGACAGTTCAGCAAGCTGCGACGGGCCGGGCCAGGTTTCCAGACGCGGACGAATTTTCACTATCTTCGCATCTGACTCGCCCCACAGCACATTCTCAGGTAGCGCCAGCACCACCGGTCCGGGTCGGCCACTGGTGGCGACAGCGTATGCACGGGCGACATACTCCGGGATACGAGCGGTATCATCGATTTGCGCCACCCACTTTGCCATCTGACCAAACATCCGACGATAGTCGATCTCCTGGAATGCTTCGCGCTCAAGGAAATCGTTGCCCACCTGACCGATAAACAGAATCATCGGCGTCGAATCCTGAAAAGCAGTATGCACACCGATAGAAGCATTAGTGGCGCCTGGCCCGCGGGTCACCATACAAATACCGGGTTCACCGGTCATTTTCCCATAGGCTTCTGCCATATAGGCGGCGCCGCTTTCCTGACGGCACACTATCGGCTGGATCTGGTCGCTATGCTCATTGAAGGCGTCAATACACGGAAGAAAGCTCTCTCCCGGCACCAGAAATACCCTCTTCGCCCCCTGCTGGCGTAGCTGTTCCAGTATAATCTGGCCGCCATTACGGCAAGGTTGAGATGATATCGTCATTGTTTACTCCAATGTGGTAAATAATTTTTTCCATTTCACTTCCCGCTATTTAATGCCTACCAGGCCTGAGGGCTTCTTTTTCAAAATGCAAACCCTGCAATTAACTTCACCCATAAAAAATACCGCCGGGAATTTTATTTAAAAACTTTTTACTTGTTACCCCCTGGCTTTAATAGTCATCATCAAAACCAATCTCATCAGCAGCCGACCTTTCACTCAGAATTTAAATTTTCATCGTGATTTAATTATCAACCTTATTGACTAACAGATTCGTTCCGATAGGGGAATTAGTCAATTTTAACGATTTAATGTGCGGTATAATTTCTATTTATGAAAAGCAAGTGGAGTATTCACCAAATTAATGCACCAACCTTAAAGAATCACCAAAGAGGTGCAGTGATTGCACCACAACAAATCACAATCATGCTTTTATATATCTCAACCAGACACAAAAAAGTTTGTGTAATTATTTTACCAGCCAGAATAATCATTTTAAAAAAATAAAAACGGCGATTGACCCACCAGTAGTCTGGCAGTCAATCGATTAAGGAAAGGAAAATGGTTACCGGGATAGTGCGGGACATAATGAAAGATTATCTTGCTCGTCAACTGAGCAAGGTAATCGTCATCAGCTTATTAACCTTTACTGTCAGGCGACGTTGCGTTGCGCAATACGTAGCAATACCGCATTCAGCAGTACATCACATCCTTTTGCCACATGCTCCGGCAGAGCTGACTCACTCTCGTTATGGCTGATGCCGCCAGCACAAGGGATAAAGACCATCGTGGTTGGGCAGTGTTTGGCGATGTTAATCGCATCATGCCCGGCGCCGCTGATGATATGCTGCCAGCTGTAGCCCAGTTCCTGCACTGCCGTACGTACGGTTGAGATACAACCGGTATCAAAAGGTGTTGCCGGGCTTAGCCAGTGGCGATCAATACGAAGCGTTAAGCCACGGGCTGCGGCGATATCTGTCAGCTGTCGGCGGACATCCGCTTCCATTTCTGCCAGCAGCTGATCATCTGGGTTACGCAGGTCCACGGTGAAATTCACCAGAGCGGGGATGGTATTGCGTGACGAGCCGGGAATATCCAGCTGGCCAACGGTAATCATCCCGTCGGAAAATTTTTTGCACAGGGTACTATCCAGCGAGCTCAGCATCTCTCCGACACCGAACATAGGATCAACGCGTGATTTCATTGGTGTTGTACCGGCATGCGCTGCCACACCCGACACGGCAATATCCAGCCAGCAAATTGCCTGCCCACCGGTCACCACGCCAATGGTGATGCCTTGATCTTCCAGTATCGGCCCCTGCTCAATATGTGCTTCATAATAGGCATTAAAAGTGCGCGCCAGCGCTCTGCTTCCGACATGACCAATGCTGGCCAGGGATTGCCGAATACTGATGCCATCGCGATCGCTTATCTCCAGCGCCTTTTCCAAATCTAAGTCTTTAGTAAATACTGCCGAGCCGAGCATTGCCGGAGTAAATCGCGCGCCCTCCTCATTGGTCCAGGAGACAACTTCCAGTGGCTGTTCAGTGGTGATATTTTCTTCATTAAGGATGCGTATCACTTCCAGCCCGGCTAATACACCGTAAATTCCATCAAAACGCCCGCCCTTCGGCTGCGTATCGAGATGGCTACCGATCACTATCGGGTTAGCATCGGGATTTTCCCCTTCACGACGAGCAAACAGATTGCCAATCGCATCAAAATGAATGCTCATCCCGGCATCCATGCACCACTGAATAAATAATTCCCGCCCCAGTTTATCTTCTTCTGATAATGCCAGGCGGGTATTACCTCCTGCAGCAGTTGCGCCAATTTTTGCCATTTCCATCAGGCTATTCCACAGACGCTCACTATTTACTTTCAACATAAAATTCCTCTTAAACCAACCTGTCATTTCGTCAATAGTGCTATTTAAAGTCATTAACGATCTTATCCCCCGTACATTCCCCGCGGTCAATAAAAGGTTTTTAATAGGTGATATTAACCAAATTAATAACATTCTCACCGATAAGTTTTTTATATGAAACATTTGGTGCCAGGCAATAAAATCTCAGCCAATAAAAGTGCGGCGCCAGAAGTTTACAATTAACCTGAAAGACAGCGCTGGAACACCCCTTGTATTCAGCTGTTCAAATTAACCATGCCACGAAAATAAGGTATCCGGGATTCATTCGTTATCTAATCCCCGTCCTGAACGAAGTTGGAGGAGGAAAGGCCCGGCAGGAAAGTAGCACAGCGGCAAAACTACATGACTCAGATACTGGCACATGAAAATCAAACCTGAAGCAGCGCCGCCAATTTGACCCAGTTAATTCTGCTTACGTTGGCTATTTTCTGAGGATGTCCATACCAGTAAGGAAAGTGTTCAGATTCAGGTTAAGAGTCCGTGAACTCTGTCATTTCATTCAGCCGTTTTACCACTCCCTTGAAAGAACCCCTTTACAGAGTGCGGCTGAATATAGTGCAGGATACCCTCCCCCGGCACTCCCCTCACCACAAGGTATTTGTTCAGTCATTGTCTTCACCCTGCCAGACCGCGAGATTCATAGAGATACGTTTTTCATATGAATAAGAAACCTGACTGCAAGAGATGAAGATCTGTGGCAAAAAAACCTCCACTTTCTGTTTATTATCAATTAGATAAATGGAACGCCATTTTCACCTGTTATTTTTTTGCGGAAATTAATTCCGCGATTGCATTTTCCGGGGGTTGACTTGATATATGATTATGTGGAAATAATTTCCTCAGTTTGTTGGGCATATACTTTTGCACTTCTAAAGGTGAGGACGCGATGAGTTACAGAATTGGTGTTGATGTAGGCGGAACGTTTACCGATTTCGCACTGTTTAACGATGAAACCCGGAAAATTGAGTTTTTAAAACTGCTGACCACCCCTGCGGACCCTTCGCTGGCGGTGCTTGATGGCATCGAACAACTGGCTGAAATTGCCGGTATCGCCGTCGGCGAAATCACGGATGTACGTCATGCGACGACCATTGCGACAAACACTATTATCCAACGTAACGGCCCCAAAACGGCGATGATCACCACTGCCGGTTTTCGTGATGTTCAAATTATTGGCCGTCAGCGCCGTGCGGAAATCTACGATACCAATGTCGATCGCCCAGTACCCGTAGTACGTCGCAAGCATACCTGGGAAGTTCCGGAACGGATGCTATTTGATGGCAGTGTCCATAAACCGCTGGACGAGGAAGCGGTAAAACGTGTGGCCGCCGAAATGCTGGCTGAAGGCATTGAAACAGTCGGTATCTGCTTTCTGCACAGCTACGCCAATCCAGCTCATGAACAACAAGTTGCGGACATTTTACACAAAGTTGCCCCCTCGATCTCTGTAACACTGTCATCAGAAATATCACCGGTATTACGCGAATATGAGCGCGGCAGCACAACCATTCTGAATGCTTATGTTGTACCGCCGGTACGACGCTATGTTGAGCGTCTGGTGAATGGCTTACGGGAACGCGGCTATAAAGGTGAGTTGCTAATTATGCAGTCCAATGGCGGTATTGCCACGCCGGAGATTGTGAAGAAGTTCCCAATTCGTATTGTAGAATCGGGCCCGGCAGCAGGTGTGCTCACCGCCGCACGCTATACCGAAGCCGCAGGCAGCGACATTCTGTCGTTTGATATGGGCGGCACTACGGCCAAAGTGTGCCTTATTGAAGAAGGTAAGCCTTTTCTCGCCGGTCAGTTCGAAGTGGATATGGTCAATCTCAAGCCAAACAGCGGCTTGCCAATTGATATCCCGGCCATCGATTTAGTGGAAATTGGTAGTGGCGGCGGCAGTATTGCCCGCGTCGAAATGGGCTCGATTAAAGTCGGTCCGGAAAGTGCAAGCAGCGTGCCGGGACCAATATGCTATGGCCGCGGTGGCGAGCGTCCTACGGTAACCGATGCTGATGTTATTTTGGGCTATATCAACCCGGACTATTTTCTTGGCGGCAAGATGTCCCTTGATCATGAAGGCGCTGGGCGGGGCATTCAGAGACATATTGGTGACATACTTAATATCGATACGGCAGCAGCAGCCTGGGGTATTTTCGAGGTGGTAACAGCCCAGATGGCGGAGGCCGCGCGGGTAGTTTCTGTTGGGCGCGGTAAAGATCCTCGTGATTTTGCCTTTATTCCGTTTGGCGGCGCCGGTCCGGTACATGGCGGACGTATTGCCCGTATGTTGGGTTGTCCGCGCATTGTTTTCCCAAGTGGCGCTGGCGTGCAATCTGCTGTTGGTCTGTTAATGGGTGATGTCCGTTTTGATCTGGCACGAACCTTAATTGTCGAAGTCAGCGACAGTAATATGCATCAATTAAAAGAGACTATCAGCTTACTGGCTGACGAAGCACGTGGCCAGATTGCGGGCGGCTCCTTTGATGGCCATGAGGTGCATTTCTCCTACAGCGCCGATATGCGTTTTGTTGGTCAGGGATATGAAATTAATGTCGAACTGCCGTCAGAAAATCCGGCTGCCGGCGTGGTTCGTGAAGCCTTCTTCCAGGCCTATGGCAAAACTTATGGCGAAAGAACCTTTTCACGCGATGAGGGCGTCGAATTTGCCAAACTGCATCTCAGTGCCCGGGTCGAACTGCCAAAACTCACCTTCCCGGAAATCTCATTCTCCGAGTCCAGTGCCGAACAGGCCTTTAAAAATACCCGGCCGGTGTATTTCCCTGAAACCAATGGTTTTACCGACTGTCCGGTTTATGACCGCTACCTGCTGAAAGCAGGTGACCATTTCTCCGGCCCCGCACTTGTTGAGGAACAAGAGTCAACCATTGTGATTTTACCTGACAGCGTCGCCAGAGTTGATGCCTCCGGCAATATTATCGTTGACCTTCACTGAGACAGACACTGAGAATAAGGAAAATACCATGAGTAATTCAGCAAAAATCGATCCGGTTACTTTTTCTGTTATCTGGGGTGGTCTGCTGACCATTGCGGCCGAGATGGGGGTAACCCTGAGCCGTACCGCCTATTCAGTGGCCGTACGCGAAGGTACTGACTTCTCAACGGCGGTTTTCAATCCTGACGGTCATCTTATCGCTCAGGGTGACTACAGTCCCGGTCACCTTGGCTCAATGGCCTTTGCGGTAAACAGAATGCTGGCCAACTTCCCTCGTGAAACCCTGAGCGAAGGTGATGCCATTATCTGTAATGACCCGGCGATTGGTTCCGGCCATTTGCCAGATATTTATATGGTCTCCCCCGCTTTTCTTGATGGAGAACTACTGGGTTTCGCCGTCAATATCGCCCACCAAATTGATATCGGTGGTGCAGCAAGTGGTTCGCAAAGTGTCGCGGGTTTGTTCGACAACTATCAGGAAGGTCTGCGCATTATGCCAACCCGGCTCTATCATGCGGGTGAACCGAACGCGGATGTTTTCCGGATGATTGAGTCAAACGTGCGCGTTTCCGATGTGCTGGGCGATATCCGTGCCCAATACGCCTCTAACATGGGCGCAGCACGTCGCCTGCGTGAGCTCGGACAGCGTTATGGCGCAGATACTTTGCGCGCCTGTATGTACGAAATTCTGGCACGCAGTAAAGAAGCGATGCGCGAAGCCTTGAGCAAGCTGAAACCTGGGGTCTACGTCTATGAAGACTGTATGGATGACGTTGGACCCGATACCGACCCGGTAGTATTTAAGGTCACGGTGACGATTACCGGCGATAGCATTAATGTTGACTGGGATGGCAGCGGGCCGCAACGCGATGCCGGGATGAACAGCTATCTGACCTACACTACCGCTTACTCTATTGCCGCGGTGAAAAGTGTCACGCTACCGAACCTGCCACAAAACCAGGGTATCATCAATACGGTCACGGTCACTGCGCCGGAAGGCTGTTTCCTTAATCCGCGCCGTCCGGCACCTTGCGGTGGTCGCGCAGTCAATTCACCTCGTATTTATGAAGTGGTGATGGCTGCACTGTCTCAGGCTGTACCGGAACATAGCCTCGCTGCAGGATCGCATATGTTTAACCCGATACTGGGTGGCCTTGATCCAAAAACGGGTCAGCCGTTTGTCTGCTGGGAGCTGACGATGGGCGGCGTTGGAGCCCGCGCCAATAAAGACGGGCTGGAAGCAACCTCATTCCCGGCAAACGCCAGCAATGTGCCAATTGAAGTGCAGGAAAGCCGCCGTCCGGTGCTGTTTGAATATTTCGGTCTGATCCCCGACTCGGCCGGCGGCGGAACCTTCCGCGGCGGTTTTGGTGTTCGTCGCGACCTGCGCCTGACAGTAGATAATGTCAAAATCTTTAACCTCGGCGATCGGGTTAAATATGCGCCATTCGGTTTGTTTGGTGGTCTTAGTGGTAGTAAAGGCGTCACGCTGGTGAATGCTGATACAGATAATGCCTATGAGCTTAACTCGAAAGGAACTTATACCTTGTCTGACGGTGATTTACTGAGCTGGCGTACTTCGGGTGCCGGTGGTTATGGTAAGGCGTTTGAGCGTGAACCATGGCGTGTGGTGCGGGATGTGGAAGAACAACTGGTGACACCTGCCGCCGCACGTGAAATCTATGGTGTTGTGATTGATCCGGACACGCTGGCTTATGATGATAGTGCGACGCAGCAGCTGCGTAAAACAGCCAGCTAATCGTACGAGGTCGCATTAATCTACAACCGCCACATGGGTTACACATCTGACCAGCCACATGGGTAACACATTTATGTCGGGTCGATCCGGATGATACTCTGCTCAACTCTGTCGTGGTAAGCAAGTATCATCCGGTCGAACAGGATGGCGTCCAGTTCGTCATCCACCTCTCCCCCCTTACGTACTCTCGCCGCAGCGTCTCACTCAGGAACAACCCTCCACCGATGTTTATCCCTCCGTTCAGTGCCCCCTGAACTTTCCTGGTACTCCCCATCCGGCACTTTACCGTCCCGGATGGGTAACAAGAGGCCCCATACCAATGAAGGAGGCGGCCCGCCATGCGCCTCATGTGGTCTCTCCCCGTTATCCGTACGCAGTACCTCCATCAGGGTCCAGATATTCTGCCGCCCGTATCAATAGCTTGCACGGTTGTCGCCATCGGGACGGGAGCCATAAATGGCTCCCCTACAGCAGGGGTTCAGATATTCCTTCCGTATCAATGGCTTGTACTGCTGCCACTATCGGGACGGGAGCCATTTCAGATATTCTTCTGTAGGGGCGGGATTTATTCCGCCCGTATCAATGGTTTGCACGGCTACCGCCATCGGGGCGGGAGCCATTAATGGCTCCCCTACAGCAGGGGTTCAGATATTCCTTCCGTATCAATGGCTTGCACGGCTGCCGCTATCGGGACGGGAGCCATTAATGGCTCCCCTACATCCGGGTTTCAGATATTCTGCCGCCGGTATCAATGGCTTGCACTACTGCCGCCATCGGGACGGGGGCAATTTCAGATATTCTTCTGTTGTAGGGGCGGCATTTATGCCGCCCGACATTTATGCCGCCCGGCAACGGATGCTATACTGGACAAATAGCCAGTTAATGGAGTGTTCCGTGGTAAAACCTGTTTTCAGCCACCGTCTTGAGTTCGAAGCGGCAGCCATCTATCAATATCCCGACCATCTGCGTCACTGGCTGGATCAGCTACCCAATCTGCCCGGTGTCTATCTGTTCCACGGTGAAAGTGAACTGATGCCGCTATATATCGGCAAAAGCGTTAATCTTCGTACGCGCATTATGTCTCACTTGCGCAATAGCGCGGAAGCCCGAATGCTGCGCCAGGCGCGACGGATTAGCTGGATCACCACTGCCGGAGAACTGGGGGCGCTGCTGCTGGAAGCACAGATGATTAAAACCCAACAGCCGCTATTTAATAAACGGTTACGTAAAAACCGTCAGCTCTGCTCGTTGCAGCTCAGCGACAGCCAGCCGACGGTGGTCTACGCCAGGGAGCTCGATTTCTCCCGTTCGCCCAACCTGTTTGGCCTCTATGCCAGCCGCCGCGCGGCGCTGGAAACCTTAAAAAAAATTGCCGACCAACAGCGCCTTTGCTATGGCTTATTAGGTCTGGAGAGTCTCAGCAAAGGGCGCGGTTGCTTTCGCGTCAGCCTCGGTCGTTGTGCCGGCGCCTGTTGTGGCAAAGAGAGTGACGAAACCCATCAGCAGCGCTTGCTGGCGGCGCTGGAACAGGTGCGGGTACGGTGCTGGCCCTATAACGGGGCGATCGGTTTAGTTGAGCAGGGAGTGGCGGAAACCCAGATCCATATTATCGATCACTGGTTTTATCTGGGTTCGGTGAGTGATATCACTGAGGCGGCGGCGCTGAACGTGACGCCGCAGGGGTTCGATCAGGACGGCTATAAAATTCTCTGTCGTCCGCTACTCAGCGGCAACTATCCGATTATCCCGCTGATCACCACGTAAAACCGCCGATGTTGCCCACTGCCTGACAGGCTATGTGGGCAACACCGGCGGTTTCAAATTTTACCAACGCTTATACTGTAATCTTATTCCGCTGGCGCATCGGATGGTGGCATATCGCCTTTCGCACCACCTTCATCTGGTGGCAGCATCTTACCCTGATGTTGCGGTTTTTCAGTGAGACGTTTCTCAAAATTGGCGTTGTACTGTTTCTTCTGATCTGCGGTCAGTACGTTATACAGCTTGTTCTGCGTTTCCATCATCGCTACCGCCCGCTCTTTGGCATCGGCAGTCATTGTCGCGGCCTGAGCTTCGGCTTTGCTCTTATCAAAGCTGTCGGAGGCGATAATCGCATGGGTGGCGCGGCGCTCTTCCAGTGAAGGGCGTTTCATATCTTTATGCGCATCACGCATGATAGTGCGGATCTGCTCTTTCTGCGCATCCGTCAGATTCAGACCTTTAAACATGTCATGCATACCACCACGCATCGGCGGTTTATGCATTGGTTTTTCCATGCCTGCCGGCGCTGGTGTCAGGTTGTCGGCCGCAGCATGAACGATATTAGCTGCACCCAGGGCCAGAGTTGTTGCAATAAAAAGGGATGTTAATTTACGCATAATATTGTCCTTACTTTTCAGTTTCATGACGACAGCCTGTGTCGCGAGTTCGAAATCAAGTTTAGGCCGTTGAACGTCAAGTACTCAGAGCGTTGGTAAAGCCCTGAAAGCATAAAAGACAGTAAACAAACAATCATGAAGAGAATAAGAAGATTATGGTGAAGAATTGCTAAGGAATATGAATTTAGCGAGGTTTTAGCAGGGATTATGGAGGAGTGTAACGCTTTACGCAGCATTAGGGAAAGATTATGTCAGTGGATTTGCATCGGGGAACCATGCCATTAAACCGCGGGAGCCATTAATGGCTCCCCTTCAGGGTAAGAGTGATACCACCCGGTGTTAATGCCGCTCGCTTAAGGTCTGATTATGCGCATTATCTTCCACCAGCATTAATCCTGCGCGCAGGCCGGTAGCGACCGACGGATTAGGGAACAACACATACTCCTGCGCTTGCTGGACGTAGTAGCGCTTATCGCCATCCTCCGCCAGTAAAGTGCCCTGCGGGAAAGCGGTAAAATTAAGCGTATCGGCACTCATATGCAACTTAAATGCCGCTGACAGCCGGGTAATTTGCTGTGACACCCGGTAGCGGCGCGGCGCTTCGCCAACCGACGGCAGCGGTTCGCCAAATAACACCGCCGCCAGCGCCTGGCGGGCGGCGGCAAACTGCGTCAGGTCGTTATGGCCAAAAGGCTGCGCTTTGCCTAACTCCAGCGTACAGCTGGCGGCATTAAAGTGTTCACAACTGTAGTGGGTAAAGGTGCCGCCTGGCGCACGATGAAATACCAGCGCCTCCAGTCCGGCCGCGCCCAGCCACTGCATAAAGTTTTCCGGCCATGGGCGCTGATTTAACGGCAGCACGCCGAAACGCGGATGCCAGGAGCCGCGAATCGCGGTATGCAGATCGATATGCCAGCAGACTTCAAGATTATCCCCGGCCTGCCAGAAGGTTTCCATCGCCTGTTCCAGACGCCAGGCGCGTCGCGCTTCCGGGCAGTCTTCATACTGCTGCCAGCGACCACCAAACAAACGGTTGAGATCACAACGCAGATAGCGTTTATTCTGCCGTAATGCCGCCGGGTTGCCGAGGATCACCAGCAGACGCGGCACCAGCGCTTTTTCGCCGCTGAGCAGCTGTATCAGTAACTGATTAAGGATCTCTACCGGCGCGGTTTCATTGCCGTGAATACCGGCAGAAATCACGATCGCGCGTCGCGTCGCCTGATGCGGCGTAAACTCAATAATACCCTCATCCCACCATTGCCAGCGCAGATGCGTCGTTTCGCCCGTCAGTTGCGGTGGCGTTTCACCTGACAGCGTTTGCTGTAAAAAATCCTGCATTCGTACTCCATGGTAAATTCAGGTATCCGGATAAACAGGGTCGCGGGCTGCCGCTTGCATGGCAGCCACAGCGCCCTTTGGCGCTATCCGTGATTACTTCTGAAAATCGTAAACATTGCCTAAGTCTAGCAGCTTAGTCAGCTCATCGAGCGCTTCACGCCCTTCAGTGAGCAATTGTGGGTCGGCGAGGTCATCCTGCGACAGACGGTCGCGGTAATAGCGGTCGACCCAGCGATTGAGAGTGGTGAACAGCCGGTCATTCATCATCACTGCCGGATTCACCGCTGCCTGCTCCTGCGCGTTAAGCACCACGCGCAAACGTAAACAAGCCGGGCCACCACCGTTACACATACTCTCGCGCAAGTCGAACACTTTCACTTCGCCGATCGGGCCATCGTCGGCCACCAGTTGATTCAGATAGCGCCAGACACCGGCATGCTGGCGCGCCTCTTCCGGCAATACCAGCAGCATGCCGCCGTGCTCGCGGCTGAGTAACTGACTGTTAAACAGATAGGTACTCACCGCATCGCTGACCGATACCTGACTGTCCGGCACTTCAATCGCGCAAAAATCCGGGACTTTCTGCGCCAGCTGCGCCAGCAGTTGCGGCTGATGCAGGAATGCGTGCTGATGGCAGAACAGTACCTGCTGATTACTGACGGCAATCACATCGTTGTGGAACACGCCCTGGTCGATAACCGCCGGATTCTGCTGGGCGAAAAGGGTTGCCCCGCTATCCAACTGGTGCAGACGCGCCACCGCCTCGCTGGCCTCGCGCGTCTGCCGTGCCGGATAACGCGCCGGGATCAAACCGCTGCTGGCCTCTTCGCGCCCGTAAACAAATAGCTGCAGGCCCGCCTCGCCATAGTGCGCACCCAGCCGGTTATGGTTGGCCGCCCCTTCATCACCAAACATGGCCACCTGCGGCAACGCCTGATGGACGGAAAAATAGTCCCGATCACGGAAGATGGCGCTGAGCAACGCCCCGGTGGTGGGCGCTTCCATTGCGCGATGAAACTTGTTGTTCAGATTCGCGACGGTGAAATGCACCCGCCGATCGGCGCTGTCTGCCGACGGTGATACCGTTGCGGCGTTCGCCACCCACATCGCCGACGCCGAACTGGCGGCAGAGAGTAGCTGTGGCGCCTGTTGCGCCGCCTTAGCCAGCACCTGTGCATCACTGCCGCTAAACCCCAGCTGGCGTAGCGCCGCAAGATTCGGCCGTTCATGGGGCGGGATCACCCCCTGCGCAAAACCAAGATCGGCCAGCGCTTTCATCTTCAGCAGCCCCTGTTTTGCCGCCAGCCGGGGATTCGACTGCTGATGCTGGTTGCGCGTCGAGGCTTCATTACCAAATGACAGCCCGGCGTAGTGGTGGGTTAATCCCACCAGACCATCAAAATTGACTTCGCGGGCATTCATTTCTGCTCTCCTGTGGCGCTGAAATCCAGGCCGGGCGATAAGCTGGCCGGCAGCGATAGCTGCGGGCTCTCCAGCGAGGCCATCGGCCATGCGCAATAATCGGCAGCATACCAGGCGCTGGCGCGATGATTCCCCGAAGCGCCAATGCCGCCAAATGGCGCGCTGCTGGAGGCGCCGGTCAGCGGTTTGTTCCAGTTAACGATCCCGGCGCGCGCCTCAATCAGCAGCCGATCGAATTTCTCGCGCTGCGGCGAGATCAGTCCGCAAGAGAGGCCGTAGCGGGTTTGGTTCGCCAGACGAATCGCCTGGTCATAATCGTCGTAACGGATCACCGTCAGCAACGGGCCAAACACCTCTTCATCCGGCAGGTTACTGATGTTAGTCACATCAATAATCCCCGGCGTCAGGATCGCGCTATCGCGCTGCGGCCATTGCATGGCCAGCAATACTTTGCCGCCGGCGGCCACCCGTGCCTGCCACTCGTTGTAGATATGCTCTGCCGCCTGCAGCGAAATCACGCTGCCCATAAACGGCTGAATCTCATCATTCCAGCGGCCAACGCGCAGCCGCCCCGCCACACTGGCTAAACGCGCGAGGAAAGCATCGCCGCTGGCGCCACGCCTGACCAGCAGACGGCGCGCGCAGGTGCAGCGCTGCCCGGCGGTAATAAATGCCGACTGAATGGCAATATGCACGGCAGCGTCGATATCATCAGGATCTTCAACAATCAGCGCATTATTGCCGCCCATCTCCAGCGCCAGCATTTTTTCCGGCTGGCCGGCGAACTGACGATGCAGCTGATAGCCGGTATTGGCGCTGCCGGTAAAAAGCAGGCCATCAATCTGTTTATCCTGCGCCAGCGCCTGGCCGGTCTCACGCCCGCCCTGCAGCAAATTCAGCACGCCACCGGGCACACCGGCGCTGAGCCACAGCCGCACGGTTTTCTCGGCGGTCAGCGGCGTCAGTTCGCTGGGTTTAAATACCACGGTATTACCGGCCAGCAGCGCCGGCACAATATGCCCGTTTGGCAGATGCCCGGGGAAATTGTAGGGACCAAATACCGCCATGACGCCATGCGGACGATGACGCAGAGCGCTCTCTCCCTGTTGTTGCTCGCCGGTACGGGCATGAAATGCGCTGACCGAGATCGCCACTTTATTGATCATCGCCTGCACTTCAGTTTGTGCTTCCCAGCGCGGCTTACCGGTTTCCTGAGCAATAGAAGCGGTCAGCTCATCTTTATGCTGCTCCAGCAGTGCGGCGAATTTTTCGGCGATCTTCTGACGCTCGGCGAACGGGCGGCGGGCCCAGCCGGGAAAGGCGGCGCGCGCTGCTTCACAGGCGGCCACCACCTGACCGGCGCTGGCGGTTTTCCCCTGCCATAACAACTTACCGTCAACCGGGTCGAACTTAATGGCGTTCTCGCCGCCGCCGGTGATCCATTGTCCATTAATACAGTGCGTCATGCTTTTTTCTCCTCGGCAAACAGTTTCACCACGCGCAGGTTGTCGCCGCTCTGGCATGCCATAATCTGTGCGGTCTCGCGGTTAATGGTAATGGCGGCGCTCTTTGGATCGGCGCGCAGCAGCATCACGCGGAAATTACGGTAATCCGTGTTGGCGACCAGGCACAGCGGCAAACTCTCATCCGGCGCGCGTTCGCTGAGGGTGACCGGCAACAGGCGGCTTTTACGAATCGCACGCACCTGGTCAATATGGCATTCCAGCGTCGGGCCGCCGTCGAAAATATCGACATAGTTCTGGAAACGAAAGCCCTCCGCCTCCAGCACCGCCCGCGCCGGCGCGGTTTGCGGATGCACCTGACCGATCACCGCCTGCGCTTCGGGCGACAGATAGTGGATATACAGCGGATGCTTCGGCATCAGTTCAGCAATAAAGGATTTCTGTCCGGTACCGCTGAGAAAGTCGGCATCGGTAAACGCCATGGAGAAAAAACGGCTGCCGACGCTGTCCCAGAAGGGGGAGTGTCCGTTTTCATCACTGACGCCGCGCATCTCAGCCACCACCCGATCCATAAAGCGATCGCGGAATTCGGCCATAAACAGAAAGCGCGACTTCGACAGCAGGTAACCATTTTTGCCGTCACGATAGTCAGGATCGAGAAACAGCGTACAGAGCTCGCTGCTGCCGGTATGATCATTACTCAGTGACAGAGTGGGCAGATTGTTATACACGTTCAGTTCTTTCGAGGCATGCACCTGGGTACCTACATGAAAGTTATACCAGGGATCCTGCAGCCCGACCGCTACCTCGATCGCACAAATGCCGACGGCCTGATTGTTGTCGCTGTCGGCGAGAACAAACACGTATCCCTGTTCCGCACGCGGCAAAGCATCCTGCCAGGTTTGGATTGAACGTTCGATCCGCGCCGACAGCGTTTGGCTGTCGGCAGGCAACGAGGTCAGACCGCCACCGGTTTTACCCGCCAGCGCCAGTAGTTGCGGCAGATCGTCACGTTCAACGGGACGAATAAACCTCATACATTTGCTCCTTTAACAACCACTTCACAGGCACGCTCAAAGCGCGCCAGCCCCTGTTTGACTTCCTGCTCGCTAATCACCAGCGACGGCGCAAAACGCACCACGCTGGCGCCGGCGATCAATACCATCACCCCCTGCTCAGCGGCAGCCAGATTGAACTGTTTGGCTTTGCCGCTGTAATCATCATTCAGCACGCAGCCAATCAGCAGCCCCAGACCGCGGATCTCTTTAAACAAGTGCAACCGCTGATTGATGGCGTTCAGTCCGTCGATAAACCAGCGATGACGCAGGCCAACGCCGTCCATCACATCCGGACGGTTGATCAACTCAATCACTTTACCGGCTACCGCCCCCGCCAGCGGATTACCGCCATAGGTCGTGCCGTGGGTACCCACGCCCATCACCGCCGCCAGTTTTTCCGTCGTCAGCATCGCGCCAATCGGGAAGCCGCCGCCCAGCGCCTTGGCGGTGGTCAGCACATCCGGCGTGACGCCATAGTGCATATAGGCATACAGCGAACCGGTACGGCCAACGCCGGTTTGCACTTCATCAAAAATCAGCAGTGCATGGTGCTTATCACAGAGCGCGCGCAGACCGCGCAAAAAAGCCGGCTCGGCAGGCACCACGCCGCCCTCCCCCTGAATCGGTTCAACAATCACCGCGCAGGTATCATCATTAATCAGCGCGGCAGCCGAATCCAGGTCATTAAATACCGCATGGCCAATCGCTTCCGGCAAAGGCGCGAAATCTTTCGAGTAGGCAGGTTGCCCGCCGGCAGAGACCGTAAATAGCGTGCGGCCATGAAAGGCGTTATTAAATGCGACGATGCCGCTCTTGTGTGCGCCAGCATGATCGTGGGCATATTTACGCGCCAGTTTCAGCGCCGCCTCATTGGCTTCCGCGCCGGAGTTACAGAAGAATACCCGCTCCGCAAACGTGGCATCGATCAACTGTTTCGCCAGCCGCAAAATCGGTTCATTGGTGTAGCCGTTGCCGGTATGCCACAGACGCGCCGCCTGTTGTTGTAGCGCCAGCTGTAATTCAGGATGCGCATGACCCAGCGCGTTCACCGCAATACCACCCGCAAAGTCGATATAATCTTTATTATTTTGATCCCACAGCGTTGACCCCTCAGCCCTGACCGGCACAAAGCTGGCAGGTGCATAGGTTGGCACCATCCATTGATCAAAGTTCTCACGTGATACTGACTGTTGCATAGCGGCCTCACTGCTCACCAGGTGAATTAAAAGTTTAAACAATGTTAACGAAATGATTCATCACAGCTCTACTGTAAATTGCACGCATCGTGCCAGCCAGCGCTAAAAATGCATAAATCGATCTATGACACTAAATATCAACAACTTACATTCGATCTCTATGCATAGTTAATGCATAAAAAGTGAATAACAATCCGAAAAGACGCCCGGCGCGGAACATAAAGAAGAGAAATTATGCATTGGCAAAATAAAATATGGCTTTTGTGATCGATGATGGGATTTGGTTTTATTAAGGTGCAGCACATGCACCCTAATGGCCCACAGGGCCCCATAATAGTGCAACTGGCGCACCTTCTGTTATAGGTTAAATCCAAATAACTGTGTCTGTTATTGCCTCGTTGTCCATGTTTGACTATGCGTTCTTCTACACTTGTAGTGACTGAATCTGCCTTCAGTCGCTACTTTCTGCTTTTGGAAATATCGTGATGACATTAACGAGGTGCCTATGTTCGGTTTAGACGCATTCGAACTGGCAAGAATACAATTCGCCTTTACCGTCTCCTTCCATATTATCTTTCCGGCAATCACTATCGGGCTGGCCAGTTTCCTGATGGTGCTGGAAGGACTATGGCTGAAAACCCAGGATGACGCCTGGCGCGATTTGTACCATTTCTGGCTAAAAATCTTTGCCGTTAATTTCGGTATGGGGGTGGTATCAGGACTGGTAATGGCTTACCAGTTCGGTACCAACTGGAGCGGTTTCTCGGCCTTTGCCGGCAGTATTACCGGTCCACTGCTCACCTACGAGGTACTGACCGCATTCTTTCTCGAAGCTGGCTTCCTCGGCGTGATGATGTTTGGCTGGAACCGGGTGGGGCCGGGGCTGCATTTCTTCGCCACCTGTATGGTGGCACTCGGCACACTGATGTCCACCTTCTGGATTCTGGCATCAAACAGTTTTATGCATACGCCGCAAGGTTTTGCGATCGTCAATAATCAGCTCATTCCGGTCGACTGGCTAAAAGTGGTATTTAACCCCTCCTTTCCTTACCGCCTGCTGCATATGTCGACCGCGGCCTTCCTCGCCAGCACCTTTTTCGTCGGCGCCTCCGCGGCCTGGCATCTGCTGCGCGGCAATAAAAGCCCGGCGGTGAAACGCATGTTTTCCATGGCGATGTGGATGGCATTAATCGTGGCGCCGATTCAGGCCGGTATTGGCGATGCCCATGGCTTAAACACCCTGCAATACCAGCCAGCCAAAATCGCGGCGATTGAAGGCCACTGGCAAAATAATAATCGCGATCCTTCGCCGCTGATCCTGTTCGGCTGGCCGGATATGCAGGCGGAAGAGACCAAATATGCGCTCGAAGTTCCCTATCTCGGTAGCCTGATTCTGACCCACAGTCTCGACAAACAGATCCCGGCGCTAAACAGTTTCCCGGCAACCGATCGACCGAACTCGACCATTGTCTTCTGGTCCTTCCGCATGATGGTGGCGCTGGGCCTGCTGATGATCGCCGTCGGCGTCTGCAGCTTGTGGCTGCGCATCCGGCGGCGCCTGTATGACCAGCGCTGGTTTCACCGTTTTGTCCTGCTAATGGGGCCATCCGGTCTGCTGGCGATCCTCGCCGGCTGGTTTACCACCGAAATCGGCCGCCAGCCCTGGGTGGTATATGGCCTGCTGCGTACCCGTGATGCGGTCTCGGCCCATGGCGCCCTGCAAATGTCAGTCAGCCTGCTGGTATTTATTCTGGTGTACAGCTCGGTATTTGGCGTCGGTCTGATCTATCTGCTGAAACTGGTCGCCCGGGGGCCGCAACCTTATCAGGAGCATGCCCCTGAAGGTGGGCCGGGTACCCCGCGCACACCGGCACGCCCGTTATCCGCCGCCGATGACACTTTTGACCTGCCGCAGAGGAAACAGTAATGGGTATCGATCTTGCTCTGATTTGGTTCATCATCATCGTTTTCAGCATCCTGATGTATGTGGTTATGGATGGCTTCGACCTCGGTATCGGTCTGCTCTATCCACTGGTGCCCGACACCGGTGACCGCGATGTGATGATGAACACTGTCGCCCCGGTATGGGATGGCAACGAAACCTGGCTGGTGATGGGAGGGGCCGGACTGTTTGGCGCCTTCCCTCTCGCCTACGCGGTGATCCTCGATGCGCTGACCATTCCGCTGACCATTATGCTGATCGGTCTGATATTTCGCGGCGTCGCCTTTGAATTTCGCTTTAAAGCCACGCCGGCACACCGCCGGTTCTGGGATAAGTCATTTATTGCCGGCTCTTTTGTCGCCACCTTTGCGCAGGGTGTGGTGCTGGGTGCCTTTCTGAATGGTTTTTCTGTCACCGGACGCCAGTGGAGCGGCGCGGCATTTGACTGGCTGACACCCTTCAGTCTGTTCTGTGGCGTGGGGTTAGTTGTCGCCTATGGGCTGCTGGGTTGCAGCTGGCTGATTATTAAAACCGAAGGGGAATTACTGTTACGTATGCGTAAAATGGCGCGCCCGTTGCTACTGGCGCTGCTGGTGATCATGGCGATCGTCAGTGGCTGGACGCCACTCAGCCATCCGGCAATTTCGGAACGTTGGTTCAGTTTACCTAATCTGTTGTTCTTCTTACCGGTACCGCTGCTGGTGCTGCTGGTATCCTGGGGTTTGTGGCATAGCGCCTGGAACCGCAATGCGCATTACACCCCTTTTATGCTGACGCTGGGTCTTATCTTTCTCGGTTTCAGTGGACTCGGCATCAGTATCTGGCCGAACCTGATCCCGCCGGACATCAGCTTCCGGGCTGCCGCCGCGCCGCCGCAAAGCCAGGGTTTTATGCTGGTTGGAGCGCTGTTTATTATCCCACTTATCCTGGTATATAGCTTATGGAGTTATTATGTATTCCGCGGCAAGGTTAAACCAGAGCATGGTTATCACTGAGGAAACGCAATGACATTTATCCAGCGAATGACGCGTCAAGGCGTTAAGCAGCCATGGTGGCGACGGCTGTACTGGCTGCTGATTATCTGGTGCGGCAGCGTACTGGCGCTGTTTATTATTGCCAGCCTGTTGCGCTTATTAATGAGTAGCGCCGGACTGAAGCTTCATTAAATTTAATCATTCCTGCCAGAGGCGGTGATATTCTCACCGCCTGTTTATTCTTAACGTAAAGTAATAATTAGCCAACTACTGACAACGCACTGTATTACTTAGTCAGTTATCACTTATAAATTCCCCTTGTTATTCACCACAACGATTTATTTTCGGCAAGAAACATTTGTAACTATAGAAATAAGAAAACAGCCTTAAGGCGGTGAATTATATTTTTGTTACTGAACATTGAGGGTGAAAACTTGCATAATTTAAAAACTTATAAATGATGTAAATGAAATGTAATTAACGCGCAAAAACTGGTCATTAAAGCCAGGTTAACAGTAGCTTAACGCGTCACAATCCGCCAAAGAGCAGTAAAGCTATAATAAGAAAAATCGATAACCATAGTAAAAAAATGATTTTAACCATCGCAATTTTCGATAAATGCCATTCTTTTACATTTAGTTACAGTTATGTTCTTATTGTAAATTTATTATTTGTGACATTTTCTACCGGGTCGCAAATGCGCGTCACAATAAAAATAATTTACAGGATACTTTAATGATGAAGCATAACGTAATTGCAGTGGTATTACCTCTGCTGCTGGGTCTGGGATCTGCCCATGCCGCAGAGATTTATAATAAAGATGGCAATAAGCTGGTACTTGACGGCAAAGTGAATGCCGGTCATCTCTTCTCCAGCGATACCAGCAACGATGGTGACGCTACCTATATCCGTTTAGGATTTAAAGGTGAAACGCAAATCACCGACCAGCTGACCGGCTATGGCCGCTGGCAGTACAACTTCCAGGGTAATAACTCTGAAGGTTCTGACGCCGAAAGTGGCAACAAAACCCGCCTGGGCTTTGCCGGTTTGAAATACGCTAACTTCGGTTCATTCGATTACGGCCGTAACTACGGCCTGATCTATGACGCACTGGCCTCTACCGATATGCTGCCAAAATTCGGCGGCGATTCAGGCTATACCGACGGCTTCCTCTCTGGCCGTTCAACCGGCGTCGCCACCTACCGCAATACCAGCTTCTTTGGTCTGGTGAAAGGTCTGGACTTTGCCCTGCAGTATGAAGGCAAAAACGATCGTAGCGGCAACACCGATGCAGTACGTCGTTCTAACGGCGACGGCTATGCGCTTTCCGCCGCCTACAATCTTGATTTCGGCCTGACCTTTACCGGTGCTTTCGCCAGCATCGACCGCACTGAAACGCAGAATGCCGCGGCACGCGGTGAAGGCGATCGCGCGCAGTCATGGGCGACATCGATTAAATATGATGCGAACCAGGTTTATCTGGCGACCATGTATGGCGAAACGCTGAATGCCACCCCGATCAGCGGTGGCTTTGCCAACAAAGCACAAAACTTCGAAGCCCTGGCGCAGTATCAGTTCCTTAACGGCCTGCGTCCGTCCCTGGCCTATGTCTCGTCGAAAGGCAAAGATATCGAAGGCATTGGTAGCGCGGATATTTTCAAATACGTTGCCGTGGGCACCTACTACTACTTCAACAAAAACATGGTGTTCTACGCAGAGTACAAAATCAACCTGCTGAAGGATGACAATGCACTCGGCCTGGCTAACGACGACGTTACCGGCGTAGGTCTGACTTACCAGTTCTGAGTTAACGCACCCTCACTGGCGGCGGCATTGTTGTGTCGACAAGCCGCCTGAAGCAAACAGGGCAGTTCATCATGAACTGCCCTTCTCTTTGCCGAATCGCTTAGCGCAGACGAAACTGCGCATCAGGACGAATCGCATCCGGCAGCTGCGTTTCGTTATTCATCTCACGCAGATTGATTTCAATATTTGTGCACATCGCATCCATCGGCAGATGATTGCTGGCGAAGCCGAAAGGTGTCTCCAGCTCTTCAGCCAGCGTATCCAGCGAAAGGAAGGTATAGGAGATAAACACCGATACCAGCGGCGTCATATAATGCAGATCCGGCACCAGGGCAAAGGGCAGCAGGCTGCAAAACAGATACACCGTACGATGCAATAGCAAGCCATAGGCAAACGGCACCGGCATACTGGCCAGCCGTTCACAGCCCCCCAGCACCTGCGTCAGCTGATTGAGGCTCTGATCCATGCTGACATACACCATATCAGAGACATTACCCTGACGGCGCTGGGCGGCCAGCCACTGCGAAAGCTGCAACTCAATAAAATTGGTCGGCGCACGGCGCTGCAGCACCTTTTCCGCTTCGCCGCCGAGGTAGCGGGTTAAATCTGCGCGCGGGTCGCTGCCACGCAGTTGGTGCTTCATGCTGTAACAAAAGGCCAGCAGCAGAGTGGTCACCTGCGGCACTTCATGGGGACAGATGGCCAGCGCCTGACGCTGAATGGTGCGACAGGCAATCAGCAAATTCCCCCACAACTGACGCGCTTCGGTAAAACGGGCATAACAAACGCTGTTGCGAAAACCAAGAAAAATAGCGATCGACACGCCGAGCAGACTAAAAGGCGCCAGGGTTAATTTCACGCCAAGCGACTCATACCAGCCAAGGCAGAAAATAGCGATAATCGACATCGCCAGATTAAGGGTAAGACGGAACAGAATGCCGGGCAGCACTGAGCCGTGCCAGGCAAACAGGCGGAGAAACCAATGACGATGGGGGCGGATGATCATGATGTGCAGGTGTTAATAATTTTCGCCGATTGTGGCAAAAACATTATCCGCTGGAAAGCACTTTTTTGTGATATTGGTCACATTTGGTTGCGAGCTGTAACCGGCGCCATTGCCAGCATCCTTAGCCATAAAAATAATGATTATGCCAGTGGATATCGCCGCTGAGGCCCGCGGCTACGGCGCCATCAGATCGTAGCGATTAGCGCCAGCGCCCTGCAATGTCATCGGTGGCGATAACTTCAGCGTGATCCAGTTTGAGGTGACGCGCTGTTGCCTGCTGTCTTCCAGCGTCACCGACAGCCGGTACTCATTGCTGGCCTCCGGGGAACTGTCCCATTGCGGCATAATCAGCGACCAGCCTTGCGGGCTGGTGTTATTGGCCGGCGGCGTCAGACTCAGCGCCTGGGTATCTCCCTGCCAGCTGACGCGCGCAATGCTATTGGCGGCGCGAATCTGCAATTTCAGCGGTAAGGTTTCCCCCGGCTGCAGCTGCCACGGCGGTGTGGCAAGAAACACCGACAGGGTCTTACGCTGTCGGAACTCCAGCACCGGTGTATTGTTACGCTCCACCACATCATAGCGGCTACCGCGCAACGAACGCGCCCCGGCGACATTGTCCGCCGACAGCTGTTTGCTTAGCGCCACGCCAATACGATAATTCACCTTCATGCCAAACTGATCCTGTGACTCCCCCCCTTCCCCCTCTTTATGGGACGCGGTAAAGCTCAGCAGCGGTACCGGGGTATAATTCACTCCGACAGTGACCGCCACCGGGTTATGGTAGCTGCTGCCGCTGTTAAACAGATCAACATTATCGCCGAGGTACTGCTCATAAGTTAGCGAGGCGCCGAGCTGGCGGTAAAAGGGTAAATAACCCTGGGTAGTGATGTCATAGCCGCGCGCCAGCCTGATCTGCGAACTGCTACTGGCATTACGCCAGCCGGAGAGTGGATGGTAATAGTTTGCTGAAAAACGCAGGAAATCGCCCCAGGCTTCGGTGCCCACCCCGGCGCGTTGCAAACCGCTGTCAAACTGGCGATCGACAAAGGTGTTATAGCCCAGCAACCAGTGACCGGCGAACCAGCGCTGACCGAGGCCGACATTACCGACCGCCCCCCGATCGGTTTGCGATACCCCGAGCTGAGTAAAGGTTAAATACTGATATTTATCCTGCCATGGCGTCAGCAACTGCGCGCTACTGCCATCCAGACTACCATCGATATCCATCTGCAGCGACAGGCTGGCGCTGCCATAAGGTGAAAGCAGACTTTGCCCGCGATCGGCCACCTGCTCAGCCACCTCACTGCGAAAATGGTTAAACGCCCACTGCCCCGCCTGTTTGCCTGGCGAATCGTCGCTCTCGCTGTTAAGACTGGCTTCGCCAATATCTTTGACAACCGTTGCCAGTTGCCTGGCAAAGGCATCGTTGCCGCCGCTGCTGTTGCCGAGTTCGGGCAGCTGGCGTTGCATGGCGCTAAAACGAGCGGGATCGTCGAAGGGATAGTCGGGAACTGGCGTAGCGGTTTGCAGGGCGTATGCGCCGGGCAGCGTTAGCCCGATGCCGCTCAGCATCAGTAAGGCGGAGAATATTTTTTTGCGCTGCCGTAATACCATTACACCTGCCGGTTAATCTGTCAGTTTCACTTATTTATGACCGCCATCACGGACCTGAGATAAAAAAGTAGACTTTAGCTTAACATACTGTTTACGAAATTTCGAAAACAGGGCAGGCAGAGACCAACAGGCCACGCATTATGCGTGGCCTGTCTGGCTGGATAAACGCCACCGCCAGTCACGACATAATCAATCCGCCATCGACATTAATGGTTTGTCCGGTGATATAGCGCGCATCATCGGACGCGAGGAACGCCACCAGTCCGGCGACATCCTGCGGTTCTCCGGCGCGTTTTAGCGGGATCCCCGCAACCCACTCCGCCATCAGTTCGCCTTTAGCGTAGTGTTTTTTCTCACTGCTAAGAATTTCGCCCCACACCCGGTCGTTATAGTCCCACATCTCACTGTTAATAATGCCCGGACAAAAAGCATTCACCGTGATATGCCACGGCGCCAGCTCATGGGCCAGACTCTGGGTAATGCCGATAACGCCCATTTTGCTGGCCGCATAGTGCGGTGTATAGATAAAGCCCTGACGCCCCTGACCAGAAGAGGTGTTAATCAGGCTGCCGCTCTGCTGTTTCACCATATATTTTGCCGCTTCGCGACAGCAGAGCCAGACGCCGGTGGTATTCACCGCAAGGATCCGTTCGAAATCCGCTTTGGGCATGCGATCAAAACTGTCGATGGTGATCACGCCGGCATTCTGTACCGATACGTCGATACTGCCGAACGTCTGCGCCGCCTGCTGATACATCGCCTGTACCTGTGACTCATCGGTCACATCCACCGGCAGCGCCAGAATCTCCACGCCATATCGCGCCTGCAGTTTTTGCGCGGTGGCAGAGACGCGTTCAGCATCATTGCTGACCATCACCAGTCTGGCGCCGTCCCGGGCGAAACGTTCGGCGATGCCGGCGCCAATGCCGCGACAGGCGCCGGTAATCACTACCGTTTTACCGCTAAAATCACGTTTCATCTTCTGCTCCTGTTATCGGTTGCTGGCCAGCTCTCAGCCGTGGCTTACTTCAGAGAGCGCTGCCGCCTGCTGCTTTTTTTCATGGCGACGCATTAACACCACCTTACTTTGTAAACGTTGCTGGAACTGGTCAATAACCACCGCCGTAACGATCACCAGACCTTTAATTACCATCTGCCAGAAGTCGCTGACTCCCATCATCACCATGCCGTCGGCAAGGAAGACGATAACAAAGGCGCCAATAATCGATCCTGACACTCGCCCACGCCCCCCCGCCAGCGCGGTGCCACCCAGCACCGTGGCGCCAATGGCGTCCATCTCAAACATATTGCCGGTCATCGGGTGGGCGGTTTGCAGCTGTGACGCCACCACCAGCCCGACCAGCGCGGCGCACAGCCCGGAGAAACCATAGACAAATACTTTCACCTTGATAATCGGCACCCCGGCCAGACGCGCCGCCGACTCATTGCCGCCAGTGGCATAGATATAGCGGCCCAGCGGGGTTTTACGCGTCAGATACAGCCCGAGCAGCAGGAAGCCGAGCATCAGCCAGATCGGGATATAAACCCCTAACACCGTACCGGAACCGAGAATCGCAAAACCGGTATTGCCCAGCGGCTCCATCCCCACCAGATTGGCGTAGGTACTGCCGTCGTTAAACAGCAGCGCCGCACCACGCGCCACATACATCATGCCAAGCGTACAGATAAAGGGCGCCACGCCAAGCCGGGTGATCACCGCGCCATTCACCAGCCCAATAATCACGCCAAAGATCGCCACCAGCAGAATCACTTCCGGGACATTGAGAAACAGAATATTGTCACCCCAGAGCGGAATACCATTGGTCAGCAGGGCGCCCGCCACCATGCCACAGATCCCGGCTACCGCGCCGACCGACAGATCAATGCCGCCGGTAAGGATGACCAGCGTCATGCCAATCGCCAGCAGGCCGGTAATCGCCACGTGCTGCGTCATAATCAGCAGATTGGAGGTAGTGAGGAAGTTCGGCACCATCACGCTAAAGAAACCAATCACGATTAACAGGGCGATAAAGGTGCGCGCTTTCAGTAAGTACATGTAGAGCAGATATTTTTGGTTCATCTTGCTATCCTCTGGCCCGGTCAGTCATGCGGCGTTGATGCGGCGATCAGTATTTCGCGCGTCGCGCCGGCACGCGGTAAATCGGCGGTAATTTTGCCGTCGGCCATCACCAGAATACGGTCGGCCAGCGCCATCACCTCATCCAGCTCTGACGAGGAGAACATCACCGCCAGCCCCTGGTGCGCCATGGAACCAATCAGATGATACACATCGGTTTTTGCTCCGACATCGATGCCCCGTGTCGGCTCATCCAGTAACACCACTTCCGGCCCGGTCATTAACGCCTTACCCAGCACCACTTTCTGCTGATTGCCGCCGCTGAGCGAGGTGATCGGCAGCTCGATATCGCTGACTTTAATCGCTAAGTGCTGGATCATCTGGTTAACCCGGCTCTCCTCCTGCTGCGGCCGCAATCGCGCCAGCGCGCGATGAAAAGCACGCAGGCTGACATCGGAAAGGGTCATATTGGTTTTGATCGACATCAGCTGAATGATCCCTTCGCCCTGACGATCTTCCGGCACCAGCGCAATACCGCGCTTGAGCCGCTGCTGGAAGTTGCATTTATCCAGCGATTGTCCGTTAAGCGTCACGCTGCCGCTCTGGCACGCCATCAGACCTATCAGCCCTTTAAACAGTTCGGTACGTCCGGCGCCCAGCAGGCCATAAATGCCGACCACTTCGCCTTTGCGCAGGCTAAAACTGACGTCATTCAGCTTATAGCCGCCATTCTGGTGCAGCGCCGTCAGGCCATTCACTGCCAGTACCGTTTCGCCCTGGCGGGCTGGCGAGTAATCAAAATGCTTTTTCTTATCCCCCACCATCTGTTCGATAATCCACGGCACGCTGGCATCGCGGACTTCGCGTTCGCTGATAAAACGGCCATCGCGGAAAATGGTGATGTGATCGCCGATTTCCATCAGCTCTTCCAGCCGGTGGGAGATATAGATAATGGTGACGCCGCGCCGCTTCAGCTGAGCAATCACATTAAACAGCACTCTGACTTCCGACTGGCTGAGCGCCGACGTCGGCTCATCCATAATCAGAACCCGGGTGTCTTTTGACAGCGCGCGGGCAATCTCCACCAGTTGCTGATGGCCAATCCCCAAATCCCCCAGCGAAGTGTATGGATCAACATCCAGTTCCAGCCGCTCCAGCAGCGCTTTGGCCAGCTGATACTGATATTTCTCATTGATACGGCCGTGCTGGAAAAACTCGTTGCCGATAAAAATGTTGTCCATCACATTCATATTGGGAAACAGGTTCAGCTCCTGGAAAATAATGCTGATCCCATGCTTTTCCGCCTGCTGGGTGGAGTGGAGAGTAACCGGTTCGCCATCCAGAAAGATCTGCCCGGAAGAAGGGGTCTCCACCCCGGCCAGCATCTTCATCATGGTGGACTTCCCGGCGCCGTTTTCGCCAATCAGGACGTTGACCTTATTGCGATAGACGCGGTAGTTAACCTGGTCAAGCGCCGTCACGCCGGGATAAATACGCGACACATTTTGCGTCTCAATAATTACCTCGGGCAGTTGCACCACGCTATCCAGCGCCTCAGTTTGCATGTGGGCCATTATTCACTCCTCACTGACGCGTTACCCGCGCCGGGGTAATATCCGGAACGGTTTGCGGAATGTCCCAACTGCTGAATACGCCAACCACTTCCAGCTTATCGCCGACCTTCGGCTGTAGCGCTTTCATCTGATCGGAAGCCTGGTTATTGATCGCCCGGCCATAGTCGCCAAACAGCACCTGATCGTTAAAGTCCTGATAGCTGGCCCCCTGGTAAGCATCACGCAGGGCGGTACCACGAATAATCGGTCCGATTTGCACCACTGCACTGACACCGCTGACATCTTTAATCGTCATTTTGCCGCTGCGCGAACCGGTATTGACATCCTCTACCGCGCCCTGGACTAATACCGCAAACACGCAGGGGTTTTCCGCCTGGGCACGATAACCAAACTTCGCGCAGGCGCTGTCGAAATCCTTCGCCGCCGTCAGATTTTTCATCAGCTCGTCCAGCGGCTTCGCCTCGCTGGCCAGCTGCGGCACAATTTTTTGCTGGAACACCTGGTGAACATCCGCCATTTTGGCATTCGGCGGACTTTTTAACTCAGCCAGCTGCTGGCGGGAGACGATACGGCAGCCCGCTAACGTCAGTACGGCAATCATCAGCCAGAGACCTCTGGACATCATTTTCTCCTTTGCGCCCGCCAGGCGGGCGCGACAGCGGCGTCTGAAGCGTTAAGACTTATAATTGAAGTCCTGCACCTTGCTGGCATTCTCCGGGGTGATCAGGATGCCGCGGAACATCACGCGCTGTTTATCGGGTTTAGTGCCTTTCTGCAGATAATTATCGAGATCGGTCACTCCCTGCGCGGCGATCGCCTGCGCCTGCAGCATAACCGTGGCCTTCAGGCTGCCGGCTTTTACCGCTTCGCGCTCATCGTTGCTGCCGTCGATACCGACCACAATCACATCATTGCGACCGGCGGCTTTCAGGGCGGCAATCGCGCCGAGGGCCACCGGACCGTTGCCGCAGATCACCCCTTTTACATCCGGATGCGCCTGCAGAATACTGTCCATAATGCGCTTACCATCGATCAGCGTACCTTTCGCATCCTGGCGCGCCACGCTCTGCATATCTGAGTACTGATCAAGCACCTGGTGGAAGGATTTCGAGCGTGTCACACAGTTGTTATCTGCAAGGTTACAGGTGAGTTCGGCATACTTACCCTTCTCACCCATCTTCTCGACAAAGACGTTGGCGACATCTGAACCCGCCTGGAAGTTATTGTGGGTAATTTGCACCAGCGCCACATCGTCGACCGGGATCTCCCGGTTGATCAGCACCACCGGAATACCGGCGTCTTTGGCTTTTTTGATCGCCGCCACGCTGGCGGTGGAGTCGGCGTTATCCAGCACGATGCCCTGCACTTTTTTACCAATTGCGGCATCAATCAGTTCACTCTGCTTCTTGACATCTTCTCCGTGGGAAAGCACCGAGGTTTTATAACCCAGCGCCTGCGCCTTCAGATTGGCGCCTTTGGCTTCGGAGGCGTAGTACGGGTTATCGAGTGAGTTAACCATAATCATTATGGTGCCTTTCTCCGCCGCCCAGGCTGCGGTGGAGAAACTACAGGCCGTGGCAACAGCTAATAGCAATAAACGCGTTTTCATGATGATGTTCTCTCTATGTATTATTATATGCAGGTGTACAAAGCCGTGGCCGGGCGGGACTCGTGCCGCACCGGGGATTACCAAATCGTAAAACCGCCATCGATCATCAGATCGGCGCCGGTGATCATGTCGCTGCCGTTGCTGGCAAAAAACAGCACGGCGGCGGCGATCTCATCGGTATAGGCGAAACGACCCAGCGGGATTAATTGCTTCATCGCTTCCCCTTTTTCACCGCGCCAGGCCTTTTCGCCCATCGGCGTCAGCACCACGGTCGGTGACAGGGTATTGACGTTGATTTTGTGGCGGGCGAACTCTTTCGCCATTACTTTGGTCATGCCCAACAGCCCGGCCTTCGCCGAGGTGTAAGCGACATGGTTATCAATGGCAATCGAGGCGGCCTGTGAGGCGATATTAATAATCTTGCCGCCGTTACCGGCCTGAATCATCTGTTTCGCCGCCGCCTGCGAGCAGAGAAAGGGTCCGGTAAGGTTTACCGCCAGCTGCTTTTCCCATTCAGCAAAGTCGGTCTCCAGTACCGGCTGCAGCATCACATAACCGGCGCAGTTAACCAGAATATCGAGATGGCCATAGTGCGCGACCACCTGCTGAAAGGCTGCCGTCACCGAAGCCGGTTGCGTCACGTCACACTCGACAAACTGCACGCGGGCGGCATCAAACCGGGCGGCGACCTGCGCCACTTTTTGCTGTTCGAACGCCGGGTACAGCAGCGCGAGGCTGGCGCCCTTCTCCAGTAGCATCTGGTTACTGGCCATGGCGATCCCACCCAGTCCACCCGTCACTACGGCAACTTTGCCGCTCAGATCCAGATTGGTATCGACGCCATAACGCAGATTTACATCGTATTCATTACTCATCGCCCGGCTCTCCTTACGAAACGGCGTGGTGTATAGCAGGAGTGGCGGCTGGCAGCGACGCCGCCCGGATACCCCCGGCGCCGCGCCGCTGAACAGCACAGAATAGTCAGCAAAATAAAGCGTTTAACTTCACGCTGCCGCTTATCATTTTGCTGGTCATTGACTTTCGAATAAAAATATACGCTATCGATTGTTAACAAGATGTGGCACAGATCAAAGTTCAAATAAAAAGCAGGTGAACACATAAGCACATGATTTATCAGCACACTGATTATATTGACCGCAGAGTATATGGATAAATTTGACTTAACACTGTGATAAATCGACTCTATTTCCTACATATCATTTTCGAATGAAAATTATATGTTAACTATCGTCACCTCGCTTTCACCAACCGTCAGCGTTAATATTTATGGCAGCAAAGGTGTCTGAACCGGTCCTGAGCACGACAATCAGGAAAAGGGAGTATTTCGATTGAAAAGCAAAAGTGAACAGCTGGCGGATATGCAGCAACGCCGCGATAAGATCCTTGAGATGATCCGCGAGGACGGCACCGTTACGGTTAAGATGCTGACTGAAGCCTTTAATCTGACCGAAGCCACCATCCGTACTGACCTGCGGCAACTGCAAAAAGAGGGGCACGTGCAACGCTATCATGGCGGCGCCACGCTAATCACCGGTAAGCAAAATACCGGCGCACTGCTGCTGGAAAGGCAAATACATCTTGATGCCAAAGATGCCATCGGGCGTCTGGCGGCAAAGCATATTGAAAATGGCGATACGGTGATTTTCGATTCCGGCACCACGACCACCGCAATCGCTAATCATATGAGCCATATTCGAAAACTTTCGGTTATCACTACCGCAGTGAATATCGCCCTGAAGCTCGGTGGCGAACCGGGCATTAATATCCTGCTGACCGGCGGCACCTTTAAATTCCCCACGCTCTCGACCTCCGGGGAAAAAGCCGCCGGTTTTTTTCAGAACGTGCTGGCAGAAAAACTGTTTCTCGCCACCGCCTGCATCTCGCCGCGCCTCGGGCTGAGCTACCCGAGTGAAACCGATATTAAAGTGAAAACCGCGATGATGAAATCGGCCAACACCGTCTATGTGGTGGCCGACTCGAGTAAAATCGATAAGGTCTCAATGTTCGCGATGCCCTGCGACTGGAGCAATATCCACTATCTGATCACCGATAGCGGTATTTCACAGCTGTCGATCAACGCCTTTGAAGCGCTGGGCGTCAAGGTGCTGGTGGCCGAATGATGCGGCGCACGGTACAGCGAAACCACCTCGCCGACGATCAATAAGCTTGGTGATTGCGGTTGCTGTTGCGCCACGCAGCTGGCCAGCTGGTGTAAACGCGTGATCATCACCCGCTGATCGTGCCGGGTGCCGCGCTCGATAATCGCCACCGGCGTTTCGCCATTACGGCCATGGGCAATGAGCTGCTGGCTTAACGCCTCACACCAGGTCAGCCCCATATAAAATACCAGCGTCTGATGCTGATCCTGCAGACTTTGCCAGTCCAGCTGCGGCTTGCCATCCCGCCCGTGGCCGGTAATAAAGCGCACCGACTGCGCCATTCCGCGATGGGTTAATGGAATACCCGTCGCCGCCGCACAGCCGGTGGCGGCAGTAATCCCCGGCACCACATAACAGGGGATCCCTGCCTGCTGCGCCCACGCCATTTCCTCGCCTCCACGCCCAAAAATAAACGGGTCGCCGCCCTTCAGACGGATCACCTGCTGCCCGGCGCGGGCTAAATCGACCAGCAACTGATTAATCTGCGATTGCTTCATACCGTGAAAACCGGGGGTCTTACCGACATCAATACAGAGCGCATCGGCTGGCACCAGCGCCATAATTTCACCGCTCACCAGACGATCGTAAACCACCACCTGCGCACGCTCAATCAGCCGCAGCGCTTTTACCGTTAGCAGTTCCACATCGCCCGGTCCGGCGCCGACCAGCCAGATCGCGCCCGGTTGCGCGCCGCGCAAAGCACCATTCAGTAACTTATCCAGAGAAGAGAGCGCCACTGTCATTTGATACCTCATCATTGCGGTTGCGTTGCCGCGGAGCGGGCAATAAGCTGTTTTAATTCAGGAATACAGGAGCCGCAGTGAGTGCCGCAGCCTAATTTTTTGCCCAGCGCCGCAGCGCTGGCGCAGCCGTCAGCAATGGCGGTGATAATTTGCTGTTCACCGATACCCAGGCAGCTGCAGATAGTCTTGCCGTGACCGGCGCCGCTGGCGGCGCGTCCCGCCAGTAAGGCATGGCGCGCCGCGGCGGTTTGCGGCGGCTGCTCAAAGGCGCCAGCCACCACGGCGCTATCAATCTCCGGCCGCCGGCCATCCGCATAAAATGCCAGCACCAGTTCCCCCGCCTGCCAGCCCAGCAGTCGATAAAAAGCGCCGTCACCGCGGGCAAATTGCAGTGTCAGGTCGCTGAGATCGCACTGCTGCGCCAGCCAGCGCTGTGGGTCGCCCTCTCCCGCCAGAGCGTATTGCGTCGCCGCCGGATGAGGGATGCGTGCCCACCAGACGCCGTGAGAAATGGTGACGTTGTCACGTAAAAACAACATTCCCTGCCAGTCGCTATGCCAGCGGCGCAGGCGTACCGCGGTCTGCTTACTCTCCGGCTGGCCCGAATCCGGGTCACACTGCGGCGCCACCAGTCGATCGACATTACCTTCAGCGGTGAATTGTCGTGTCCAGTGCATCGGAACAAACACACTGCCACGCTGTTGTCCGTCGCAACAGTGCGCGCGCGCCACCATCCAGCCGCTGGCCGACTGCACGCGCACTAAATCCCCGGCGCTGATCTGATGCTGTTGCGCATCCTGCGGATGGATTTCGACAAAGGGTTCGCTGTAGTGCTGCATCAGCCGCGGCACGCTGCCGGTACGCGTCATGGTATGCCACTGGTCGCGAATACGTCCGCTGTTCAGCAGCAGCGGCCAGCTGGCGCTGAGTTGTGCCGCGGGGAGCCGTGGCGTAATCGCCAGCAGCCGCGCTTTGCCGTCAGCATGGAAAAAAAGACGATCGCTAAACAACCGGGCGCAACCCTGCGGATATTGCGCGTTAACCGGCCACTGTACAGGTTGCAGCCGATCCCACTGCTGGTCAGTAAGGGTTGCCAGCCCGCTGATATCAAATGCGCGCGTGCCCTGATTCTCAAAGCCGGACAGCGCCGCATGTTCACGGAAAATCTGCGCCGGATGCTGCCAGTCAAATGCCGCGCCGTAGCCCATGCGCTGCGCCACCCCGGCAATCATCCACCAGTCGGGTCTGGCTTCACCGGCGGGCGGCACAAAGGCGCGCTGACGCGATATACGCCGTTCGGAATTGGTGACGGTGCCATTCTTCTCCCCCCAGCCCTGCGCAGGCAGCAGAATATCGGCATACGCCGTGGTATCCGTCTGCTGACAAACATCAGAGACAATCACCAGTTCGCAGCGCGCCAGCGCCTGCGCCACCCGATGACCATCCGGCAGCGACACCGCCGGATTGGTGCCCATAATCCACACCGCTTTCACCTCACCGCGTTCAATCGCCTGAAACAGCTCAACGGCCTGCAGTCCCGGCTGCTGCGCTACCCGATCGCTACGCCAGAAACGCTGCAGACGATCGATATCCTGCGGCACAAAACTCATATGCGCGGCCAGCTGATTCGCCAGACCGCCCACCTCGCGCCCGCCCATCGCATTGGGCTGGCCGGTCAGGGAAAACGGTCCGCTGCCGGCACGACCAATTTTGCCGCTCAGCAGATGGGCATTAATTATCGCGTTACATTTATCACTGCCGCTGGTCGACTGATTGATACCCATGCAATACAGCGTCAGCACTCGCGGGCTGACGATAAATTGCTGATAAAAGGCTTCGACCTGCGCCACCTCAAGCTGGCAAAACGCCGCTACCCGGTTACTGTCCCAGGGCGCCGCCGCCGCCAGCGCCTCCTCAACACCGCTGAGATGCGTCAGCATACTGTGGTCGACTGCCTGATGTTGCGCCAGCCAGTGCAGCAGGCCGTTAAATAGCGCGCCATCGCTGCCGGGACGCAAAGGTAAATGCAGATCGGCGAGGTCACAGGTGGCGGTGCGGCGCGGATCGATGACCACCACCCGCAACCCCGGATGCTGTTGTCTGGCGGCGACCAGTCGCTGATACGCCACCGGATGCGCCCAGGCGGTATTGGAGCCCACCAGCACCACCAGGTCGCTATGGGCGAAATCGTCATAGCAACAGGGCACGGCATCGGCGCCAAAGGCGCGTTTGTAGCCCACAACCGCCGACGCCATACAGAGCCGGGAATTAGTATCGATGTTGCCGGCGCCAATAAACCCTTTCATCAGTTTGTTGGCGGCGTAGTAATCCTCGGTCAGCAACTGACCGGAGGCGTAAAATGCCACCGCCCCCGGCCCGTGGCGCGCAATGACCTGTTGCAGCCCGTCGGCGACGCGATCCAGCGCCTGGTCCCAGCTAATGCGCTGGCCGTTATGCTGCGGCCACAGCAGACGCCCCTGCTGACCGAGCGTTTCCCCCAGCGCCGCGCCCTTCACGCATAAACGGCCATAATTCGCCGGATGCTGCGTATCGCCCGCCACCTGCACCTTGCCGTCGGCCAGTGTGCTTAGCCTGACGCCACAACCCACGCCACAGTAGGGACAGGTACTGTTCATGATGCCACCGCAATCGCCATCTCAGCCGTCGCCAGCGGCGTACTGGCGACCAGCACCATGCCGTTTTCCAGTTTCACCGGCCAGCAGCGCAGCTGCAGATCGGGCTGATCCAGGCTCTGACCATCGCGCAGACGGAAGCGTTGTTTATACAGCGGCGAAACCACCATCGCTTCGCCGCCCGTATCGCCGAGGATACCGCGCGACATCACGCTGGCGTTGCTGCCCGGCTCAAGATCATCAAGGGCAAAAATCTGCTCGCCAAAGCGGAACAGCGCGATGCGCTGGCGGCCAAGACGCGCGCCAATCCCGGCCTGCGCCGGAATATCCTGCAGCTGACAGAGCGCGCTCCAGGCTTCTGCCGGCAATTCCGTCTGTGGCACCGGGAGGCGGGAGGCGGGACGCATCTGTCCGCGTTCCTGCTCACGCAGTAGCGTCTCATCAGCCGAACCATCGTTAACCGTGGTACGAAACAGCGCCAGGCGATCGGGATTCGCCAGCGTGGTTTGCCATTCACACTGATAAGCATCGACCACCCGCTGCATCTCCTGCTCCAGCTCGCTGGCAATCCCCAGGCGGTCCTCGATCACCACGGCGCGCAGATAGTCGAGGCCGCCGGCCATATTATCCATCCACACGCTGGTACGCTGCAAACGCTCAGCGGTACGCACGTAAAACATCAGCAGGCGATCGACATAACGCAGTAGCGTAGGCGCGTCGAGATCGCTGGCAAACAGATCCGCATGACGGGGTTTCATGCCGCCATTGCCACAGACATATAAATTCCAGCCTTTATCGGTGGCAATCACGCCGATATCTTTGCTCTGCGCTTCAGCGCATTCACGGGTACAGCCGGATACCGCCATTTTGATTTTGTGCGGCGCACGCAGCCCTTTGTAACGATTTTCCAGCTGAACGGCGAAGCCGGTGGAGTCCTGGACGCCATAACGACACCAGCTGGAACCGACGCAGGATTTTACCGTACGCAGCGATTTACCGTAGGCGTGACCGGTTTCAAATCCGGCGGCAATCAGCGCCTGCCAGATTTCCGGTAGTTGATCGAGACGCGCGCCAAACAGATCGATGCGCTGGCCGCCGGTGATTTTGCTGTACAGGTTGTAGCGGCGGGCAATCTGGCCGATAGCAATCAGCCCCTCCGGCGTCACTTCACCGGCCGGCATACGCGGCACCACCGAGTAGCTGCCATCTTTCTGGATATTGGCGAAGTAGCGGTCGTTGGTGTCCTGCAGCGGCAGGTGTTGCGGTTTCAGCAGATACTCATTCCAGCAGGAGGCGAGCAGCGACGCCACCAGCGGCTTACAAATTTCACAGCCGTGACCGCGACCATGCTGCGCCAGCAGTTGATCGAAAGTTTTAATCTGATTAACGCGTATCAGGTGGTGCAACTCCTGCCGCGACCAGGCGAAGTGCTCGCAGATATCCTTCTTCACCTCGACGCCGAGGTTCGCCAGCTGGTACTCCATCACCTGTTTCACCAGCGCCGCACAGCCGCCACAGCCGGTGGCCGCTTTGGTACAGCCCCTGACCGCCGCCATATCGCCAGCGCCGTTCGCCACCGCCGTGCAGATATCATGCTTACTGACGTTATGACAGGAGCAGATCTGCGCGCTGTCCGGTAACGCCGCCACGCCCAACGCTTTTACCGGCGCACCGCCAGTTTGCGGCAGGATCAGGCTCTCCGGCGCCGCCGGTAACGCCATATCATTCAGCATCATTTGCAGCAGCGTACTGTACTCACTGCTGTCGCCCACCAGTACGCCGCCGAGCAGTTTTTTACCGTCTGCCGATACCACAATCTTTTTGTAAATCTCCTGTGGTCCGTTAGTCCAGTGATAGCTCTGGCAACCCGGCGTACGGCCATGGGCATCGCCGAGCGAGGCCACCTCCACACCCAGCAGTTTCAGTTTGGTGCTCATATCGGCGCCGGTAAAAGCCGCGGCTTCCCCCGCCAGGTTAGCCGCCAGCACGCGCGCCATCTGGTAGCCAGGCGCCACCAGACCAAAGATCTGCCCCTGCCACAGGGCGCATTCGCCGATGGCATAAATCGCGCTGTCCGAAGTGACGCAGCGGTCATCAATGTCGATGCCGCCACGCGGCCCGAGGGTCAGCCCGGCATCACGCGCCAGCTGGTCACGCGGACGGATACCGGCCGAGAACAGCACCAAATCGCTGGTCAGGCTATCGCCATCGGCAAAATTCAGCGTCATGCTGCCGTCGGCATGTTCGGTAATTTCGCGCGTCTCTTTGCCGGTATGCACGCGCACGCCAAGAGCTTCGATTTTCCGCCGCAGCATCTGCGCACCGCCGTCATCCAGCTGCACCGCCATCAGCCGTGGCGCAAACTCGACGACATGGGTTTCCAGACCCAGTTGTTTCAGCGCGTTGGCCGCTTCCAGCCCTAACAGACCACCGCCGATCACCACCCCACGCGTTGCCTGCTGCGCGCGTGCGGCAATGGCGTCCAAATCGTCCAGCGTACGGTAAACAAAGCAGTTCGCTGATTTACCGCCCGGGATCGGCGGTACAAATGGCCAGGAGCCGGTCGCCAGTACCAGTTTGTCCCATGCCATTTCATGACCGCTGGCATCGCGAATACATTTACGCTGGCGATCTATCGCCACCACTTCGCGGTGACTGTGCAGTTCAATAGCGTGTTGTGCAAAAAAGTTCGCGCTGACCAGCGACAGATCTGCATGGCTGCTGCCGGCAAAATAGTCAGAAAGATGCACGCGGTCATAGGCAGCATGGCGCTCTTCACCGTACACCACCACCTGATAGTGATGATGCAACTCGCGCTGCACCAGTTGTTCGAGAAAATGATGACCGACCATACCGTGGCCAATCACGACTAATACAGGTTTGCTCATCACATTGTTCCCTGCAGCCAGCGGCTGCCTGTAGTTATCTTCAGCATCAAACAGCGCGGCAGCTGACACTGCCTGCGCGCGGTGTAATTTTTTCATCAGCGTCGCCGCCTGCGTGGTATCGCCATACAGCAATACGCCGCTTAACTTGCCGTCGCGCAGCGACAGGCGGCGGTAGTGGCCACTGATCGGGTCAAAACTGATTAGCGACTGGCTGTGGGCATCGTCACGCAGATCGCCGGCGCTGAAGACCTCAATGCCGGTGACTTTAAGCCGGACGGCGTTTTCCTGCGGCTGAAAATCGGCCAGCGGCTCGCCGGCCAGCTGATGCGCCAGAATCTGCGCCTGCTGCAGACAGGGCGCCAGCAGACCAAAGGTTTCACCGTTAATTTCACAGCACTCACCCAGTGCATAAACGCCCGGCTGGCGGGTTTGCAACTGGCCATTAACCTGAATACCGCGATCGCAGGCAAGACCGGCCGCACGCGCCACGCCCCGCTCAGGGACCACGCCAGCGGCGATCACCACCCGCTGCGCCGGCAGTTGCCGGCCAGTGGATAAAGTGACACTGTCACCATGAATGGCGCTAATTTGCTGGCCGAGCCAGCAGCGGATACCGCGTTGCTGTAATGAGTCGAGCAGCAGTGTGCCCGCCTGCGCATCCAGCTGGCGATCCAACAGCCACGGCTGGCGATGGACCAGCGCCACCTCGCGGCCACGCAGCCGTAACGCCGCCGCGGCCTCGATACCCAACACGCCGCCACCGAGCACCACCACCGGGCCGTGGCTGCTGAGTATCTGTTCCACATCCGCCTGCGTACGAAAACCGCTGACATGGGGAGCGTTGATCCCGGCAATCGACGGCATCAGCGGCGTCGAGCCGGTGGCAAACACCAGACGCTGCCAGTGCAGGCGGCGTCTGGTGGTGACCAGCTGCCGGCGGGCAATATCCACCGACTGCACCGCTTCCCCCATCAGCAGAGTGACGCCATGATCGGCATACCACTGCGGCGTATGCAGCAGCGTGGCGGCAAACGGTTTTTCTCCGCTTAACACCGGCGACAACATAATGCGGTTGTAATTGCCCAGCGCCTCGCGCCCAATCACCGTGATGCGATAGCGTTCCGGCGCCAGCTGCAGCAGCGTTTCCACCATACGCATACCGGCCATGCCATTACCGACCACCAGCAGATGTTCGACCATCGCCCGCTCCTTATGCCGCTGTTGCCTGTTTCTCATAGAGGAAATGCAACACCTGCTGACGCAGCTGGTGATAGCGCGGCTCTTCAGCCAGCGCCACGCGCGAGCGCGGACGTGGCAGGTCGACAGACAAAATCTCGCCCACTCTGGCCGCGGGTCCGTTGGTCATCATCAGTACCCGATCGGAAAGCAGCACCGCTTCGTCGACATCATGGGTAATCAGCACAATTGTGGTATTCAGCTTTTGCTGAATACGCATCACCGCATCCTGCAAATGGGCGCGGGTTAGCGCATCGAGCGCGCCGAAGGGTTCATCCATCAGCAGCACCCGCGGTTTCATCGCCAGCGCCCGGGCGATACCGACGCGCTGCTTCATACCGCCGGAGATTTCACCCGGACGTTTATGCAGTGCATGGCCCATCTGCACCAGTTCCAGGTTGTGCTCGATCCATGCACGCATTTCCGCTTTACTCATACTGGCGCGAAACACCTGGTTAACCGCCAGTGCCACGTTGTCATAGGTGGTCAGCCACGGCAGCAGCGAATGGTTCTGAAACACCACCGCCCGCTCCGGGCCAGGGCCGGTAATTTCACGGTTATCGCACAGCAGTACGCCGCTACTCGGGCGGGTTAATCCGGCGATCAGATTCAGCAGCGTTGACTTGCCACAGCCGGAATGGCCGATCAGACTGACGGTTTCGCCTTCGCTGATATTGAAGCTGACGTCATCAAGGGCGAGATACTCACCGCTGTCGGTGTCAAAACGCTGACTGACGTTCTGTACCTGAATAATCGAATTCATCATGTTCTCTCCCAGCTAAAACGACGAGCCAGCAGCATCAGCGCCTGCTCCAGCAACAGTCCCACCACCCCGATAATCACAATCGCGATCAGGATGTTTTCCACATTCAGGTTGTTCCACTCATTCCAGATCCAGAAACCGATCCCCAGCCCCCCGGTCAGCATCTCGGCCGCGACAATCACCAGCCAGGCAATACCGATCGACAGCCGCACACCGGTCAGCACCGCCGGCAACACCGCCGGAAACAGGATTTTGCGCATCACCGTCCATTCGGAAAGATTCAGCACCCGCGCCACATTGAGGTAGTCCTGCGGGATGCGCAGCACGCCTTCGGCGGTATTGATAATCATCGGCCAGATAGAGCAGATAAAAATGGTCCAGCTGGAGGCCGGTTCTGCACGCTGAAACAGCAGCAGGCCGATCGGCAACCATGCCAGCGGGCTGACCGGACGCAGTAAGGCAATAATCGGGTTCAGCATGCGCGCCAGGAAGGTAAAGCGCCCCAACAGAAAACCAGCCGGGATCCCCACCAGCGCCGCCATGCCAAAGCCAATCGCCACCCGTTGCAGCGACGCCAGCACATTCCAGCCAATCCCCTGATCGTTAGGGCCAGCGTTATAGAAAGGATCGGCGAACAGCACCAACGCCGCCTGCCAGGTACTCCACGGCGTCGGAAAGCCATGACTGTTCAGCGCGGCAATCTGCCACACCGCCAGCAGTAACAGCAGGCCGCAGCACGGCGGGATCACCCGCTGCAACAGGGGACGCAGCCGCCGGGAGGATAATTTTACCGCCGGTTTTGCCGCCGGTTTTAACGCAATAATTTCGGCTTCAGGCGCTGCACTGTTCGTATGCAACACCACCACGCGCGCTTCACTTTTCATCTCACTACTCCTCAATGTTTAATCGCGAAACTGGCGGCATACTGCGCCGGATTACTGCCGTCCCAGACTTTGCCGTCTATTAGCGTGCTGCTGCGCATCTCACTGCCCGGCAACGCCACATTGCCCACGGCGCTGGCCGCCTGGCGGTAGATATCGATACGGTTAACCTGGCGGGCGACCGCAAGGTAGTCCGGCTCCTGTTTCAGCATTCCCCAGCGTTGCTGCTGGGTCAGGAACCACATGCCGTCGGAGAGATAGGGAAAGCTGACCGCGCCGTCATGGAAGAAGCGCATGGCGTGCTGATCCTGCCAGCGTTTGCCAAGGCCATCGTCATACTGGCCAAGCATCCGGCCTTCAATGGTGTCCGGTTTGGTGTTAAGCCAGGCGCGTCCGGCAATGGTTTGCGCCGTTTCGCGCCGGTTGTCGTCAGAGGCATCGATCCAGCGCGCCGCTTCCAGTACTGCAGCGGTCAGCGCCCGGGCGCTATTGGGATTCTCCTGTACCCAGGCGGCACGGGTGCCCAGTACTTTTTCCGGATGATCCGGCCAGATTTGCTGGGTAGTCGCGGCGGTAAAGCCGACATTTTCCCCGATCGCGCGCTGGTTCCATGGTTCGCCGACGCAGTAACCGCTCATATTGCCGATCTTCATATTCATCACCATCTGCGGTGGCGGGACCACCACGGTGCGGACATCGTCAAACGGATTGATACCGGCGTTAGCCAGCCAGTAGTAGAGCCACATAGCGTGAGTGCCGGTTGGAAAGGTATGGGCGAAGGTGTAGGTGCCCGGCGCTTTTGCCGCCACCGCCTGCTTTAGCGTCGCGGCATCGGTAACCTTCATCTCTTTTAGCTGATTCGACAGCGTAATCGCCTGGCCATTGTTGTTCAGCGTCATCAGGTTGGCCATATCATGCTGTGGCCCGGCCACCCCCAGTTGCAGGCCGTACAGCAGTCCATACAAGAGATGTGCGGCATCCAGTTCGCCGGAAGTGAGTTTGTCACGCACGGCCGCCCAGCTGGCCTCTTTGCTCGGCAAAATGCTGATGCCGTATTTTTTATCGAAACCTTTCACTGTTGCCATAATCACCGGCGCACAGTCTGTGAGCGGAATAAACCCGACGTGTATCTCGGTTTTTTCCGGCGCATCCGATCCGGCGGCCCAGACGCTATTCATTAAACCTGGCAGCAGATAACTGCCGCCAAGTACCGCGCTCCCGGCAAGAAATCGACGTCGTGACAGCGGAAAAAGGTCTTTGCTCATCATTGGCTTCCTGGAAAAAAGAAATAAAAAAAGGCGTCCTCCGACATGCTCGAAAGCATGCGGCAGGACGCCTTTATCCAAAGCACTCGCTCCACCGCCATTGGCGCAGCAAATGCATTATTTGTATATGAAGTGTTGCAAATCATGTGCCAGAGTTGCCGTCAGGCAATAACCCGGACATTTACAGTGGCTTAGGTTAGCGGCGGTGGCCGGACGGCAGAATTGATCGCAGCACCGCGCACTATGCTGAAGCAGCAGACGCACAATTACTGTGCATTTTAACTATTCAGGCTTCTCTGCGAAGGCAGATGCGACAGATAACATCGCTATAGCGATATCTACTACACGTTTATTTTGATTCATTGCCATTTTGCGCAACATCTGCCACGCCTGCTCCTCGCTGCAGCCCTGATGCTTTATCAGCAACAGTTTCGCCTGATCGATCTGTTTGCGGTCGTTTAAGGTGGCGCGCATGCTCGCCAGCTCATCGGCCTGCGCCTGCAACCGTTGCGACTGCTGCTGAATCAGGGTTAATACCGAGCGTCCCAGCTGCGGAGTCACCCCCTCAGCATCAAGGGCGACACTGTGGCTGCCAATCCAGTCGGCGCCGGCGACATACAGGCTGTAACCCTGCTCACTGTTCATGGCCTGCAGCCGGGCGCCGGGATCGCTGACGTCATCAGCCTCCTGCGCGCGCCGGATAGTGTCACGGCAACACTGCATCAGGGTGGTTTCCAGACGGTCCTCCACCCCCTTCATGCCATCCAGCCTTTTACTCAGCAGCTGAAACCAGCGTAGCGCCCCCACGTCCCCGGTCTGGCTGCTCATACACGCCACCCGTCGCAGCCGTTCCACTTCCGGCTCGGCTTCGGCAATCGCGCACCACAACTGTAGGCTCTGCGCATCGGCGAACTGACTGAAGGTACTAAAGCAGCGCTGCTGGGCCTCAATCAGCGCCACAATCCGCGCACTCTGCGCGGCGGTAAACACCCCGGCAGCAAACCCGGCACAGCCGGTGGCGCGTTCCTGACCGGCCAGCTCTTTGCCCTGCATAAAACTGAACATGGCGATCAGCGCGCGCGACACTTGCGCATCGCTGGCGGCATCGGCAGCTTCAAATACCAGATTCATTAACTGGCGAATAATCTGGTTAAACCGTGTCATCGCCGTGTCATGGCTAACACTGAGCGCCCTGATCTGCTGACGTAGCGGCGCCAGTTCTCCCAGCCCATCTACTGCGGCGGCAATGCGCGCATACAGACGGCTATTGCCAGCCAGCGGGCTGGCCTGCGGACGCGGCAACAGCTGTAGCATGCTGGCTAATTCGCGGCTGACATCGCGCTCACGCTGTGGCAGCTCGTCAGCGAACAGTTTTCCTGCTGAGCAGAGCCAGATATTGGACGCGCCCCTTTCACGCTGCAGCACATGGATCAGCTGGCCAAGTTGACCTATCAGCTGCCCGGTGTGGAGCAGATTGCGCAGGCTGGCGATTTCACTTTGGCGTGATGCCAGTAAATAGTCGAGGGCAGACGGAGTGGCTGCAGTCATGAGTTCGCTCCCGGGCGTGTACAGACAGAGGCAAGTAAAGCAAGAGCCGTGCCGTTTAACCGCGGCACAACATAAATTTTACTTCTGTGGCGCAATCATCATAGGATTTTCTTATAACCGCAAAATGGTACTCAAGAGACCGGCAGAGAGCGCCGATATCTGGCAAAACCCTGTCTATTTCCGAGGTCTTTATGCTTTCAATAGTTCGGCGTTCATCAGTTCGACTTTCATCCATTCGCGCACGTATTCTGGCGATTACTATGGGGTGCGTGGTTATCGCACTGATTATCAACACCAGCATTAACTACTTTGTCGCACAGAAGTACAATCAGCAGGCGATTAGCAGCACACTGGATGCGGTGGTCAGCAGCCATAAAACCGCCATTGGCGACTGGATTAACAGTAAACTGACCATGATTGCCTCACTGCAATCGGTGGCATTAAGTGAAGATCCGCTACCGATGTTTAAACAGATTGCCAGTGCCGGCAGCTTTATTAATGTGTACGCCGGCTACGCCAATAAAACGGCAAAATTCTCATCCCCCGGCGGGATCCCCGCCGACTATAACCCAACGATACGCCCGTGGTATATCGATGCCATCAGGGTGGGAAAACCGATGGTTACCGCTCCCTATGTGGATATGGCGACCAATAAGCTGGTGGTCAGCTTTGTGGCGCCGGTCAACGGCAACGCTGCGGTTGTCGGTTCAGATGTGGCGATGGACAGTATCGTTGCCAATGTCAGTTCGATTCGGCCTACCCCGGCCAGTTCTGGTCTGTTAATCGACAAACAGGGCACCATTGTTACCACCAGCGACGCCAGTATGGCGTTAAAACCGGTGAAAAATCTGATACCAGACCTTGATGTCGCGGCGCTGATTCGCGCTGACCAGCCGTTACTGGCGCATATTGACGGGGTGCCAAAGCTGCTGCGTGCGCAGGCGGTTGCCGGCACCGACTGGTACCTGGTGGTGGCGCTGGATCAACAGGAAGCCACCGCCGGGATGAAGTCGTTGCTCGGCGCCTCGGCGCTGTCGCTGATACTGTTGGTGCTGGCGGCGGCATTAATGATCAGCCTGCTGATTGGTGCGTTGATGCGCCGGCTGCTGAATATCCGTGACGCCATGCTGGCGATCAGTTCTGGCGATGATGATTTAACCCAGCGTCTGCCGGAAAATGGTCACGATGAAGTCACGCAAATTGCCGTCGCGTTTAACGCCTTTATTGATAAGCTGGCGACAGTTATGGGACAGCTGCGCGACGCCAGCGCCTCTGTTCAGCTGGCGGCTAATGAGATCGCCACCGGCAATAAAGATCTCTCCGGCCGTACCGAACAGGCGGCGGCGAACTTACGTGAAACCGTCAGCTCCATTGATGCGATTGCCGCCTCCGTCGCCCACTCCACCCAGTCAGCCGCCGACGCTAACCAGCAGGTCGCCGCCGCCTCGGAAACCGCTCAGCGCGGAGGGAAAGTGGTCTCCAGCGTCATCAGCACCATGCATGATATTGAAAATGCCTCAGCCAAGATTGGCGACATTATTAGTGTGATCGATGGTATCGCCTTCCAGACCAATATTCTGGCGCTGAACGCCGCGGTGGAAGCCGCGCGCGCTGGCGAACAGGGGCGCGGATTCGCCGTGGTGGCGGGCGAAGTTCGCAGCCTTGCCCAGCGCAGCGCGCAGGCGGCGAAAGAGATTAAAACGCTGATTGATACCACCACCCAGAGTGTGGCAAGCGGCTCGAAGTATGTGCAGATGGCAGGCGAAACCATGGTGGATATTGTCACCAGCGTCGCCAGCGTCTCCGGCATTATGGCCGGCATCACCCAGGCCAGCGATCAGCAGATGCAGGGAATCCAGGGGGTCAACCAGGCGGTCGGTCGTCTTGAAGAGATGGTGCAGCAAAATGCCGAGCTGGTGGTTGAATCTGCCGCAGCGGCTGGCGCATTGCAATTTCAGGCCAATGAACTGGCGGCAACCGCAGGGCATTTCCGTCTGTAAACGCTGAATCCCTACCGTTTTTTGCTTACGGGCGGCAACCTTGCCGCCCGACAATAAGTATCAGTTTTTCTAATAAGATAACTTTCCGTGTCACTTTCCCCCTTCCGCTGCAGCTTTATTGTTGCCGAACGTCCAGCGCGACAAGCATAAATTCGTTTAATCAAAATGCGCGAAAATCGGCGGGCAGTCAGTACTAACCGCTTACTAAGTCGGCGAATTAACATGATAACGATTTGCATGCAATGGTTTTAAATCTCAAAAGTGTCAGGTAGACTGACCGCACTTTATGTTTATGTAAAAATAAGCAATTTTTGAGCCTGTCGCGCCCAATAATTTGGTGAAAAAATCGCCATAATTGCGCGTTTATGCGCCAATATGTCTGAAATTGTCCAGACTCCCTGATGATATTCACGAGGACCACTGTGAAAATTCGTATCGCGTTGACTCTGTTAGCTGTGCTTACCGTGGCCGGATGTAAGGCGCCGCCGCCACCTGTGACGGATGATACTCTGGTGAACAGCAACGTTGCGGGGGTGACGCTGGTCCACCGCCATGCGGTACAGGCGCCAAAAGAATTTACCCCGGTGAATGAAAGCTGGCGCGCGCTCTATAACGCCTCGGTGATGACCACGCCGGACTACAGCGGCAAAATTGTCCGTTACCTCGAGAACGGCAAACCCTTTGTGGTATTAGGGGAAGTAGAAAATCACTGGCTGGCGATTGCCGAAGAAGATCAGCAGCAGTTAATTGGTTATGTACCGCTAAAAGCGGGGGTAAAAAGCGAACGCTATGACGCCACGGTGCGCAGCGATCGTCCGCGTCCGCGTAAATCAACAAAACAGCAAGTTTGCGTGGATGTCGGTGGCGCCAGTAAAGCCTGCAGGAATAAAGACACAGCAACCTGGATCCTTGAATAGTTCAGGCTGCTTCGCAGGGCGCAGCGACGCGCCCAATTGCTTGTTAAACACGTGAAATCGCCTGATGGAACAGACGTTAAGCCAGGATTTACCACAGCCAATGACGCCGGAAATTGCTGCCCGCGAAACACCTTATGCGAGCGCCGAAAACCCACTTCTCGCCGCAGCCGCGCCTTTATTAAATGCGATTGTGCAAATTCGTCTGGCCGCAACCCATGATGACCCGGCCGGACTGCGCCACCAGCTGGTAGATGAAATTCGCCAGTTTGAAACCCGCTGTAAACAGCTGGACTTACCTTTTGAGATGATTATTGGTACCCGCTACTGCTTATGTAGCGTACTGGATGAAGCTGCGGCGCAAACGCCATGGGGTACGCGCGGTGTCTGGTCCGGCAATGGCCTGTTGGTCACTTTCCATAATGAGAGCTGGGGCGGCGAAAAATTTTTCCAGTTGTTGTCGCGTATTTCACAGTCGCCGCAACAACATTTATGGTTACTGGAAGTGATTCATTACTGCCTGCTACTGGGTTATGAGGGACGCTATCGCGGTACCGGGAATGGCCGCGCGCAGTGCGATGCCATTCGTTCACGGCTGGCGCAGCTGATTGCCAGCACCCGTAATACGCCGCAGCAGCCGCTGGCGGCGCAGGTGGTGGTACGCCCGCAGCAGAGCAATTTATGGCGTCCGCCGGTACCACTGTGGGCCTGTGTTACCGTCACGGCTTTCCTCGCCTGCATGATCTACAGCGGGCTGAACTGGCGGCTGGGCAATAGCGCGGAACCCTTATTACGCGATATCTATCAAACGCCGTTGCCACAGGTGAACAATGGCCGCAATGCCAGCTCCCCCCAGAGTCTGCTCGATCTGCGCAAGGCGCTGGGTGATGTGATTGTCGCCGAACAACTGGAGGTCAGCGATGGACCTTTTGGCAGCAAGGTGCTGTTATCCAGCGACAAGCTGTTTGACCGGGATACCACCACACTGAATGCGGTTGGCCGGGCGCTGATTACCCGCGTCGCGGCGGCAATGAATGATATTAAAGGCAAAGTGGTCGTCACGGTTTATACCGACGATCGGCCGCTGCGTAATAGTCGTTTTGCCTCAAACTATGAATATTCACTGGCGCTGGCGCGCACCATAGCCAGCCAGCTGGAACAGCAACTGGCGCCCGGTCACGATATCCGGGCGGAAGGTCGCGGTGATAGCGAAGCGCTAATGCCCAATGACAGTAAGGAAAATCGCGCCCATAACCGCCGCGTTGAGATTACCCTGTTTGCCGCGCCAGAGCCACCGGCCACCCCGGCTAATAAAGGAACGCCGTGATGCGTAATCTACTGTTTTCACTGCTTACCAACCGCCTGCTATGGGGTTTTATCGGCATTACCGCCCTGAGCAGTGTTATCTGGATGCTCGGCCCGCTGATGACCATTAACGATCTGCGCCCGCTGGAAGCGCCGCTGCATCGTCAGATCCTGACTGGCATCAGCTATTTTTTCTGGATCCTGTTTCAGCTGATCCCGCATCTCTACCGCGCCTGGTTTAACAGTAAATTGCTGCATAATCTGCAGTTCAGCAACGTTGATCACGGGGAACTGATGGCGACGGAGGAACTGTTAACCTCGCGCTTTAACGAAGCGGCATCATTACTGAAGAAAGCTCACTTTTATCAGCAACCCCCCTCCAGCTGGTTTCAGCGTTACAGCGCCCGTTATCTCTATCAGCTGCCGTGGTATATGATTGTCGGCGCGCCTGGCGCCGGTAAAACCACCGCCCTGATTAATTCGGGTCTGGAGTTTCCGCTCACTGACAGCATGGGAAAACAGGCGATACGCGGCGTGGGCGGCACCCGCCACTGCGACTGGTGGTTTACTGACCGCGCGGTGCTGCTGGATACCGCCGGACGTTACACGCTGCAGGAGAGTATGCGTGCCCGTGATGCCAGCGAGTGGCAAACCTTTATTAATCTGCTGAAGCACTATCGTGCGCGTCAGCCGATTAACGGCGTGATTATCACCATCAGCGTCGCCGATCTGCTCAGCGATTCCGCCGAAGCACGCTATATCCAGGCCACCGCGCTGCGCAGCCGCATGGCCGAATTGCATCAGCAGACCGGCATCCATTTCCCGGTGTATGTAATGGTAACCAAGACCGACCTGCTGAAAGGGTTTATGAGTTACTTTGCCAGCCTCGATAAATCACAGCGCGAACAGACCTGGGGTTTTACCTTCCCGTGGGAGCCTAACCGTAATAGCGAGCGCGCGCTTAACCGGCTGTTTGATCAGCAGTTCCGCGTCCTTTCCAGCCGCCTGACCGATGATCTGGCCAGCAAGATGGCCCAGGAAAATGATTTAACCCGCCGCGCCGACTGCTTCCTGTTCCCACAGGAATTTGCCTCGCTGCGCCCGCTGCTGGCGGAATATCTGGACATTATTTTTTCTCCCGGCGCCGGTGAAGTCGCCTGGTCGGCGCGCGGTTTATTCTTTACCAGCGGTACCCAGGAAGGTTTGCCATTCGACCGCGTGATGGGCGAACTGACGCGCAAACTGCAATTACCGCAGGCGCAACGTCACTCCATCGCCAGCTGGGATAGCGTTAACCGCGCCGCGCCGATTCCGGGTAATAAGGGCCAGAGTTTTTTTATCCACGATCTGTTAAGCGAAGTGATTTTTAAAGAGAGTGGCCTCGCCGGCAGCGATCGCTCCTGGGAGTATCGCAATCGCCTGATGCACTGGACCGGCTATGCGGCACTGGCGTTAACCCTGATGGTCACCAGCGCATGGTGGTTATTGAGCTACTATCAAAATCAGCGCTATTTACAGCAAATTGCCGCGCGCGTCCCGGCTATCTCGCAGCAGGCGGCGCATTTTTCCGCAGTGGATAACGGCAATATCCTTGATCTGCTACCCTTCTTAAATAATCTGGTGAAATTGCCGCAGCCCGAGGGATTTTCCCTCGACCATCCGCCGCTCAGCATGCGTGCCGGGTTATACCGTGGTGACCAGGTGAGTGATGCGGCCTGGGCGATGTATCAGAATGCGTTGCGATCGCTGTTACTGCCGCGCGTGGCGCGCCAGATCACCGCTACCCTGCGCAATGATCACGGCGAGGATAATGAGTTCAGCCGTAATGCGTTGCGTGCCTATCAGATGTTGTATCAGCCGCGTAATTACGACGGCGAATTTCTGCGTGGCTGGGTGATGCAAAATTTCCAGCGCACCCTGCCAGCGGAGGTCACCACGCGCGATTTACAGCAACTCGACTGGCACCTCAGCCAACTGCTGGATCGTCAGATCCAGACATCGCCTTATGCACGCGATAACGCATTAATGATGCGTAAGCTGGCGGACAATCTGGACAGAGCAGGCCAGAACAGCCCTGCTCTGGCGTTAACGCCAGGCGTGCTGTTTCCAACAGCGACCCGGAACGTTCAATAATCCGAAGGATAAGGTTATGGCAGAGAGACTAAGCCTCGGTTGGTACGGGAAGCTGCCGATCACCGGTGACTTTATCCAGCGAGCGTTGCCTGAACCCATCGTCGCCAGCTGGTCGAACTGGTTTCAGCAGGGGCTAACCCACTGGCACCATCACACCGGCGCGACCAGCGATGAGTTTTTACGCGCGCCGGTATGGAATTTTGTGTTGCCGGCCACCATTGGCGTGCAACGGATCCAGATGGGTTGTTTACTGCCGTCGCGCGATCGCGTTGGTCGTGCCTGGCCACTGCTGGCGCTGTGCAGCTTTGCACCGTCGGAGTGGCATCCGGCCCAGCTGACCATTTCCGGCGACTGGTATCAGGAACTGGGTGATACACTGTGGCGCGGCGTGCGCGACGGCCTGTCGCCAGAGGCGCTGGAAGCCAGTTTGCTGGCGCTGGCGCCGCTGTCGGTGCCGGAAAAGCAGCGTTCGGCGATTATGGATGTGATTGGCTATCAGGATCTGCCCTGCACCCTGAGCTGGCGCGAAGTCGCGGATCGTTTTGATCCACAGCAGTATATTAGTTACTGGTGGAGTAACCGCAGTGATGGTTACCCGCATGCCACCCATAAACATAGCGGCAATCTCACCGCCCAGCTGTTTTCGCTACTATTTAATCCGGCGGCCGGTGCGCCTCCGGGCCGTAACGGACTCTATCCGCCGATGTTTGAATAGCGTCTTTTGCCGTTTTGGCCTTTTAATGCAGGATACCTCATGCGATTTACCATTGTGCAGAGCAAAACGGCAATGCCGCAAACGGCATTTGATTTCCATCCTCCGGGCGGAACCATTGGCCGCAGCGTCGACAACGATCTGGTATTGCCGGATGAAGATCGTGCTATTTCGCGCCTGCAGGCGCTGGTGCATATTACCGCCAGCGGCGATTGCCGCCTGACCAACCGTGGCAGTGTCACCTCAGTGGTACTGAATGGCAACTCGCTGGAGTGTGGCCGCCAGGTTGAATTGCAGCACGGTGATATTCTGGATATCGGCAGCTATCAGATTGAGGTCAGCGATCCGCATCGTCCTGCGGAAAACCGCGCCGGTACCCTCGACCCGCTCGCTCTGTTTGGCGAACACCACCCGCCGATCATTGACCCGCTGGGTATCCTGGCCCCGGAAGCGTCGCCAGCCGCCGGCGGCAGCGACCCTCTCCATGCGGAACCGTCGGCGGCGCGCAGCGTCAGGAACAGTGGCGCCCGGCTGGATATCGACCCGTTACCGCATGAAAGCAGCGAGCGCAATGGCGACGGCAATACCAGCAGTAATGAGAGACTGATTCGGGCGTTGCTGGAAGGCATGGGGCTGGACAGTAGCCACAACAGCAGCCTGTGCAGCGAAGAGGATATGCGCATGACCGGTCGCATGCTCAGCCTGTTCTCGCAGGGCACGGTGGCGCTGCTCTCTTCGCGCTCCATTCTGAAACGTGGGGTGAAAGCGGAAATGACCATGATCCTCAACGAAGCCAATAACCCGTTTAAGATCCTGCCATCAGGCAAAACCGTATTGATGCAGATGTACCAGAGTCAGATGCCAGGCTTTATGCAGCCGGAGCAGGCGGTACGCGATGCACTGGTGGATCTGCAGGCCCATCAGCTCGGGATGATTGCCGGTATCCGCGCGATTATTGCCGCCATGCTGCAGTCATTTAATCCGCAACGGCTGGAAGAGAGCGCCCGGCGTGATGGCATATTGCCAAAAATCAGTTTTACTACCTCGCGCAAAGCGGCGATGTGGGACTACTTTGTGCGCAACTACCAGAATACCTCTGGTGAAATTGAAGATGACTTCCATACCCTGTTTGGCGAGGCGTTTCTGCATGCATACGACGTCGAGGTGAACCAGTATAAAGATTCACAACTGAAAGCGGACGACGAATGAAAATAACTTTTGCCTCCACCTCGCAGATCGGCGGGCGTGACAGCAATCAGGATTTAACCGGCAGTCTGCCGGGTGATCATCGCGCCTGCTTTCTGGTGTGTGATGGAGTTGCCGGTTTACCAGGCGGTGATAAAGCCGCGCGGATCGTCTGCGACAGATTGCTCAATGAGCTGAACCAAGACCGCCGTTACTCGCCGCAAGAGACGCGGCTGGCAGTGGAGAAAAGTGCGCGTTCGGTGCGTGAAGCGCAACAGATAAATCCGAAATTCTCCCATATGAGCACCACGCTGGCGGCCCTGTTTATCGACCGTGACCAGCAACTGGCATGGTGGGCGCACGCCGGTGACAGCCGCATTTACCACTTCCGCCGCGGCTATATTTATCAGGTAACACGCGACCATAGTCTGGCGCAGCAGATGAAAGATGCCGGTTATGAAAATACCGGAATTAACAGTAATTTACTTTATAATGCGCTCGGTGCCGAAGTCGAACGTGATGCCAGTTATAGCGATGCGCTGGCGCTGGAAGATGGCGACGCCTTTTTAGTCTGTACCGATGGTTTCTGGCTTAACCTGACCTCTCAGGAGATGGAACAGGCGTTGCACATGGTTAACTCACCCGACGAGTGGCTGGCCCTGATGCAAATCGCGATAAATCGCAGCGCAAAAAGCGATAATTTAAGTGCCGTCGCCGTATGGGTTGGCTCACCACAGGAAACGACATTATTACAATCACTATCAGATTCGGCACGCTTTCTGCCGCCTCGCGATTAACACCAAGGAATGTTATGAAATACTGGTTGTCCGGCGTTATGACATTGTTGATGGCTTCTGCCGCCAGCGCGGAGGACTATCGGGTAGTCTATTCACCGAGCCTGGCGCTGGAAGTGTTTATCGACAACGTTGAAAGTAACGCGCCGCAGGACTGGTGCAAACAGACGCTACATCTGCGTATTGTCTCGGAACAGAGCAAAGAGTCGCAGGTGTTAGACAGTTTCCTGCCGCGCGTAGGCAACCTGCTGGCCAATCAGTGCGGTAAACTGGAAGAACTACCGTGGCAGATGACCAATAAACAGGGTTCCGTATTGGCCAGCGGTACCGCGGCCAAACTGCAAAGCTGGCGGCCGATTATCACCGCGGATGCTACCGCCACTGCCAATGCCAGCAATGCGGCCCCGCTCGATCTTTCTCGCCCGGCTGATAATCAGCCATTACAACACTTTGACCTGCCCGGCGGCTGCCACTTCCGTACCTGGTGGGATGAAAATGGCCAGTCGATGTTTATTCCTGACGATCGCGCAATGAGCTGTTCCACTGAGGGCTGGGTGGAGGGCGACAGTCAGATCACGCTTGCCAGCGATGGCGCTACCCGGGCGATAGCGGTCAACTTCTACCAGGGTTATCCATTACAGAATATGCATCCGGGTAAAAATGCGCTGGATGTGGTCGCGATTAATAACCAGCGCATGGTGGTCGCCACCAAAGAGGCGGCGGACAGCTGGCTGGTACTGCCATTTGACCCGCGTCTCCACGTCTGGTCGTTCAACGGCACGCTGCTGGTGAAGATGAAAAAGGATGAGGCCGCCGATGTTGCGACGGTGAAAGCGCGGGTTGATGCGGTGAAGAAAAGCTGGTCAGCCCAATATGACCCTAAGGTGAAACTGAATGTGCTGTTGATCGACGAATTACATGCCGATCTTGCCGATCCGGCGATTGGCGCATACCGGACCCTTAATTAATCGCAGGCCTTCAGCCGGCGGTAGTCAGGCCCGCCATACTTCAGGCTGCAGGTGCGTTGGTCGCCCCGCTGCCGTGTCACACAGTGTTTTGTGCGCGCGGCGACTGGCAGGCTTGCCGCCTTCCTGCAACTCGAATTATTTAGTGTATAGCTCGCAGAGAGTGTGAAATATGTCGGCAAATGAGAATCAAAAAACCGTGCCAAATGCATTACCTAACGGGCACCGTTTTAATGAATTCGAGATTAAAGAGGTTATCGGCGGCGGCGGATTCGGCATCGTCTATCGCGCCTGGGACCATTTACTGGAACGCACCATCGCCATTAAAGAGTACATGCCGATCTCTCTGGCGATGCGCAACGAGGATCTGAGCCTTGGCCTGCGCGGTGAGCGCTATCATAAAATGTTCCATGCCGGACTGAACAGCTTTATTCAGGAGGCACGCCTGCTGGCACGGTTTAATCACCCCGGCCTGCTTCACGTATTGCGTTTCTGGGAAGAGAACGGTACGGCCTATATGGGTACCCTCTACTACAGCGGTATGACGCTGAAAGAGTGGCAGCTGACCAGCCCGCAAATGATCGACGAGAACTGGATCCGTCAGCTGCTACCGCCACTGTTTGGCGCCATTAATACCATTCACCGCGCGGGCTATCTGCACCGTGATATCTCACTCGATAATATCCAGATTCAGGAAAATCAGCTGCCGGTACTACTGGATTTTGGTTCTGCGCGTAAAGAGATTGGTAATCTCTCTGATGAAACAGAGATTATGCTGAAACCAGGCTTTGCGCCGATCGAGCAATACAGCGAAGAGAGTGATAGCGAACAGGGGCCATGGACTGATATCTATGCCCTTGGCGCAGTATTACATACGCTGGTCAGCGGTAATCCGCCTCCGGCCAGTGTGGTGCGCTGTATCGAAGACAGTTACCAGCCGCTGGCCACCCTGCAGCCGGCAGGCTATTCGCTGCCGCTGCTGCATGCCATTGACCGTGCGCTGGCGATGAAGCCCCAGGATCGACCACAAAGCATTGACGAGCTTGCCGCACTGATTGACCTGCCGGTCAGCGAAGTACAGGAGCTGGTAAGCGCCATCAGCGTGCCGTCGTATGAGCAACAGATGGAAGCGGAGATGATTGAACCGGCAGATAGCGTGGTGCTGGCGGTCAATCCGGCGGCGGGCGCGGCAGAGAATGTGGCGGTGCCGGTACGTCGTCGTAAACTCTCCCCGGCCCTGCTGCTGCTGAGCGGCGCGGCGCTGGTGGCGGTTATCGCCCTGACGGTAATACTCAACCGTAGCGATAGTGACAGCGAGGTGGAACATGCCGCCTCCGTCAGCAATGTGCCAGTGAGGGCAGCGGCGACCTCCGCGGTCAGCGATAAGGTCGTCGCCAGCGCGCCGACCCTGGCCACGGTCTATCTGAAGCTGAAAAGCGGTGAGAACGTGCTGTTAAACGGTGAGGTGATGGATGTGAAACCAGGCAACAGCGGCTATGCCTCACTGAATCTGGCCGCCGGCGAATATAAAATTGAAGTTCAGCAGAAGGATCGCGTGCATTCGCAGACGCTGAAAATCGATCGCGCCGGAACATGGTTGATTAATCCGGGGTCGTGACGCGGCCGGGCCCCCCTGATGGCTCCCCGACCATCATCCCACGCAGCGGCGGTATTTATGCCGCCGGGTATGGGTGTAATGCCTGTAACTGACGCACCTGCTGCACCAGATCGGTCAGGCATTCATCATGCATGCCTCGCTTCAGCAGCTCCTGCTCCAGTGAGTACAGATACTGCGCATTGGTGCCCAGCGGCCCACTGGCACGGGCAATCAGCGGCGCGATGGTTTTTGCGCAGGAATCGGACTCATACAACGGATGGCGCGGGTCCATCACAAACACCAGCGCGCTGACCTTACGCCGATCTTCCAGCACCAGCTCACACCAGGTCGGCAGATAGCAGCCGGTGATCATTTCACGCTTCCACAGCAGCTCCAGCTCTTCATGCAGCTTATCTTCCGGCAGACGGAACGCCAGCCCGCGGGTGGTTCCACCCTGTTTCAGCGCCAGCATCCGTCCGGGCTGATGGTGGGTGCCGCGTCCGGCCGTCAGGCGCAGACAGAACGCACGATGCCAGCCCTGTAAGGTCCCGCTGGCAACTTCATCCGATTCAAACACCGGGTTCCACATCAGCGAGCCATAGCCAAAAATCCATACCGGACTATTATCAGGGCGACAGGCAAGGGCTGCCGCCAGTGACGCTGCCCGCTGTTCGCAGGTCCATAACAGCGACTCCTCGATGGTGCCAAAAGCAGTTTTACAATCAGCTTTTAATAAGAAATCCCGCGTTAACATATGAACCTCCCACGCCACAGCTCCACTTCCCTGTCACACACAACCACTTTTCCTTCAGTATTTAATTATTTGAGCAACTCTCGTTGCGCTTACCACTATGACCTTATTCATTTATCAGCCGCCAATCAAGTTTGAAGGCGATCACAAAAGAAAAAAAGTGTCATAAACTGCATCGGCAGGCTGGCGGTATTCTTGAGCACTATGTTGTCAGCGTAAGGCAAATTTTCTCCGGCACGCGCTAACGCGGGATTTCAGGGGGGAGTTATTTACGCTGCCACTTATCATCATCCCCTTTTGCATACTGATTTTTCACTGCAGACCAGGCGACCTTATGCGCCACTTCTTCGCGTGATTCATCACCCCGCCGCTGCTGTTTATCCTGGTACTGATCCCAGGCGCTGTTAAACGCCTCCTTATAGATCTCCTGGGCATGGGCAGGCAGCACGTTTTTTACGCTATCGGGTAACTCGGATTTACTCTGATAAGGCATGATTTTTCTCCTTTTCAACTGACTCCCTTTAAGCCTGGTTGATTATCACCAGAGTGCAAAGTCGTGGTTACGCCAGCATACCCACTAAACATCGATAAGCGCTTATTTATCACGATTATCCATTAAATTAAGCAGATAAAAACCAATGATAATTGAGGATATTGGTTTTATAACCCTATTAAAAATCATCATATATTTATCATATAACGCGGTTATCATAATTCTGCTACGTTTATTCACCCAATGGGTAAAATTACGTAAAAGTTGAATAATTATACAGCTAACTTGTTACACTGCCGCTGCGGGTAAAATACACTAACTGTAGTAAGGAGATGAATGCCTATGGGAGTGCATGAAGGCGCCAAAACGCGCCATAGCGAATATTCACTGATTTTTCCCGTTGCCGCTCTGAGTGTGCTGGCGATGTGGGGCTCATCCACCTCCTTTCCGGTTGTGATTGCGATTAACCTGCTGGCGCTGGTCGCCATTCTCAGCAGCGCCTTTAGCGTCGTGCGCCATGCCGATGTGCTGGCACACCGTTTGGGCGAACCCTATGGCTCACTGATTCTCAGCCTATCGGTGGTGATCCTCGAAGTCAGCCTGATCTCGGCATTAATGGCCACCGGCGATGCGGCACCGGCGCTGATGCGTGATACGCTCTACTCGATTATTATGATTGTCAGTACCGGGCTGGTTGGCTGTGCGCTGCTGCTGGGGGGCAATAAATTTGCCACCCAGTATCTGAATCTGGCGGGAGTAAAGCAGTATATGATCGCCATTTTCCCGCTGGCGATTCTGGTGCTGGTGTTTCCGAACGCGCTGCCTGGCGGCAACTTCACCACTGGCCAGGCCCTACTGGTCGCCGCGATTTCCGCCTCGATGTATGGCGTTTTTCTGCTGATTCAGACCAAAACCCACCAGAGTCTGTTTATTTACGAACATGAAGATGAAGGCGACGGTGATGACCCGCATCACGGTAAACCTTCGGCGCACAGCAGTCTGTGGCATACGCTATGGTTACTGATCCATCTGGTTGCGGTGATTATCGTAACCAAAATGAACGCCAATCCGCTGGAGTTCCTGTTAACTGAACTGAATGCGCCGGCCCAGTTTACCGGTTTCCTGGTGGCGTTACTGATTCTGTCGCCGGAAGGATTAGGCGCGATTCGGGCGGTGCTGGCGAATCAGGTACAGCGCGCGATGAATTTGTTTTTTGGCTCCGTGCTGGCCACCATCTCATTAACCGTACCGGCGGTGTCGATTATCGCTACCCTGACCCACCAGCAGCTGATTTTCGGTCTGGAACCGCCCCATATGGTGATGATGATTGCGACGCTGATCCTCTGCCATATTTCGTTTTCCACCGGCCGTACCAATGTCCTCAACGGGGCCGCGCATCTGGCGCTGTTTATCGGTTATCTGATGACGATTATGCTGTAGCATTCGGCAGCGCGCTGTTCAGGGCGGCATCACTGTCGCCCCTTCGGGGTAACGGGCTCCCAGGGGGTATTAATGCCGCCCTACGGGGCGCCGGTCTGATACTGCAGAATATGACCACCACCGGTCAGGGTTAAATTCCCCTGTTCCAGCGTCACCTGCGCGCCATTTGACAATGTGTCAGCGACCACATGATCCCACTGACTGAGCAGGGCATCACTGCAGATCATCCGCGTCGTCCCCATCTGCTTCACCGTCAGCACATTGCCCTGTAACTCACCCTGGCCAAAAAAGCGATTACACATTTTACCGCTAATACGTAAATCGCCGCTGAAGGCGATTTCCGCTGGCTGGCCCTGATGGCTGTGGGGCGCGACACCATCAACGCTCTGTAAAACAAAGCGCTGGTTTGCCAGCTGCTGCGCGTTAAGCGGCGTACTGGACGGCTGGCAACCACCGATCATCACGGCCAGCAACGCCAGCGAAAGAATTTTACTCATGGTACTGCTCCTTATTGTGGGACTCTCCATAACGACAGAATACGTTAACCAACCGCATAGCCAACCAGTGTACCCACGCCAGCCGATATTCCCATAGCCAGCGCACTCCAGAAAGTGACTCGCAACATGCCCGGCAACACGGCAGCACTTCCTGCTCTGGCTGCCACCGCACCCAAAATCGCCAGCGATAACAGCGTAGAGAGCGTCACCGCCGGCAGCGTATATTCTGGCACGGTGATTAACGCGACGACAAGCGGAAGCACCGCGCCGACAGCAAAACTTAACGCTGAAAACAACGCAGCCTGTAACGGGCGCGCACTACTGATTTCGGTTATACCGAGCTCATCGCGCGCATGCGCAGCGAGAGGATCATGAGCCATCAGTTTCTCTGCAACCTCCCGGGCAAGAGCAGGTTCCAGCCCCCGGCGCAGATAAATTGCGGTAAGTTCATCCGTTTCACCGGGGAAATCGGCATGCAACTCGGCCTGCTCCTCTGCCAGCGCCGCTTTCTCGCTATCCGACTGCGATGATACAGAAACATATTCACCGGTTGCCATCGACATCGCACCAGCAACCAGACCGGCGATACCTGCCAGCAAAATATTTTGCTGACTGTTGCTGGCTGATACCACCCCGAGCAACAGACTGGCAGTAGAGACAATACCGTCATTGGCGCCCAGTACAGCGGCTCTCAACCACCCCACTCGCGCGATACTGTGTTGCTCAATATGCATCCGCTGAGGCCCTTATGTCGGTTTCAGTTTAGTTTTGCCAGGTCATGCGCAATATCGCTGTGGCGGCCGCTGTCAGCGATTTCTCTGCCCGGCCGCGCCGGCGCTTTTAACGCTTTCTCGAGATAAATTTTGGCCAGCGCCTTATTACCCTGTTTAAGCTGAAAATCACCGTAAAAGTAATTGGGATCGATACCATCCGGATTGAGCGCCAGGGCTTTTTTCAGCATTTCATTGGCTTTGTCATTATCGCCAAAACCTATCGGCCAGCCTGGCACCTGATAGTAAAGCGCGCCAAGACTGGTCCATGCCGAACCTTGCAGCGCGTCCGGATCAATGGCAATCGCCTGCTCCAGGCTGCTACGCGCTGTTTTTACCAGACTCAGCGCCCCCAGTCCGCCTTTCGCTCCCGCCCAGCTGCTGTCGATGATCGCCGACCAGATCAGCAGGCTGGCATCTTTGGGATTCGCAGAGTCTGCCGCCGCATGCGCTTTTTCACTCAGCGAACTAAAACAGGCGATTTTTTGCGCATCCAGCGTGCGGTATTGACAAACAGACCAGCTTTGTTGCAGATCGCTTAAGGTGACCGCTGCCTGCGATACGGCAGGCAGCAGCAGAATGAATCCCGGAATTATCGCGTTAAGATGTCTCATTTTATCGTACCTGTTGTCGACTGGCGGGCAAACCGGTTTATCACGGCCATTTTCTTACTGAGTGCGCGATCAACAACCGATGGCACCAGAGCATTAATTTTCACAAACAGACGCTCGGCAAATCCGAGTCGCTTGCGTTTTTGCTGCCGTTCAAGGGAAATCACTATTTCACGGGCAACCTGTTCCGGTGAATCACTGCTGTTTCCCAGCGAATCATTCATCGCGGTTGCCATCTCGCTGTTAAACCCAGTGCGTGTGGCGCGCGGAGCAATATACAGAACAGATAGCCCGGAGCCTGGCTGTTCGCGCCCCAGAGCCTCAGAAAAACGATGTGCCACCGCTTTCGTCGCACTGTATACGCTGTAACCGGGATGCCCTATCTCACCCAACACCGAGCCAATATTGAGAATGATGCCGTTAGTATTGAACTGGCGACACAACGCGCTGGTTAGCAACAACGGCAACTCCACATTAGCGCGGATCTGATCGCGGATATCGCCGAAAGTCTGATCTTCAAATAGCGCGAAGCGGCTACAGCCGGCATTATTAATCAGAACATCCAGCCGGGAGTCCCCACTGAACATTGCGGCAATACTCAGAATTTCATCATCGCTGTAGCTGTTCATCGCCAGAACCCGATGACGGTCATGATGTGGCAGTTGCGCACAAAGTGCGGCAAGTGCTGATGCATTCCTTCCGGCCAGCCAGAGACAGGCACCTTTAGCTGCCAGTGCCTGCGCCAGTGCCTGACCAATTCCCCCGCTGGCGCCGGTCAGCAGGATATTTTTATTCTGCAGCTTCATAGACCGGCCCGCTTAACTGATTAAGCATCTCGCCATACAGTGAATAAACCCGTTGGGCGGTATGGATGATGGCCTGCTGATCGTCCGGATCAGTAACACGATCCATTAGTGAAGCAAAAAACTGCAGGTGTTCAACGTCCAGCGCACCATGTGAACGCAAATAGCTGGTGGCGCTGTCAGACAGGTTGAGCGTTTTCTGAATCGCTTCAGCCACCGGCGTAGCGATAATGACACTGGTGCCTTCCAGTACATGGACCATGCCAAAAATACTCATCGGGTTGACACGCTCAATCCGGTGATAGAGGTAGGCGATCATCAGTTCAATCGGCTGGCCCGGGAGGCCATTTTTCACCGCCTCAGCGTCACCGCCACAATGACGAATATCATTGAGTATCCATTCCTGATGGCCATACTCCTCGGCAATATATTCGGCAATCGCGCCTCTGACCGATTCGTGTGAAGCTGGCAAACGACTGCCAGCACACATTAATAGCGGTACCGTATGGCTGACGTGATGCCAGGCCTGGGTAAGAAAAGCGATATACATCGCGCGGGTGATATTTCCCTGACTGCAACGGGCAATAACCGGTGCAGAAAGCATTTGCTGGCGTACCGCCTGCGTCTGTTGCTGAAGTTGTTGATAAAAGGACATTATGCTTCCTCACTCTGACTGAGAATCTGTTCACGCATCATTTGCCAAATTACCCCACGGCGCGCACGGCCATTAGCGGTTAACGCTGCCGGAGAGGAGATCGCCGGGGTAAAGATCAGATGATGTAACCGCGCATAATCCGGCAGCGTTGCGGATAGCGCATTCAGCTGTTCACGCGCCGCTGGCTCCATTCCAGGCAGAGCATCGACCAGCGCCACATTTTTCGTCATACCTTCGCCAAAAATCACCACGCGGCGCACCGCCGGGCAGGTGATGGCTTCGGCCTCGATCCATTCCGGCGAGAAGTTACGACCAAATGCATTAATCTGTACATTGCTGCGTCGCCCGGTGATGTAAACAAAGCCCTCATCATCCATATGGGCGATATCGCCGGTTTTAACCGGCCCGGTTGCTGCCGGCGCATTCAGATAGCCGGCAGCGTTACCCGGGCTCTCTACCCACAACTCACCGTCGCCGTCGATAGTGACGCTGATCCCGGGCAATGGCTTACCGGCACTGCCGGTCCTGCTGTTACCCGGCAAATTCAGCGTAACGACGGAACCACATTCAGACAGACCATACCCTTCATAAACCGGCAGACCCTTTGCCGTCGCGTGGCTGAGCAGCGCGGGCGAGATTTTCCCGCCGCCGGCCGCCACCAGACGCAAAGACGCGGTGCTTGTGGGATAAGCAGAATGAATATGCAGCAGCAGGCGCAACAGCTCAGGTACCAGAACCAGGCTTTGTGGCTGCCACTTTGCCAGTACCTGCGCATAGATGGCAGGACTGAACTTGCTGGAACCTTCGAACCCGGTCCCGGCTGCAGACAGAATAACGGTTGCCGCACCAAGCGACAGCGGGACATAAATACCGCACAAATTTTCCAGTAAGGTGCACAGCGGCAGCGTCACCAGATGGCGCTGTAATGCCAGCGGCAGCATCAGCGTACCGAGGGTTTCAGTACTCCATGCCAGGTTTTTGCGGCTCAGGCAAACACCCCTCGGTTCACCGGTAGTGCCGGAGGTATAAGTCACTTTAGCGGTACCCGCCGGCAGAACGGGAAGATTGCCGCGCGGGCACCTTTGTAGCTGGCCGAAGGTAAAATCAGCCGGCGTCCAGCCAGTGCGCAATGCGCCACCAACGATTGCGTCGGCACCGCTGCTATCAAGCAGCCAGCGCTGCTGCCGATCGGAAAAAAATGCAGGTAGCGGAATACAGACAATACCGCTGCACAGGCAGGCAAGATCGATAATCGCCCATTCCGGACTATTATCCAGCGCCAGTGCCAACCGGTTGATCTTCATTGCGCTAAGTTGGGCCGCCGCATCACAAACCGCAGCGTGATATTCCCGCCAGCTCCAGCTACCCGTTTCACTGTGCAGTGCCGGTTGATCGGGGTATTGTTGCGCCCAGTGTTCAAGCTTTGTCAGAAACATGCTGTACTCCTGAAGTCGATATCCATGGCGCTGCCGGGATCTCACGGAAAAGGCTGAAGAGCAGGCTGTTACGGCTAAGCTCGCTCTGACCACCGGCCAGTTCACCGGCCATTAGCTGCGGCTGATACTGATAGTAACTTCCCCACTGATCTGCCATCTGCCCAAGACGTTCGGCACTGGCTTCCGCCAGCAGAACCGGTTTCAGACTGAGCCGGGCAAAGATATTGCGGATTTTCCGCGTGCCGGTGAACACGATGTGCGTAAAGTGGTAATGGTTAAGCAGCAGACAAACTGCGGCATACATTACGCGCGCGGCTCCTTCAGTCGCCGCAAAATTACCGATTTCGACAATACGTTCACGGCGCAGGCCGCTGGCGAAATGGTGATGCATCAGTTGTTCTACCGGCTGATCGATATAGTTCTCGAGAAATAACCGGCCTTCAGACGCCAGCCGGATACCACAGACCGCTTTAAGCTCCCCCTGAGAATCATGCATACTGAGTAACCATGGCATACATTCAGTCAGGCTGGCCTGGTAGGCTTGTTGGTAAATGTCGCGAATAAAATCAGTCGCTTCATTAATTACCAGCCCACCGACACTCCATTTCAGATTACAGGGCGACATTATATTCACGGCAATATCTCTCATCTTCACATTAGAAGATATCCACCTGCAGGTTGACTTAACCTTCAGCAGCGTTTTATTTACGCCTGGCTCTTACTGCCCCGCCGGTTGAGAATTAAATGAATAATTCCCATTGCGCCATGTGAATAAAAATAGATTTCAATAAACAGGGTAAGAAACTTATGCCACAGCAGAATGCTTTCAGCCAAAGGGCTTTGTAGGCTATTCAGCCAAAACCATGCGCCGCCGCAAGCAGCCACCACGAGCAGCGTAATGACGCCCATTCCCTGAACGCTGGCGGCGATGCCTCCGGCATGCGCTTCAGGAAGTTCGCAATCGAGAATCGTGTTGATATCCTGTCGGATGGCGCGAAAATCGAGGCATAACCATGAGTAATAGAAGCGAAAGCCACGCTGCGTTAGCATCCATGCCAGCATAAACAGACCGCAGAAAATCAGACTAAATCCCGAAATAATATGCACCCATGTAATAATACCGGTGAGGCTATGTTTCCCCAGCGCGTCGACTTCAGTCAGATTTGAATTTAAAATCTGCGCCAGGATTAATAGTGCGACCAAAATATGCAGGTATCGGAAAACCTTATGATCGGCATGCGGACCGAAATTCAATAGTTGTGATTTCATAGCGGGCGCCTTCTGTACGCCACCTCCCAACAATAGACTCCAGTATAAATGGCAATTGTTAACTGAACCTTAATTTTTGATTAACGACAGAGGAAACAATGTGAATTTTTTATTATAGCGGGTAGGCGAAAAGGAATTAAACAGATGAAAAATAAATATGATAATAATTACTATTTATCTTACCGGCTGTGATCAACGACGGTCAGCATCGCCCCAAAAAAAAGCCAGTCACCTTATATGACTGGCATTTAGCCCGCAGGCATTTCCCGATCGCCGCAGACGGCATTACTGCTGCTGCTGTCAGTTGCTGGTATCGAGTTCCGGGAAATTCTTCACCAGATCGTCAATCGCTTTAATCTGTTTCAGGAAGGGTTCCAGCTTATCCAGCGGCAGCGCGGATGGACCGTCGCACTTCGCATTCGCCGGATCCGGGTGCGCTTCAATAAACAGCCCCGCCAGACCTACCGCCATACCGGCACGCGCCAGTTCAGTTACCTGACCACGACGACCGCCGGAAGCGGAGCCAAACGGGTCACGACACTGCAGGGCATGGGTCACGTCGAAAATGACCGGGCTGCCGTTAGTGACTTGTTTCATCACGTTAAAGCCCAGCATATCGACGACGAGGTTGTCATAACCAAAGTTCGCACCGCGGTCACAGAGGATCACTTTATCGTTGCCGCCTTCCGCGAACTTCTCGACGATATTCCCCATCTGACCCGGGCTGACAAACTGGGGTTTCTTAACGTTAATTACCGCTCCGGTTTTCGCCATCGCTTCCACCAGGTCGGTCTGGCGCGCGAGGAAAGCCGGCAGCTGGATCACATCAACCACATCGGCCACCGGCTGCGTCTGGCTGGCTTCGTGGACGTCGGTGATCACTTTCACGCCAAACGCCTGCTTCAGCTCCTGGAAGATTTTCATCCCTTCTTCGAGGCCAGGGCCACGATAAGAACGAATTGATGAACGGTTTGCTTTATCAAAGGACGCTTTAAATACGTAAGGAATACCGAGTTTATCGGTGACGGTGACGTAATGTTCACAGATACGCATCGCCAGATCGCGCGATTCCAGAACATTCATGCCGCCAAACAGTACAAATGGCAGGTCGTTTGCAACTTTGATGTCACCGATATTAACTACTTTCTGAGTCATGCCTTCGCCTTTTTTTTCTTCAGGTCTGCCCGGGTTTAGTGAAGCGTAACCTGCTTATGCTCAATCGAATGAATTTGTACTTTAATCATTTCGCTGACCGGATCTTCCGGGCACTGCTCAACGAAATAGGTCAGGTCGGTTAGCGCAATATGTTCGCACTCCAGCTGGGCGTAGATCAACCCGCGGTCACGAATTTCATACGGGTCGTGCGGATCGATCTGCAGCAGCACATTACTGACGTTCAACGCCATCTCCATGCGCTTCTCTTCCATCAGCGCCGACTTCAGCGTGTCCAGCATTTTGCGGATCACCGTGGTGGATTCGGCCTCTTCCAGATCGTCTTCATACAGCTCCGCCGTCGGACTGATATTGCCCTTCAGCCACACTTCCAGCGTATGTTCGTCAAGAGTTTCGCCATTAAACGGATTGATAAGCCACATTTCGCCATCAAGCCAGTCGGCGCGCAGGATCAGCTGCGTCGGGAAAATCACCGGCATCAGCGGCAGGTCCAGCTCTGCGGCAATATGCAGCAGGATAACGCCCAGTGATACCGCCGTGCCCTGGCGGCTTTTCAGTACATTGTCCAGCCACAGCGCGTCTGACAGCTTATAGATACCGCTGGCGCCGCCAAATCCCCACTGCTTATAAAACAGCTCCAGCAGTTTTTCCAGCTTCAGATCCTGCTCGGTTTCAGCAGCGACATATTGTTGTGCTTCCGCGACCAGCGCGCGAAGCTGAGTTCCTACATCTTCTGATGGAAAATCGTCGCGGATCTCACGCGATGCCGCAATCACCGCCTCACAAAGCGGTGACTGTGAAAAATCAAACTTCGCAACTGACGTCATACAATCCCCAACAGTGGCATTTTACTTATGGCCAGCTTGATGATCAGCCCGATCACCACTAACGCCACCAGGAAGGCAATCCAGCGCACTTTGTCGGCGCGCGGGCGGCGTCCCAGGACGATAATGCCGAGCACGATATAGATAATAACGCCAAACAGCTTCTCAGTCAGCCAGCTACCTTGCGGTGAAAACGGATAAAAATGGGTAATGCTTACTAACAGAATACCGGAAACAAACAGTAAGGTATCGTTCAGATGTGGAACAATGCGCACCCAGCGGCGTTGCAGCATCGCGGAACCCGCCTGTTGCCAGTAAAAACGCAGGATAAACATCACGATAGTAATGACAACCGTCAGCAGATGAAAATGTTTTATTGTGGCGTAGTATGCGACCATAGAAGTTCCTTATTCCGATATTTTCCCGCCGGTGACCCGATCGTTGCCGCCGTAATCCTGACAGGTTTCCACCTGCAGAAAATTGTGATAGCGCAAGATCTCACGCACCGCGCCAGCCTGCTGCCAGCCATGCTCAAACAATAACCCGCCCGCCGGCAACAAAAATTGCCGCGCGGCGGCGGTAATGCGTTTAATATCCGCCAGCCCCTGGTCGTCAGCCACCAGCGCACTCAGTGGCTCAAACCGCACATCCCCCTGCAACAGATGCCGATCGGCAGCATCAATATAGGGTGGATTACTGACGATCAGATCGAAAAATTGCTTTTCCAGCGCTGAGAACCAGTCGCTCAGCACAAAGTGTACATTGCCGATCTGCAGTTTATCGGCATTATGCTGCGCCAGTGCGACCGCTTCAGCAATCCGGTCAACACCGACCACCTGACAATCGGGACGTTCACTGGCCAGCGCCAGCGCCACGGCGCCGCTGCCGGTGCCGAGATCGAGGATACGCGCCGGAGATGACGGCAGACGCGCCAGCGCCTGCTCGACAAGGATCTCGGTATCGGGACGGGGAATCAGCGTCGCCGCAGAGACCGTTAGCGGCAGCGACCAGAATTCGCGCTCTCCGGTCAGATGGGCGACCGGTTCGCCACGGGCGCGGCGCGCAATCAGGGCATCAAGTTGCGCCAGCTGCGACGCCGTCAGCAACGTCTCATCAAAAGCGATCAGCCAGCTACGCGACTTGCCGGTCACAAAGCCCAGCAAGATCTCCGCATCGCGCTTTGGACTGTCGCCACCGCACAAGGTGGCGGTGGCCGCTTTCAGCCAGCTGCGGATATCCATTAATCCTGCTCGGACAACGCGGCCAGCTGGTCAGCCTGATATTCCTGCACAATCGGCTCAATCAGCGAATCCAGTTTGCCTTCCATCACTTCATCCAGACGGTAGATGGTCAGGTTGATACGATGGTCCGTAACGCGCCCCTGCGGGAAGTTATAGGTACGGTTGCGATCCGAGCGGTCGCCACTTCCCAGCAGATTACGCCGCGTCGAAGCCTCGGCAGCGTGTCGCCTGGCGATTTCGGCGGCGCGAATACGCGAGCCGAGCACCGCCAGCGCTTTAGCTTTGTTTTTATGCTGTGAACGCTCATCCTGACACTCGACCACAATACCGGTTGGCAGGTGGGTAATGCGGATCGCCGAGTCGGTGGTGTTAACGTGCTGACCGCCCGCGCCCGAAGAACGGAAGGTATCAATACGCAGATCGGACGGGTTAATATCCGGCAGCTCGGCTTCCGGCAGCTCCGGCATCACCGCCACGGTACAGGCTGAGGTGTGAATACGTCCTTGTGATTCGGTTTCCGGCACCCGTTGCACACGGTGTCCACCCGATTCAAACTTCAGACGGCCATAGGCGCCCTCGCCGATCACTTTGGCAATCACCTCTTTATAGCCGCCGTGCTCGCCATCGTTGGCGCTCATCACTTCCACCCGCCAGCGGCGCGCTTCGGCATAGCGGCTGTACATACGGAATAGATCGCCGGCAAAGATCGCCGCTTCGTCGCCGCCGGTTCCGGCGCGCACTTCCACATAGCAGTTACGCTCATCATCGGGATCTTTCGGCAGCAGCAGCACCTGCAGCTGTTGTTCCAGCTGTTCGCTGCGCTCGCGTGCGGCGTTTAACTCTTCCTGCGCCATATCGCGCATTTCCGGGTCGGCGATCAGCATTTCCGCCGTTTCAATATCTTCCTGCACCTGCTGCCACTGACGAAAACACTGGCTGACGTCGGTAAGCTGGGCATATTCGCGGGAAAGCGCGCGAAAGCGATCCTGATCGGCGATAACGCCCGCGTCACCGAGCATCGCCTCCACTTCTTCGTGGCGCTCCTGCAAGGCTTCCAGTTTGGCAACAATAGAAGTCTTCATGTGGTGTTATTTACCTTGTATATGGAATTCGATAAGTCAGGCCGGGTCGCAAAATCTGTCGTGACGCAGCTAGTCCAGCCCGAGGCTGTCACGCAGAATCTGCAGACGTTCGTCATCGCCATCGCGAGCGGCCTGCTGGAGGGATTTGGTAGGGGCATGAATCAGGCGGTTGGTCAGTTTATGGGCGAGGTCACGCAGAATCTCCTGCGCATCGCCGCCCTGCTGCAGCGCCGCCAGCGCACGTGCTTCAAGATCTGCACGGATCTGATCGGCCTGCGAACGGTAATCACGAATGGTCTCCACCGCGCTTTGCGCCCGCAGCCAGGCCATAAATTCACCGCTCTCCTGCAGCACGATACTTTCAGCCTGAATGGCGGCCGCTTTGCGCTGCGCCATATTTTTTTCGATGATCTGCTGCAGATCATCCACGCTGTATAAATAAGCATTCGCCAGTTTGCCGACTTCCGGCTCCACATCGCGCGGAACCGCGATATCCACCAGCAGCATCGGCTGGTTGCGTCGTGCTTTTAACGCGCGTTCCACCATACCCTTACCAATAATCGGTAACGGACTGGCGGTGGAACTGATGATGATATCGGCTTCGGCCAGGCGGACATCAATATCCGCCAGATTGATCACTTCGGCGCCCACTTCATCCGCCAGCAACTGGGCGCGTTCACGCGTACGGTTGGCAATCATCAGTTTCCTGACGTTATGCTCGCGCAGATGACGCGCCACCAGTTCGATGGTTTCACCAGCGCCGACCAGCAGCACATTGACTGTCGACAGCGATTCAAAGATCTGACGCGCCAGCGTACAGGCGGCAAACGCGACGGACACCGCGCTGGCGCCAATATCGGTTTCCGTACGCACCCGTTTCGCGACGGAGAAGGTTTTCTGGAACATGCGCTCCAGTTCGCTGGAAAGCGAATTGCCGCGCTGAGAATCAGCAAAGGCTTTTTTTACCTGACCGAGGATCTGCGGTTCGCCCAGCACCAGTGAATCAAGACCGCTGGCGACGCGCATCAGATGGCTTACCGCTGCGTTATCATGATGCCAGTAGAGGCTTTTACGCACCTCATCGGCACTCAGCTGATGATAGTCACAAAGCCAGCGCACCAGCTGCTCCTGCAGATTCTCTTGTTGTTCGACGCTGAGGTAAAGCTCGGTGCGGTTACAGGTAGACAACACCACGCCGCCCTGCACAAGTGGCTGCGCCAGCAGGCTGTTAAGCGCCTGTTCCAGCGTGTCCGGCGAAAAAGCGACTTTTTCACGCAGCGCAACAGGTGCCGTTTTGTGGTTAATTCCGAGGGCCAGCAGGGTCATGGTGAATTAGGTCTGGTTATCACACTGATATTGTGGTTTTGTGAGGCGCATTCTACAAGATGAGCGAGATCAATAAAAGCCATACAGAGCATATGCCTGTAATAGGTTGTGTCTTGATCCAGCCAATTGCAGTTAAATAAGACAATTTGAGCATTGACGGCTTAGACGCGGATGGTTAGCGTTAGCGGTTACTTTGGGCAAGCATGCCCTGAATGTGTCTGAGGAGACGACCACCTATGTATTCACAGAAACTCCGCCTGATGCGGCTTGTACCGCTTGCGGGTCTGTTGCTGGCAGCCTGTAGTATCAATAAACCACAGGGCCCGGGTCAAAGTGTTAACTCTCCGCAGTGGCAACAACATCAGCAAAGTGTTGAAAAAATCACCCAGTACCAGACCCGCGGCGCTTTTGCCTATCTTTCCGATAAGCAAAAAGTCTATGCCCGGTTTAACTGGCAACAAACCGCGCCGGATCGCTACCGTTTACTGCTGACCAACCCGCTCGGCAGCACCGAATTGCAGCTGGATGCGCAGGGTTCGGTGGTGCAACTGGTCGATAACAAAGGTAAACGCTATGTCAGCAACGATGCGCAAAAGATGATTTCGCAGCTGACCGGCATGGATATCCCACTGGAGAATCTGCGCAAGTGGATGATGGGCCTGCCAGGCGACGCCAGCGACTATCAGCTGGACGACAAGTATCAGTTACGCGAGCTGAACTACAGCCGCAACGGACAGAACTGGAGCGTGAGCTGGCAGGATTACGACAGCAAAGTGACGCCTGCCCTGCCCGCCAGCCTCGAACTGCGCGAAGGCACGCAGCGCATCAAACTACGCATGGATAGCTGGGCCGTGAAATAATGATGACCACCTGGCCTGCTCCGGCAAAGCTTAATCTGTTTCTCTATATCACCGGGCGTCGCGCGGACGGTTACCATGATTTGCAGACGCTGTTTCAGTTTCTTGATTACGGCGATACGTTGCATATTTGCGCGGATAACAGCGGCGATATCCGCCTGCTGACGCCAGTCGACCAGGTCGCGCACGAGCAGAACCTGATGGTGCGCGCCGCGCGGCTGCTGCGGCAACAGGCGTCAGCCGCGGGCACCCTGCCGGCACGGGCGGGGGCTGAGATCACTATCGATAAGCGGCTGCCGATGGGCGGCGGGCTGGGCGGCGGCTCCTCTAATGCCGCCACCACGCTGGTCGCGCTTAATCAGCTGTGGCAAACCGGTTTTACCGCCGATCAGCTGGCGGCGATGGGATTAACCCTTGGCGCCGATGTGCCGGTGTTTGTAAAAGGCCATGCCGCTTTCGCCGAAGGGGTGGGTGAAAAATTACAGCCGGTTAATCCGCCAGAAAAATGGTATCTGGTGGCCCACCCTGGCGTCAGTGTGCCGACACCGTTGGTATTCAACGATCCAGAGCTGAAACGAGACACCCCAAGGCGCGATATTTCGCACATAATGCAGGCACCTTTTAGCAATGATTGTGAACCAGCAGTAAGAAAACGTTTTCGCGAGGTTGAACAGCTAGTTTCCTGGCTGCTAGAATACGCGCCGTCGCGTCTGACTGGAACCGGTGCTTGTGTGTTTGCCGAATTCGACACTGAGTCCGCTGCTCGTCAGGTGCTTGAGCTGGCCCCGAATTGGTTGCGGGGGTTTGTAGCGCGAGGCGTTAACGTCTCACCGTTGCATCGTAGCCTTTCAGGGCATTTAGCGATTACGTGACAGTGTCGCCCGTTCCTGATACTGCACGTGGCGCATTAACACACCCGTATGAAACAGTTGTAATGCTATGGCGCCCGTGGCCAATTACGACTATGTTCATTCTCTGGACGCAAAGCCTGAGGTTCTTCTCGTGCCTGATATGAAGCTTTTTGCTGGTAACGCTACGCCGGAACTAGCACAACGTATTGCCAACCGCCTTTACACCAGCCTGGGCGACGCCGCTGTCGGTCGTTTCAGTGATGGTGAAGTCAGTGTACAAATTAACGAAAATGTACGCGGTGGTGATATTTTCATCATCCAGTCCACCTGTGCCCCAACCAACGATAACCTGATGGAACTGGTTGTTATGGTTGACGCGCTGCGTCGTGCTTCCGCTGGTCGTATTACTGCTGTTATTCCTTATTTTGGTTATGCGCGTCAGGACCGTCGTGTCCGCTCAGCGCGTGTGCCGATTACTGCGAAAGTGGTTGCGGATTTCCTCTCCAGCGTGGGTGTCGACCGTGTTCTGACCGTGGACCTGCATGCAGAACAGATTCAGGGATTCTTTGATGTCCCGGTTGATAACGTATTTGGTAGCCCGATTCTGCTGGAAGATATGCTGCAGATCGGTCTGGAAAATCCGATTGTAGTCTCTCCGGATATCGGCGGCGTGGTACGTGCCCGTGCTATCGCTAAACTGCTGAACGATACCGATATGGCAATCATCGATAAGCGCCGTCCGCGCGCCAACGTGTCTCAGGTGATGCATATCATCGGTGACGTTGCTGGCCGTGACTGTGTGCTGGTTGATGATATGATCGATACTGGCGGTACGCTGTGTAAAGCAGCGGAAGCGCTAAAAGAACGCGGTGCAAAACGTGTATTTGCCTATGCCACGCACCCGATTTTCTCTGGCAATGCGGTGGAAAACCTGCGCAACTCGGTTATTGACGAAGTTGTGGTATGTGACACCATTCCGCTGCCGGAAGAGATCAAAGCGTTGCCAAATGTGCGTACCCTTACGCTGTCTGGCATGCTGGCCGAAGCGATTCGCCGTATCAGCAATGAAGAATCAATCTCTGCGATGTTTGAACACTAAACATCAGCCAGAGCGCAAAAAGCCGGGCTTGCCCGGCTTTTTTTATACTGCCAGCGGATGATGCTGCGTAAGAAAATCGATAAACACGCGCAGCTTGGGCAGCAAATGCCGGTTGCCCGGCCACAGCAGCGAAAACTGTCCGCCGCCGCTGACATGCTGGTCCAGCACACTGACCAGACTGCCGTTAGCCACCTCCTGCGCGACGGCGAAGTCCGGCACCCAGACCAGTCCCAGTCCACTCACCGCCGCGGAAATTTGCGCCTCCAGATTGCTGAATACCAGTTGCTCCGGTAACGGACGCTCCGCCTGCTGAGTAAACTGCCAGTCCTGCAGTACGCCGCTACCACTGAAGCGGTAGCGTAAGCAGGCATGGCGGATCAATTCGCCAGGCGATCGGGGTGTGCCGCGCCGCGCCAGATAAGCAGGAGCAGCCACCAGCTTAAAACGATAGCTACCCAGCCGTTTCACCCGCAACTGAGAATCATTAAAGCTGCCGCTGCGCACCACCACATCCATGCCTTCGGCAATCACATCCACCAGCCGGTCGCTAAAGTCGAGGTCCAGTTCAATATCCTGATAGGTTTCGATAAATTTCGGCAGCAACGGCATCAGCATACGGTAACCAATGGCCGGCAGGCTGACGCGTAACCGGCCGCTGGGTTTCGCCGCCACCCGCGATAGCTCATGCTGCGCCTCTTCAATCTCCGCGACAATGCGTCGCGCTCGCTCGTAAAACAGGGCCCCTTCATCCGTCAGGCTGATACTGCGGGTGCTGCGATTGAGCAGGCTGACGCCAAGACTGTTTTCCAGCCGCGCCACGCTTTTACCAATCGCCGAGGCGGATACCCCCAGACGTTCCGATGCGGCAATAAAGCTGCCGGTTTCTACCGCTTTCACCAGCGCGCTTAGCCCACTCAAGCTCTCAAGGGTCTTCATTACGGAGTTTTTATCCTTTCAGTCACGAACTGCGGCCCATTTTTAAGCGTAGCGGGTCATTTTATCCTGTTATCCTGGCACACATTAATTCCGGACGCACCGTATGAGTACCCTTGTCATAACGCAAACCAGCCCACGCTGGACCTTACTGACAGTTTGCACTGCCGCGATGATCTTACCTCTCAGCTTTACCGGTGGCGTGATTGCCACCCCCGCTATCGCTCAGGAACTGGGCGGTTCGCCACTGGCACTAAGCTGGATCACCAATGCCTTTATGCTAACCTTTGGCAGCTTGCTGATGGCCGCGGGTTCACTGGCCGATCACCTCGGTCGTAAGCGCCTGTTTCTCTGCGGCGTGGCGTTATTTACTCTGGCTTCCCTGATTATTGGTCTGGCGCCCAATGTCCTGACGCTCGATTTGCTGCGTGCCCTGCAGGGCATCGCCGCCGCCTGCGCGCTGGCCGGCGGCGCGGCGGCGCTGGCCGATGCGGCGACGGGGCCTGGACAGGCGCGCGCCTTCAGTCTGCTGGGAACCAGCTTTGGCGTTGGTCTGGCCAGCGGCCCGGTGGTGGCCGGTTTGCTGATTAGCCATGGTGGCTGGCGCAGTGTATTTCTGCTGCCGGCCCTACTGGGTGGCATTGCCGCGCTGATCGGTTACTGGCGCATGCGTGAGTCCAGGTCATCACAACGTAGCGCAATTGATATCCGTGGAATTGTTACTTTTAGCCTGGCGCTCACCGCCTTCACCTGGGGGATTTTGCAGGTCAGTGAAGATGGCTGGCGTCACCCACGGGTGATCGCCCTGTTCGCCAGTACACTGCTGTTTGTCATACTGTTTATTATCAGTGAACTGAAGGCGCGTCAGCCGATGCTCGATTTGACACTGTTCCGCTACGGCCGCTTTCTCGGGATCCAGCTACTGCCGATCGCCACCTGTTACTGCTTTGTGGTGCTGCTGGCGCTGTTGCCGGTGCGTTTTATGGGGATTGGCGGTTACAGCAGCCTGACCACCGGCCTGTTTATGCTGGCAATCTCGGCGCCTATGCTGGTCGTCCCCAGCCTTGCCGTTACCCTGACGCGCTGGTTCTCACCCGGCGTGTTGTCAGGTGCAGGGCTGGTGATCGCCGCTGGCGGTCTGCTACTGCTTAGCCAGGTCAATAGCGGCGCTGATATCCGTTGGGTACTGCTGGCGATGGTGATTATCGGCGCCGGTAGCGGCCTGCCATGGGGACTGATGGATGGTTTATCGGTCAGCGTGGTACCCGAGGAGCGCGCAGGTATGGCGACCGGAATCTTCAGCACCATTCGCGTAGCGGGCGAAGGGGTGGCGCTGGCGCTGGTCACCACCCTGCTAAGCGGACTGATCGCCACTCCACTGGCGGCGATAACCCCGGCCGCCAGCGCGCGCAGCGCGGCACAATACCTGGCAAGCGGCAACCTGTCTGCCGCCGCCCGGCAACTGCCGCTGTCTGAAACAGCGCTGCAGCAAATCTGGCTACAGGCGTTCGACCAGTTATTACTGCTGTTGATGGCTATCACCCTGCTGTGTGCTTTGCTGGTACAAATTAGTCTCCGGCATAAAACGGCAAATTAACCCTCTGGCGGATGCTCGCGGTCCGCCGATTTAACCCGCCTGAACGGCGGCTTATCCCGCTATTTTCCGCCTCTGACGCGCAGAAAAGCGCCGGCAAATGCTTTTTTTATTGCGCAACTGGTCAACTTCTTTTGCCATCCGGCTATTAGTGGTATTTTGCAGCGGTCGTTTCCGTGGAATGTTCTTCCCATGCATCTCGATGTTTATACCCTGTATATCTGTGAACTCTATGTGCTGGGGTTTGTCAGCATCATCATGCTGTTTGCCTGGATTGGTTCACAATACGATCGCGTGTTGGGGTTTGCCTGTCTGGCCATGGGCCTGACCCTGCTGTCGGTGCTGCTCAGTAGTCTGCGCAGTTATGGTTTCGAGTTTCTGCCGATTTTCGTGGGTAATGTCATGGTGATGCTGGCCTATGGCATGCTGCTCAATGCGTTGCGCTGCTTCTGTAATCAGCCCGTCAGCAATCACTGGGGGCTGGGAGCACTGCTGTGGGCGCTTCTTTGCCTCTGGCCGCCATTCTACTCCTCACTGCAGTGGCGCATTATCGTCAGCTGCATGCTCTGCATGGTCTACACCAGCGCCTATATTTCCCTGCTGGCCCGCTCCCGCAGTAGCCTGCAGCTGACCTACTGGCCGGCGCAATCGCTGCTGTGGATCCACCTGGGATTTATTGTTGCCCGCCTGCTGTTCGATGCCGGCATCGTCAATCCGGTCCATGGCGCCATTGGCGGCTCGATGTTTTCGCTGTATGTGATTCTGGAATCCATTCTGTTTATTATTGGCGCGACATTTATCATTCTGGCGATGGTCAATGAGCGCAATCAGATTCGCTATAAACAGGCCTCGCTCCGTGATCCGTTAACCGGCGTCTGGAACCGGCGCGCACTGTTTGATAACGGCGAAAAGCTGTTGCTGCGCTGTCATCGCCGCGGCGAACCGCTGACGGTGATGTTATTTGACCTTGACGACTTTAAGAGTATCAACGATCGCTACGGCCATTATCAGGGCGATCGTATTCTGATCGATTTTTGCCGACTGGCCAATGCATTGCTGCCCGCTGAGTGTCATTTTTCCCGGCTGGGCGGCGAGGAGTTTGCGGCGGTATTGATTGCTGATGATGACACGGCAATAACATTAGCGGAACAGTTACGCGCGGCGGTAGCGGCATCGGCACCAGATGAGGTCTGTTACTCGGTGAGCATTGGTATCTGTACCCGCTGGCAGCACGAGCGTTCGTTTGCCGATGCGCTAGCCGCCGCTGATGAAGCGCTGTATCGGGCAAAAGCTAACGGCAGAAACCGGGTGGAAACAGTAGCGCCGCAGCTCAATCCCGCCGGGCCGGCACTCAACTGAAACCCCGGGCAGTAGCGCCCGCAGACGGATTCAGAGAAGACAAGGGCGACACTGCTGTCGCCCGGGTTCGCTTATGAATGATGATGGCCATCGCGACGGCAGCGCTTGTCGCCACAATGACGCAACCAGTAATAGCGGTCGGCGACTTTTTCACGTCCGCTAACGCGCGCCCCCGCCAGCCACAGCAAGGCGCCGATAAAAATGCTGAATATCGCGCCATGAGCAATATACTGTGGTAAATGCAACTGCGGCAGCTGGTTAAGAATGGAGTAACCCACGCCTACCACCATGGTGAGTAAGCCAAGAATCATCAGGGCGTTACCCGCAACATTTGCGTTTTTGCGTTTCATCTGTCACCTCCACTACCTGCGTAAGCTGGCAATAGCACAAATTGCCTGGTAGCCATTAGTTTAGGAAATGACCAGCGGTTCCGTTGCGTGGTGGATCACAAACTGCCGTTAAATTTGACATTTCTTTACGTATAACAGCCTGAATTTCTATAGAAAATGTATTATTTACTCACTGAATTATTGCACTCTACCGAGGGATTTTTGTGTTCTGGCAGGCATCACAGTAAACTAATGCCCTTTGATTAAGCACTTATCAGGAATCCACCACGTGAGTAGCATTAAACTGATTGTTGGCCTCGCCAACCCTGGCGCCGAATACGCTGCAACCCGCCATAACGCAGGTGCCTGGTACGTCGACCTGCTGGCTGAGCGTCACAATCAGTCACTGAAGGAAGAGAGCAAATTCTATGGCTATACCGCACGTCTGAATATCGGCGGCGAGGACGTTCGCCTGCTGGTGCCGACCACCTTTATGAACCTGAGTGGCAAAGCGGTGGCGGCGATGGCGACCTTTTACCGCATTACCCCGGAAGAAATTCTGGTGGCGCACGATGAGCTGGATCTGCCGCCTGGCGTTGCGAAATTTAAACAGGGTGGCGGCCATGGCGGTCATAACGGCTTAAAAGATATTATCAGCAAGCTGGGTAACAGCCTCGATTTCCACCGTTTACGTATCGGTATCGGTCATCCGGGAGATCGTAATAAAGTGGTGGGCTTTGTGCTGGGTAAACCACAGGCTGCCGAACAGCAGCTGATTGATGATGCTATTGATGAAGCCGCGCGCTGCACGGAAGTGTGGCTGAAAGAAGACCGTTTAAAAGCGATGAATCGCCTGCACTCATTTAAAGCGGGATAATCCTCCGGCAGGGAGCCAGCAACGGCTCCCGGCTTACATACAGCGCCATCTCACGCCGATCAGGCGTCATCCGCCGCCACTTTATAATCAGGGTCGTCCAGCTCATGCTGGCAATAAGGTCCGGCCTTACGCAACAAGCTAATGCAATCCGCACTCAAATGACGCAACCGCAAACTTTTCCCCGCCTGCTGATAGCGCGTACTAAGCTTATCAATCGCCTCAACGCCGCTGGAATCCATTACCCGGGTACGGGCAAAATCAATCACCACGTTTTGTGGATCGTTTTGCGGTAAAAACAGTTCAGCAAAGCCAGTGGCGGAACCGAAAAACAGCGGTCCTTCCAGCAAATAGGTTTTGCTATCATCCTGCTGCTGCTGGTGCAAAATGGTGATACGGGCATGTTGCCAGGCAAAGACCAGCGCGGAGATAATCACGCCACAGATCACCGCCATCGCCAGATCGGTAAAAATCGTCACCAGGGTGACGGCAATCATAATCACCGCATCGGCTTTCGGCATGCGTTTCAGCCGGCGTAATGAGCTCCATTCGAAGGTTCTGATACAGACCACAAACATAATGCCCGCCAGTGCCGCCACCGGCAGCAGGGCAATATATTGTGACAGGCTGACCACAAACAGAATTAACAGAATGGCGCCCACCGCATTAGAGATGCGCCCGCGTCCGCCGGAGGTAAAGTTAATAATCGACTGACCAATCATGGCGCATCCGGCAAAGCTGCCAAAGAAGCCGCAGAGGGTATTGCCGACGCCCTGCGCCACACACTCTTTGTTGCCGGCGCCCTTCTTACTGCCCATCTCGTCCAGTACCGCCATGGTCAGCAGTGACTCAATCAGCCCCACCAGCGCGATAATCACCGAATACGGCAGCACAATTTTTAGTGTTTCCCAGCTTAGCGGCGCGTCCGGCAGATGGAACATCGGTAAGCTGCCGGAGATATCCGCCAAATCGCCGACGCGTTTGGTATCAAGCCCAAAACCGATGGCGATCGCACTGATAGCGATCAGCGCAGCCAGTGAACCCGGAATGATTTTGCTCACTTTCGGAAACAGCCAGACAATCAGCATTGCCAGCGCCACTAATCCATACATTAGCGGTCCCTGATTTTTAATCATCGGCAGTTGCGCCAGCATAATCACAATCGCCAGCCCGTTGACAAAACCAAATATCGCCGGTTGCGGTACCAGACGGATAAATTTGCCGAGACGAAATACGCCAATCGCAATCTGCAGCACGCCAGCGAAGATGGTTGCCAGCAGGACATATTCATAGCCATGCTGGTTAATCAGGCTGATTAACACCACCACAATTGAGCCTGCGGCTCCCGAGATCATCCCCGGCTTGCCACCCAAAAAGGCCGTCACCAGGCCCAGCATAAAGGCGGTATGCAGGCCAATGGTCGGCGAAAGCCCGGCCAGCAACGAAAAGGCGGTGGCTTCCGGGATCAGCGCCACGGCGACAACACAGCCTGCCAGCACGTCATTTTTGACGTCAGAAGCCCTGAGGTTGCTCAGGTTAAACATAGTTTTTCCACTTTTTATGGCTAATAAGCATGCTGTGCAACCGGGGATACCGGGCACGATAAAGTTGTCGATCGGACAACGGCGTCAACAGGCGTTGCGCAGGAAGGGGGGACGTTTCAGGGTGGCGTAAGCAGAAACTGGTTCATCCGCAGGGGTCTCCTGTTAACAAAAAGTTATCTTAGTATCGGAAAATCAGATCGCGATCACAAGCCAAAACTTACCCTGCAGAATGAAATCGCCGCATTCAGGTAATAATTACGTGTATAATGCCGGAAGTTTTTTCTATATCATTATTAAGGTATTTTATAAATACCTTAATTATCAAGCTATTAAGGTGATTCAAACATGGGATTCAAATGCGGTATCGTGGGCCTGCCTAACGTGGGTAAATCCACCCTGTTCAATGCGTTGACCAAAGCGGGAATTGAAGCAGCGAACTTCCCGTTCTGCACCATTGAGCCGAATACCGGTGTGGTGCCAATGCCTGATTCACGTCTCGACCAGCTGGCCGCGATCGTTAAGCCACAACGTATTCTGCCAACCACCATGGAATTCGTTGATATCGCCGGCCTGGTAAAAGGCGCGTCGAAAGGCGAAGGTCTCGGCAACCAGTTTCTGACCAATATCCGTGAAACCGAGGCGATTGGCCATGTAGTGCGCTGCTTTGAAAACGACAATATTATCCACGTTGCGGGCAAAGTTGACCCGGCGGAAGATATTGACGTGATCAATACCGAGCTGGCGCTATCGGATCTGGAAACCTGCGAACGCGCGCTGCACCGCGTACAGAAAAAAGCCAAAGGCGGCGATAAAGACGCCAAAATTGAACAGTCGGCGCTGGAAAAATGTCTGCCGCATCTGTCTAACGCCGGTATGCTGCGCGCACTGAAGCTGGATGATGATGAAAAAGCCGCGATCCGTTATCTGAGTTTCCTGACGATGAAACCCACCATGTATATCGCTAACGTGGATGAAGAGGGTTTTGAAAATAACCCCTATCTCGACCAGGTGCGGGCGATTGCAGAGCAGGAAGGTTCGGTGGTGGTCGCGGTATGCGCCGCGGTGGAATCTGATATCGCCGAGCTGGACGACGCCGATCGCGCAGAGTTTATGGCTGAGCTGGGTCTGGAAGAGCCGGGACTGAACCGCGTCATTCGCGCCGGCTATGCCCTGCTGAATCTGCAGACTTACTTTACCGCCGGCGTAAAAGAAGTGCGTGCCTGGACCATTCCGGTCGGCGCCACCGCCCCGCAGGCCGCCGGTAAGATCCACACCGATTTCGAGAAAGGCTTTATCCGTGCGCAAACTATCGCTTTTGATGACTTTATTACCTATAAGGGTGAACAAGGCGCAAAAGAAGCCGGTAAAATGCGTTCAGAAGGCAAAGAATATATTGTTAAAGATGGCGATGTATTGAACTTCCTGTTTAACGTCTGACCCGTCCCTGCCCTGTCATGGCCGCTCATGAATCTACATGAATGTCCATAACCCACTGAAAAGCCACGCAACTGCGTGGCTTTTTTATTTCATGACCGTTCATGAACTTTCCTGCCCGTTCACCTAAAAGTGAGTATGGGGATGAGTATATTTTTCTTTTCTCCCTCACAGAGGTGAGTACAATGCCTGTACAAGGAATGTACGGAGGTGGGTATGCTTACCGATACACAGTGTCGCGCTGCGAAACCTAAAAATAAGCTGTACCGGCTCAACGATTTTGACGGGCTGTACCTGGAGGTTAAGCCAAACGGCAGGAAGGCATGGCGTTACCGTTTCAAACAGAATGGTAAGTCGACTATGTTTGCATTAGGTGAGTACCCGGATATGAAACTTGCTGAAGCACGACAAAAATGTCAGCAGGCACACCAGAAGGCGTCGCCCGTCATAGCGAAATCAGCGGGGGTGATTCCAGTGGAATCACCCTGAGCGTTAATTATCCCAATCCCGGTGTGAATATGTGCTGTTCCGCCTGCGCCAATTTCGTTTTGTTAGATCTGTAAGAACGCTGTTCCAGATAGCTCCCGCCATCAGGCTTACCAACTCGTGATGCATCCGAAATTCGCGAGCACGTAATGCGTGAATGTGCTGTCATTAACAGTCATCCCGCGTACAGGGAATGAAGGCTTTTCAGCCATATACTCCGGGGAACTATCATGACTCAGCAAAACTGGTTTAACCTGAATATCAGTGGATTAGGTTATATAAACCGCATCCGTGAAGTGGAACCGAAAAGGGTCCGGCATTTCTGTGCTGCGATATTGCGGCGCTGCGCGGCACTTCAGATGATGTTGAGTACCTACGCTTCGACTGTCTGGTGAGGGGCTTCGCGCTCCTGGCTCTGCGGCTGGTCTCTGTCTGACATAAAGTCCGCGCTGACCGATTCACCGTCAAACCAGCTGTCCCAGGATTCTCCGGCGGGAGTAATGATGCGTGTGCGCCCGACGGCTGTTACTTCGACACGTTTTACGTCGTCTGGCAATGCAACGGCCTTGGGCAGACGCACTGCCTGGCTGCGGTTACTCAGAAAAACAGTGGTTTCCATAACGTCCCCTCTGGATATACCGATTGCATATCCCAGGATAATTTCTGCACGATTCATGTCAATGGGGAGATTTAGGCCAATGACCTTGCACAGCATAACTTTAGACTGGAAACACCTTGACCCATTGAGCAGCTGGGCGCGCGAAAATCTTTAAAGGTAAATGTTCCGGTTTACCGGGGTACTTACACATCTGGCATCAATTTACCAAAAACAGTTTCTGACTAACCCGTTTCCGGGTAAGTCAGTTGAGTCTTTTTCAGTCAGTATCGTTGCAGTACAAGTCACAATACATTCTTACGCCCCATTGTCCTGCCAGACTCCGCTAAGGAAATGGGAGATATCATTCACAATCATGCTGTGCACAGCCATTCGATCGACCCCCGGTGGGTCTTCACATAGCACTTGCGTGGCGGCCCGCAACTCTGTCGAGCAGGGGGCGAGGAAGACAAAGTGCCCGGCGCCTGGAATGACTTTTAGCTGAGGATTGGCGGGCAGGATTTTCGCCAGCTCGCCGGCGTTCTGGCGCCAGGAAAGCTCTTCATCTTTATCACCAGTGAAGATTAGCGTCGGTTTGGTGAAGGCTTTAAGAGAATCAGGGGAGAAAGGCGCACTGACTGGTGCCATCAGAACCCAGGCTTTAATGCGCGGGTCTGATTCAGGTGCGAGAGCGGGACTGTCGTTTTTAATATGCCCTTTTGCCAGACACAGGGCTTCTGTCTGGTGACTTTCACAGTAGCTAACGTAGCGCGATGGATCAATCCTCCCACCCGCCAGAAGTAACCCCGTTTCACCACCGGATGAGAAACCGATAAAAGCAATTTTGTCGGCGTCAATATGCTGACGAATACCCGGGTTACTCAGTGCAGCGGTGATCGCAGCGGAGATTTGCAGGGGGCGGCCGTACAGGGTGCTGGCCGCACCCGCGCCTGACTGGTCCCGGTAATTATCACCGGGGTGACTCAGGGTGATCACGATATTGCCCTGACGGGCAAGTGAGGTTGCCAGATCATGATGGCTCCACAAACTGCCCGCGTTGCCATGTGAAATCACAATCAGGGGATAGCGCCCTGGTGCCATTTTCACTGCGTTGCGTGCCGACACATGGTAGGGGCCAAAGCTGCTCAGTGTATTGCCTCCCACATTGCCGGGATAAAACCAGACAGCCTCCATAGGCTGCTTTGTTACTGGATCATTGACTGCCAGCCTGCGGAAACCCGCCTCATCAGCGGGCTGGGCCCAGGCAGAAAGTGTAAAGCCCGAACAGAGGGCATAGAGCGCGATATGGCGAATAAACTGAAGTGCACCGCTGAGTAACTTACTCATTAAAATCATCACCTTTTGTTCAATCAAATTTGCCCTGAATCAGACTAACACTTCTGCCGCGCTTTTCTGGCTAAGAAAACCGTTCGGACTGGCGGTCAGACCATAAGCTCCTGACTGGAAAATAACAATATAATCTCCCGGTCCTGCTACAGCGACATCCCCCTGGTTCAGCAGAATATCCAGCGGTGTGCACAGCGGCCCCACCACGTTGGCCACTTCGCGCTGTTCGCCCTGTACTCTGTTACCGATGACTGCAGGGTAGTTGCGACGGATAAGCTGACCTAAGTTGCCTGAAGCAGCAAGATGATGGTTCATCCCGCCATCTGCGACCAGATAGGTCACGTCATGCGACACCTTGCGGTCAATGATTTTCGCGACATAGATACCTGCAGGGGCAACGAGAAAACGGCCCAGTTCCAGAATGATCTCGGCCTCGGGCAGGTGCTGCTCTGCTTTGGCGACCAGGGCATGCATGGCTTCCCCTACGGATGCCACATCCAGCTCTTTGTCGCCCTGAAAATAAGGAACACCAAACCCGCCACCAAGATTAAAGCGCCGTACCGGCCCGGGGGCAATCCAAGTGTAGTCCCCCTGAATTTAGTCTTACTGCTTGTTAGAGTCCTCTGGTTAAAATACAACCAAAGGAGGCTCATCATGAAGAAAGCGCGTTTCACTGAAACTCAGATCCTGCGAGTTCTAAAAGAAGTTGAAGGGGGTCGGCATGTTAAGGATGTGTGCCGCACTGCCAAACCGAAAGAAAAACTCTATCGACTCAATGAATTCAATGGTCTCTACCTCGAAGTGAGGCCCAACGGCAAAAAGGCATGGCGCTATCGGTTTAAACTGAACGGTAAATCCGGCATGTTCGCGTTGGGTGAGTATCCAGCGGTAAAACTTGCCGGGGCGCGGGAGAAATGCGAGCAAGCGCGTAAGCAAGTTGCATAGGGAGTCAACCCGGCACAGGCCAGGCAGTTAGATAAAATCCGCAAGGTCATCTGGCAGCTACTGCACCGGAAAGGACTTCATATCAATCACAAGCGGGGGAATCGGATTTATCATCTTATCGGCGTTGGCGTAAAACGCAGGCGGCGTCGTAAGAGGCTGGCAACTCAGTGGCGTCCACTACTGCGTCCGGAAGCACCCAATCTGACCTGGTCGATGGATTTTGTCATGGATGCGCTGGCCATTGGCGCAGAATCAAGTGTCTGACCTGTGTGGATGACTTCAAACGCGTGGATTGTTTTTATATTACTGGAATCTAAAAAAACGCTCCCTTTTGAGGAGCGTAAGCCAGAGAAATCGGCGTCAAATGAGGATCTATCAAGTGATGCTGCGGGTTAATACGGGTTAATTCTGGGCGCTCTGGCTGCGGTGTTTTTCAGCCTGCTGCTGATGGATAATTGAAGACTGCCCGTTATTTGCCTTCTCATGCACCACAGTGGCTTTCTCATGCTCATTCATTTCTGAGAATGACGTTGCACTTTCAGTAGTGGTGCCGGGCTTGACTTTCATCATTTTTTTATGCATTTCAGCCATATCCTGATGTGCGGCAGAAGTGCTGTTCTGCATCATTTCATGTGACATTGCGGCCTGGTCGTGGTCACTCATATCCATCATTTTCATGCCCTCTCCCTGAACTGCACTTTTGTCAGTAGAGGACTGCATCTGATGGGCTGGAGCCTGGGCATTATTTACCTGGTCATGCATGTTCATTGTTTCTGCAGCCCAGGCGGATGAAGCGACAGCCATAATTGCCACAAGTGATACAAGAGTCTTTTTCATGATTGGATCTCCGGTGTTTAAATACCCGAAATAATCAATACTTTAACAAAATAATAAAAGCATATGATCACAGGGCGGATTAATTGTCACTCAGGGCCTCATGTGATTGTGTTATCACACTGGTCCTGATTTATGACTGATTATAAAAAACCGCCTCTGTTTATCGCGTGACTGAGTGATGACATTTCTGTCACCTGCGTGTTTTCCGGACAAAACAGCTTTACCTCATCAGCAAGCGAACACTGAAGAAAATAGTCTGTCCCTGTTGTTCAGCCGACAGCACTCCGCCATGAGCGTGTATGATCGACCGCGTTATTGATAAACCGAGCCCGGCCCCTTCAGTGTTGTGAACGCGTGATGAGTCCGCGCGATAAAATCGATCAAACAAGCGCTCCAGATTGGCAGGCACGCCGCCAGACACCGGATTCGAAATGACCACTTCAACATAGCCACTACCCTGAGCTATCAGTATCGTTGTACGGGTATTATCAGGAGAGTACTTGATGGCATTGGAAAGCAGGTTACTGAAAGCGCGTCGCAGCATATCACTGTCCCCTGCCACGCCCCCCTCGCCTTCAACGGTGATTGTTTTCCCTGTTTCTTCTGCAAGGGGCTCAAACAGTTCACGTAATTCATTCAACTCTTCAGCCAGATTCACATCATGTTTATCCAGCTGCAGCAAACCATGTTCAGAACGAGCCAGAAAAAGCATGTCACTGGTCATTCGTGACAATCTTTTGAGCTCTTCCAGATTCGCAAATAAAATTTCACGGTAATGCGAAACATCTCTGACCTTGGCCAGGGCAAACTGCGTCTGCATCATCAGATTACTGACCGGCGTACGCAGTTCGTGCGCAATATCGGAAGAAAAATCGGACAGTTTCCGGAAGGAGCCCTCCAGGCGGTCGAACATATTGTTAAACTCCCGCATGGTCTCAGAGATTTCCGGCGGAGCCTGATCGGGATTGAGACGCTGGTCAAGGCTGTGCACTGTCATGGAGGAAGCCAGCTGGGTCATTTCCCGCAACGGTTTCAGGCCTATGCGTGTGGTCAGCCAGCCCAGAAATATCGAAATAAAAACCAGACCTGTATTAAACCAGAGCAGCCAGTTACTGAGCTTATCCATAAACAGGGTGTGATACCCTGTATCCGTGGCTACAGTAATGATGAAGTGTTGACTTTTACCCTCTTCCGGCGCTACGGCTACACGTCGCGAGATACTACGGTATACGGTATTATTTTCTTCAGTCTGGATCATATAGTCCAGAATATCCCCGGACTGATTTAGCAGGGTTGCAGGGGCAAGCGAATTTTTAGCATAGAGTTCCACAATTTTTTCATTTTCCATATTTTTAATAGAAATGAATAATCCATTATGCCCCACCATTGCATCATTTATTTTTTCGGATAAAGATTTAATATCCGTTTTTCTCCTGTATGTTTCTGTTTTAAGAAACTCTTCGGTAAGCTGTAGTTTACCTGTCAGGAAATCACGGTCCTGATTATCAAAATAGCTGTTCAGCGTGCTGATCAGAATAAAACTAGAAAGCCACCATACCGTAAGCATGACTGCAGAAAAAATCAGGCTCAGGCGGGTGGTCAGGGAAATGTTGAATCTCACTCTTCTTTGATCTCCAGTACATAACCGGCACCGCGAACGGTGTGGATAAGTTTGGGCTCAAAGTCATCATCAATTTTACTTCTCAGACGTCTCACGGCCACATCAATCACATTCGTATCGCTGTCAAAATTCATATTCCAGACCAGGGATGAGATCAGACTTCGGGGTAATACTTCTCCCGTACGCTGAAGCAGCAGTTCAAGCAGCACGTACTCTTTCCCGGTGAGATGGATCTTTTTACCCGACCGGGTTACGGTCCGGCGGACCATATCAACGGTCATGTCAGCAATAGTGCAGACTGTGGCGCTCTGCGCACGGGCCCGGCGCAGTAAAGTTCTCACGCGCGCAACCAGTTCGGTAAAATCGAAAGGCTTGATCAGATAGTCGTCTGCGCCGAGTTCAAGCCCTTTCACTTTGTCCCGTACGTTATCCTTTGCCGTTAAAAACAATACTGGCTCTTCATGACCCGAGGCCCTCAGCGAAGTGATGATCTGCCACCCATCGAGATAAGGCAGCATGACATCCAGTATGATTAAATCGTAATATCCCTTTGATGCAGCTCCGAGGCCGTCACGTCCATTATCGAAGAGGTCGGCCTGGTATCCCTCCTCAATCAGCCCCTGCTGCAGGTAGCGGCCTGTTTTCTGTTCGTCTTCAACGATTAAAATTCGCTGCATAATCCACTCGCTGACATGATAGTAAAAATTTTTACGGCTGACTCCTTCAGTATCCTAGCTGGCCTGAGACGGAGCAAGCATTCCAAGCCAGGAGACGGCACCCAGAATGGTGACAGCAATGACGAACTCGGTCAGGATACTGTTTCGCATCAGGACGACGCTGCGAACATAATTTCTTTCCCTGACCATGACCTCAAGCCGGGGACCAAGGTGAAACCGATTTGCTGCTGCCAGCAGAAGCATCAGAACAAAAAGCGCCGTTTTTGCAAGCAATATGCTCCCCCAGGAGCTGCTGAACAGAGGGGCTAAGTCACCCTCAGCAATATACAGATAGTTGACCAGCGCACTCAGGCTCAGGGCCACAACGATCACTGTTCCTGCCGTTGCAAATCTTGCTAATGAGTCAGAAATAATGCTGACACTCAGTGCATTATGGTTGTTTTTGCGCATTAGTAAGATGGCGAATGCGGCCAGTGCGCCTGTCCATGCTCCTGCAGCGCCGAGGTGTATCAGATCACTGAGCAAGTGAAGATAGTAATGTACGCCATCATGCATAACGGCATGTCCGCCCCATGCCAGTGTGGCCAGCGCCACTCCGCCACTGATGGTTATCAGCAGACAGGAAAGCACTCTTTTTTTAGTGTACAGGAACAGCCCACCGAGTGTGATAAACAGGGCAAAGAGTCTGACAACCCAGCTGATCCCAACGTCGGTTTCTTCAATCACCATTTCGATAATATGAATGGATAATTCTCTGAAATCTGTCACTCCACTCATGGCATTCGATACCAGCAGCATATTCATGCCTGTCAGCACGATGCCGGTCAGTACAGCAAAAGCGATAAACGACCTGAAATTAATTAAGTTATGCATTTCATCCCGGATGCCGCTTCTTCCATATATCTGGAAGAAGGGCAATCCAAACAGAATCATTAAATCAAGATACAGTAGAAAACGAATAACAATCATAATCAGGTCGTTCATGATATTACTTCACCGTAAAGGTATAATTACCGGTAATAGGATGTGTATCTGATGAAACCGCACGCCAGTCCACACGATAAGTGCCGGCTGGTAAGGGTTCTCGCGGAATAATAATCATAGACTTGGGATCCGACCCCGGTGCTACTTTAGCTGCAACTGGCATCGGTGAATGCGATGACATACCTTTCATTCCGGTCATTGTCAGTTTTGCGCCTGAGAATTTTACGGTTAGATCTTCCGTAAAATTAAGCTGAATTTTTTCTGGAGCCGTTACGGCTGAATCAGCCTGCGGAACCGAGCTTTTTAATTCCGGATGAGCTATAGCAGAAAAAACGACGCCCATAATCAGCCCACTCGTCAGAATGGCTTTTTTTAATATCAACATATTCTTTACCTGTTAAGTTGAGTGTTTTTGTTCCAGTGCATTAAAACCAAATTCTTGCGCCCGCCAGGAATACTATCTGACTGTCTTTTTCGCCTTCCCTTTTCGCCATGTCGGACGTTGTTCCGTACAGCTGATTCCAGGAGACGCCAATATAAGGCGCAAACTCACGCTGGATTTCATAACGTAGCCGGAGCCCGAGTTCGGTGTCGGATATCCCTCTGCCCTGCCCCCGCGATTCATCATTCTGGCTGTAGATATTCACCTCGTAGGAGGGCTGCAGTATCAGTCGGTTAGTCAGTAAAACGTCGTATTCTCCTCCCAGACGAAGGGCGGCCTTTCCGCCATTGCTAACAAAACCCGTGATTTCGGATTCAAAGTTATAGAGGGCTAACCCCTGAAAACCGACAGCAGCCCAGGTCTGGGCAGATACCGGTCTGAAATCCTGTCTTATACCGGCAACCAAATCCCACCAGGGCCCTACCGCGTGTCCCCAAAGAAGCTGGGCTTCTGCCGTCTCCGTTTCTCCCCCACTCCGTTCACCTTCGCTCTTGATCCACAGCCGGTCGATGTCGCCACCCACCCAGCTGTTAACGCTCCAGCTGAAATTATTACGGTTATCTGAACGTTGCCATTCAAGCTGATCGAGAAGAACCAGATAATTAATTGCGCTGTCATGAACAGCATGGCCCTTTAAATTGCCAAACGCAGCCTTCCGATCGGCTTCGGTAACGGGCGGAATAGGCGTTCTGCTCTCGGTGACAACGGGCTCCATGGCAGTCATTTCAGTTAAACTGGTATCGGCTGACATCTGCATAGCGGACATATCATGCCCGGAGTGCGAGTCGGCGGGCGTGACTCCCGCAGCAAACGCGACCGGTGACGCTATCAAACCGGCTGCAAGCATATATATCGCGCTGGCATTCATCTTCATTTGCATTACTCCTCCACCCGGACTTCACGAAACATTCCCATTTCCATGTGATAGAGCAAATGGCAGTGGTAAGCCCAGCGGCCAAGTGCATCAGCTGTCACTCTGTAACTGCGCTTTGTACCAGGAGGAATATCAATGGTATGTTTACGCACCATAAAATTACCGTTTTCATCTTCCAGATCACTCCACATACCATGGAGATGAATGGGGTGAGTCATCATGGTGTCGTTGACCAGCGTGATCCTGAGCCGTTCACCGTATTTGAGCACCACCGGAGCGGCGTCTGAAAACTTGATACCGTTAAACGACCAGGCAAACTTTTCCATATGCCCCGTCAGATGCAGTTCGATGGTGCGACCAGGCTCTCGTCCATCCGGATCCTCAAAGCGGCTTCTTAAATCTCCATATGTGAGAACCTTACGACCGTTGTTGCGAAGCCCAATACCCGGATCGTTTAATTTCGGCGAGACGTTCATCGCCTGCATATCAACCAGCGGATTATTCGTTTCTGACGCAGGATGGCTCTGCATTCCCGGCATTCCTGCCATCTGGGAATGATCCATACCGGCCATACTGCTGTGATCCATCCCTGACATATCATGGCCCATTCCTCCCATACCCATATCATCCATTGTCAGCAGTGGACGTGGATCGAGTGCGGGGACGGCAGCACTTAAACCTTCTCTCGTGGCCAGCGTTCCCCGGGCGTAGCCGGTACGATCCATCGATTGTGCGAAGATGGTATAGGCCTCACTCTGAGGCTCCACGATGACGTCATAGGTTTCGGCAACAGCGATCCTGAATTCATCAACGGTGAGCGGATTAACATACTGACCATCTGCAGCGACCACCGTCATTTTCAGACCAGGTATGCGAATGTCGAAATAGGTCATCGTCGAACCGTTGATAAAGCGTAAACGTACTTTTTCGCCGGGGCGGAACAGCCCGGTCCAGTTTTTCAGCGGCGCCTGTCCGTTCATGAGATAGGTGTAGGTATAACCACTGACATCCGCGAGGTCAGTCGGATTCATTTTCATTTCAGCCCACATTTTCCGATCGGCTATGGTGGCTGACAGGCCTTTGGTATTCACATCCCGAAAAAAAGACCCCACGGTCGGTTTATTGAAATTGTAATAATCAGACTGTTTTTTTAACTTTTTCAGCAAGCTGTCAGGATTTTCATCCGTCCAGTCAGATAACATCACCACATGCTCCCTGTCATAAGCAAAAGGCTCCGGTTCCCGGGCATCGATAATGATGGCACCGTAAATCCCCTCCTGCTCCTGGAGACCTGAGTGGCTGTGATACCAGTACGTTCCGTTCTGCCTGACCCTGAAGGTGTAAACGTAGGTATCATCAGGCTCGATACCCATAAAACTGAGCCCCGGCACACCATCCATATTGGCCGGAAGAATAATGCCGTGCCAGTGTATGGACGTCTGCTCATTGAGGCGGTTTTTGACTTTCAGGGTGATGGTTTCACCCTCTTTCCAGCGCAGGGTCGGCCCCGGCAGACCACCATTGATAGTCTTGGCCTGATGTTCGCTGCCGGTAATATTTACAGCCGTTACACCAATAGTCAGGTCAAAATTTGTGCCCTGCAGGGACGCTGCGGGTGGCAGACTCAGGGTGGAGCGTGCATTAAAGCTCCATACGCCAAGACTTCCGGCTACGCCAGACAGGGTTAATCCCTTCAGAAATGTTCGTCGTGACGTTTTTAACTGCATGCGAGTTCCCTTAATTTATTTATGGTCATTAGCGGAATTCGAGAACAGGTTATAATCAACTTTCCCGGTTCTTCTTCTTACAATGAAATGAAGCTAGCACAACTAAAAAAACAATTTCATTACAATACTGTAATGAAAGTCGTTGTATTACATTTGCGTCATTTTCCCCACGAGAGGGATATTTTTATATATGATCAAGTGGACATCTTTTTATGCGCCACCGAAGGTATTTATTATGAAAATTTTAATCGCAGCCACTACTTTAACTACGTTATTTTTTGGATCAGCGTTTGCGCAGTCCAGTAGTCTGTCCCATGATGCACATCGCTTCGTAAATAATGCCACAGCGTTTCCTCATGTTGAGGCAGCCAGGCATGAACAACCCCGCGTAAAAATAATTAAAACCAGCGCAACCCCTTTCTCCGAAATGAATGAACATGAAAGAGAAATTATTGCCCATTCCTTTATGAATAACAGTACGTCGTATGCCCATCAAAAAATGATTGAGGCTCATAAAAAAAAGCTGAACGAAAGTGAGACAAACGCAGAAACCTCATCCTTTAGCGAAATGAATGCCGGAGAGAAAGCCGCCCTGGTCCATGAGCGTGTCAATAACTCAGGGGCTGAAGCTCACCAGATACAGGCAAGAACCCTTCGGGAATTGTATGAAAGTAAGGGGTAGCAGGCGGAGTGCGCGCGGCTTTCGTATGAACAGTTAGCCTCACAGAAAGGACACAAGGCGGGGCGTTAACCTCACAGCGTCCCGCCGTAATCTTTTTCCGTCATGCTATTCTTCGTTGTCCGGGTGGTCATAAAGCAACCAGAGCATCTGCAGTAAACGGATTAAATGATATGTTACAAAAAGGACAATCATCAGCGCAGCTCCGGGAATACTGGCAGATGACTTATCTCCTGAAATCCCATAGCATATCCCGCAGTGATAATGCTAACGGCGACTTTCAGTAAATGTATTCTACCGATGTTGTAAAAGATAATGCTTTTGTAGCTGCCTCCCGTGCAGGTCTGGGAAAAAATGAAATTGCTATCCTCCAGCGCTCCCTGCCTCCCCGGTATGATCTTCGACATTTAAAAAATAATGAATCATTAAAACTACTGCTTCAAAAAAAGGCGGGACAATCCCGTGTCGTGGCCTATAAATTCACGTCAGGTAAATTTAATTACACCGCTTATCGTATTTCAGACAAGAGGTTCTACAACCTGGCGGATACCGGCAGCAGGGCCGGACTGGATTATCCGCTGCCGGTCACCGCAAGACTCAGCTCACCTTTCAATCCGGCCCGGCTTAATCCGGTATCGGGGAAGGTCAGCCCGCATAATGGCATTGATTACTCAATGCCCATGAATACGAAAATTGTCAGTGTTATCAACGGGAAAGTTACCCACGCTGAATACAACAGCACCATGGGCTATTTTGTTGAAGTGTCCGGCAAAGACAGTGTTAAAACGCGCTATCTTCATCTCAGTAAAATCCTCGTTAAAAAAGGAACGCAGGTTTCCCGGGGAACCGCTATCGCGTTGTCCGGTAACAGCGGGCGATCATCCGGTCCTCATCTTCATTATGAACTGGTCATCAACAATAACCCGGTCAATTCGCTGGCTTTCAGGGCTGCAGGGCCAGCGGATAACAATAAACTTGAACAGCACGCGTACGCCCATGCCCGTGACTATGGGCGATATCTGGACTAATACCTAGGCCGCAGGGCGGCCCGTCGTGGGTTAGTTTTGTTTATCATCCCTGTCGTCGTGATGCTGATGTTGCCCATGCCCTCCGTGGCCGTGAAACAGGTGCATGAGGGGGCATATCAGCAGCAGCAGATAAGGCCAGTAGCCGGCCAGATGTGACCAGTGCTCCCGTAAAAGCGCAAATACCGCGATCGCGGCGACAGCAATCAGAGCATAAGTGGTACTTTTCATAACGGACTCCTTCTGTCAGCAAATGCGCATTTATTCATGCGCTTATTTGCCGAGCCTGATACTTCTCAAACGTAACGCATTGACGATAACGCTGACGGAGGAAAGGGCCATAGCCGCTGCCGCGATCACCGGCGAGAGCAGTATGCCATACACCGGATAAAGCAGGCCTGCCGCCACGGGCACTCCGAGGGCATTGTAGATGAAGGCAAAAAACAGATTCTGCCGGATATTCTTCATGGTGATCTCAGACAGTTGGCGGGCCCTGTTCAGCATCATCAGGTCACCTTTAAGAAGCGTGATGCCGGCGCTCTCTATCGCCACATCTGTACCCGTACCCATTGCAATCCCCACGTCAGCTGCCGCGAGTGCAGGTGCATCGTTCACGCCGTCACCCGCCATCGCCACCACATGACCTGATGCTTTCAGCCGGCTAATCACTGCTTTTTTACCATCAGGCAAAACCCCGGCTTCGACCTCTTCTATTCCGAGCTTATGTGCCACGGCTTCAGCGGTAAGCTGGTTATCCCCTGTCAGCATGACAATACGGATACCCGCCTGACGTAAGGCCTTAAGTGCCTCGGGCGTGGTTGCTTTCAGGGGATCAGAAATAGCGATCAGGCCGGCAAGCTGCCCGTCTGTCGCCACATAGATAACGGTAGCGCCTTCCCTGCGCAAGGCATCCGCAGTCGTCTTCTGGTTATCAATAACGATACTGTTTTCCTGCATGGCCAGCTCATTACCAATAATAACCCGCTGCCCTTCAACATGCCCTGAGACCCCTTTACCCGACGGAGCATTAAAATCACTGACTGCCGGTACCGTGATCCCTTTTTCACGGGCTGCGTTGACCACTGCCATACCCAGCGGATGCTGTGATCCTTTTTCTACGGCGGCCGTCACACGTAATAGAGCCTCTTCGCCGCCCTGAATCAGGCTGATTATGCCAGTCACAGTGGGCGCACCTTCCGTGAGCGTGCCGGTTTTATCGACAACCAGGGTGTTCACTTTTTCAAGGCGTTCCAGGGATTCAGCATTTTTGATTAACACCCCTGACTGGGCTCCTTTACCCACCCCCACCATTATCGACATGGGTGTGGCCAGTCCCAGCGCACAGGGACAGGCGATAATCAGGACCGAAACCGCGGCTATCAGGCCGTGTGTCACCCTGGGTTCAGGCCCCCAGACAGCCCAGACCACAAACGCGACAGCCGCAATGAGTATCACCAGGGGAACAAACCATCCCGAGACACTGTCAGCCATTCTCTGAATGGGAGCGCGTGAGCGTTGCGCATCAGCGACCATCTGTACAATACGGGACAGCATTGTTTCATCACCGACTTTCTGCGCCTGCATGATGAGGCTGCCGGTCTGATTAATAGTCCCTCCGATAACGCGGTCACTTTCCGTTTTGGTAACCGGCATTGATTCCCCGGTTACCATCGATTCATCCACGGTGGTACGGCCTTCGACAACGATGCCATCAACTGGAATACTCTCTCCGGGCCTGATACGGAGCTTATCGCCTGGCAGGACGTCTTCTGCATTGATATCAGTTTCATGGCCATCAGGATCCAGACGTCTGGCGGTTTTGGGGGCGAGATTTAGCAACGCGGTAATGGCACCTGACGTTTGTTCCCTTGCCCGTAACTCAAGAACCTGCCCCAGCAGGACCAGCACCGTGATAACAGAGGCGGCTTCAAAGTACACGGCAACCTGGCCATTCATGATCCTGAAGGACGCAGGAAACAGAGAGGGAAAGATCGTGGCAATGACGCTGTACACCCAGGCCACTCCCGTGCCCATTGCAACGAGAGTAAACATGTTCAGCGAGCGGTTGCGTAGCGAGGCTCCGGCACGCGAGAAGAATGGCCAGCCGCACCACAACACCACCGGAGTGGCCAGGAGCAACTGCAGCCAGGCGTTGTACTGTGCCGGAAGTAAATGCATCATTCGCGGAAACAAATGAGATCCCATTTCGAGCACCAGAACCGGTAACGTCAACAGCAATCCCAGCCAGAAGCGTCTGGTCATGTCGCGAAGTTCATCACTCTGGCCCGTGGATGCAGTGGCAACAAGCAGTTCCAGCGCCATTCCACAAACAGGACAACTACCAGGACCACTACGACGGATCTCCGGATGCATTGGACATGTCCACACACCTTCAGAAACCGCTTTCTCCGCCTGGCGGTGAGACTGTTTTATCTTATCAGGGCTGACTTCATGGTGTTCATGGTGATGGGATTTTTCGCTGGCATCTTCGGTAAGATAATGATCGGGATGGGCTGTAAATTTGCACTCACAGTTGGCGGAGCAGAAGTAAAACTGATGGTCATGGTATCTGATGCTGCTGTGCGCCTTTTCCGGCAGAATGGACATGCCGCACACGGGATCCCTTACCTTGTGCAATAACCGGTTATCGTCAGAGGATGATTTCTGTTGTGAAGCGGCATGGTTATTGTGTTCCACTGCGTTATCATTTTTCACAGTAATTCTCCTCATGCCTCACCTGAAGTGGTTAATATCTTCAGAGTATGTCACGGATGCGATTACCACGAATTTCACCGATGGCAGTCTGGCTGCTGCCGCCATCCCGTTATCAGCGTCTATTCGATTCGCTGGAAGACGTTCTTACTTCCATCCGGTGCGAAGGCAATAACATCATAAGCCTCTTTTCGGGCCCCCATCTCCATTCCCGGACCTTCTGCTGGCATGCCGGGGGTGGCGAGACCGTATATATCCGAACCAGACTGCATTGCCTTATGTATCGTTGTCGCAGGCACATGGCCTTCAATAATCAAATGACCTGCAACCGCCGTATGGCAACTTCTTAGTCCTGCAGGAATAGAATACTTATCTTTCAGGGCTGACAGCGCCTGATCATTCATGACGTGCGTTCTCACTTCAAACCCGTCTTTTCCCATCGCTGTGCCCCATGACGAGCAGCATCCGCAATTTTCAGACTTGTACATTTCTATTACTTTTTCACTCGCCATTGCCGGCAGTGAAAGGGCGAGAGCCAGGGCCATTAAAACCGCTTTTTTCATCATTACCTCTGTATATTTTCAATACGAACATGATGTGGGCGAATGTGTTCAAAAGGACACCCGTGATGGGTGTCCTTTCAGTGTCAGGACACGCTTGCTTTATGTCTGCGTAGCCAGATTAATTTGTAGGCAGCAGGAATAATAAACAGGGAGAGCAGCGGAGCCGTGATCATCCCACCAATCATAGGCGCCGCAATCCGGCTCATAACTTCTGAGCCCGCACCGGTACCCCAGAGTATGGGTAACAGGCCTGCAATGATAACCGCCACGGTCATGGCTTTTGGCCGGACACGCAGCACGGCACCATGGTAAAGGGCTTCATCAAGACCTTCTGCCGTGAACGTTTCCTTGCGGGACAATTCCGGGTGCGCTTCAATGGCATGACGCAGGTACATCAGCATGACCACCCCAAATTCTGCCGCCACCCCCGCCAGCGCGATAAAACCGGTTCCGGTCGCCACAGACATATGGAAGCCCTGCCAGTAGAGGAACCATATCCCACCGACGAGTGCGAACGGCAGACTCATTAGAATAAGCAACGCTTCATCAACGCGACGGAATGCCAGGTACAGCAGAATGAAAATGATCATCACTGTCATCGGTACCATCAGTTTCAGTTTTTTATTGGCATGTTCCAGAAGTTCAAACTGCCCTGAAAAAGACACACTGGTACCCGGTCTCAGCTTCACCTGCTGGCTGATAGCCGTCTTAATGTCGTTTACCACAGACACCATGTCCCTGCCGCGCGCATCTATATAAATCCAGCTGGCAGGCCGGGCATTTTCCGTTTTCAGCATGGTGGGTCCGGAAACGACACGAATGTCAGCGACATCACCCAGCGTAATTTGCTGCTTCATCGGTGTCAGGATCGGCATCTGCCTCAGGGCCTGCGGGCTGTTCCGGTAATCCTGCGGGTAGCGGATATTAATCGGATACCGGGCCACGCCTTCCACCGTTTCGCCTGCCATCGCGCCACCGATGGCTGAGGAGACGAAAAGCTGAACATCGCCGACCGTCATACCGTACCGGGAAGCTTTTTCCCGGTTGATATCCACGTCAATGTAGCGCCCACCTTCCAGACGTTCTGCCAGAGCAGACACTACACCCGGCACGGTTTTGGCTACCGCCTCAATACTCTGTGCTGTCGCATCGATATCCGACAGAACGGTACCTGACACCTTGATACCTATCGGGCTTTTAATCCCGGTAGAGAGCATATCAATACGGTTACGGATAGGGGGAACCCAGAGGTTAGCCAGGCCCGGCAAACGGACCGTCTTATCCAGTTCGTCAATAATCTTGTCAATCGTCATGCCTGGCCGCCATTGATCTTCAGGTTTCAGCTGAATTGTGGTTTCCACCATTTCAAGTGGGGCGGAATCCGTTGCGGTCTCGGCCTTCCCGGTCTTGCCAAAGACTGAGGCCACTTCAGGAACGGTTTTGATTAACTTGTCCGTAGTCTGTAAGAGCGCCGCAGCCTCTGCCGGCGACACGCCAGGTAACGTTGACGGCATGTACAGCAGGTCCCCCTCGTTGATCTTCGGCAGAAACTCACCGCCAACCTGACTTAGCGGCCAGATAACCGTAAAAATGGATAAGGCCGCAACCAGCAGGATTGTTTTTGGCCAGTGGAGTACCCTGAGTAGTAACGGGTGATACGCTTTAATCAATAATCGGTTGAGTGGATTACTGGTCTCCGCTGGTATTTTTCCCCGGATCCAGAATCCCATCAGAATCGGGATGACGATAATTGCCAGCGCGGCCGCACCTGCCATGGAATACGTCTTCGTAAAGGCCAGTGGACCAAACAGGCGCCCTTCCTGACCTTCCAGGGTAAAAATAGGAATGAACGACAGGGTGATGATCAGCAGACTGATAAACAGCGCAGGGCCAACTTCCACGGATGCATCGGTGATGACCTTCCAGCGGGTGGCGTTGTCAATCTGCGCACCGGGATGCTGATGGTCCCACTCTTCCAGCCGTTTATGCGCATTTTCAATCATGACGATGGCCGCATCCACCATCGCCCCGACGGCAATCGCGATCCCGCCCAGTGACATAATATTGGCGTTCAGCCCCTGGAAGTGCATGACGATAAAGGCGATGCACAGGCCAAGTGGCAGAGAAATAATCGCCACCAGTGCAGAACGGACATGCCAGAGAAATAGCGCACAGACAATGGCAACAACAATGAACTCTTCAAGGAGCTTATAACTCAGATTGTCAATGGCCCGGTCGATTAACTGGCTGCGATCATAGGTGGTCACAACCTCTACACCTTCAGGCAGGCTGGCCTTCAGCGTCTCCAGTTTATCTTTTACGGCCGTGATAACTTCCCGCGCATTTTTACCCGAACGCAGGATCACGACGCCGCCGGCGACTTCTCCCTGACCGTTAAGCTCTGCTATCCCGCGCCGCATTTCCGGACCGGTCTGTATGCGGGCAACATCACGCAGATAAACCGGGATCCCGTTCTCTCCGGTTTTCAGGACGATGTTATTGAAATCATCAATGGTCTGGAGATATCCGCTGGCCCGGACCATATACTCCGCTTCCGCGATTTCAACGGATGAGCCACCCGCTTCCTGGTTAGACGATTCAAGAGCCTGTTTAACTTCAGGCAGGCTGATGCCGTACTGGGTCAGCTTTACCGGATTTACCTGGATCTGATACTGCTTCACTACGCCACCAACCGACGCAACCTCTGCAACATTCGGGATGGTTTTCAGTTCAAATTTCAGGAACCAGTCCTGCAGGGAGCGCAGTTCCGAAAGATCGTGTTTTCCGCTGCGATCGACCAGGGCATATTCAAATATCCAGCCCACGCCGGTGGCATCAGGCCCAATTTCAGAGCTTACGCCGGCAGGCAGTTTCCCCTGTACCTGATTAAGGTATTCCAGGACACGGGAGCGGGCCCAGTACAGATCGGTACCATCGGCAAAAATGACATACACATAGGAGTCACCGAACTGAGAAAAACCGCGCACGGTCTTTGCGCCCGGCACCGACAGCATGGTGGTGGTGAGCGGATACGTGACCTGGTTTTCAACAATCTGCGGAGCCTGGCCAGGATAGCTGGTTTTGATAATCACCTGCACATCAGACAGATCGGGCAGCGCATCCACAGGGGTGTTGATGATAGTCCAGGCTCCCCAGATGCTGAGAAACAGGGCTCCCATCATGACCAGGAAACGGTTGGCGACTGACCGCCGGATAATCCATTCAATCATCGTCGTATCCTCAGTGTCCTGAATGTACGTTGACGGGCTGGTCAGACATTGCCGGCATTGCGTCTTCCGTTTTTTCAGGATGACGCATACGCTCCAGCGCACCGGTAATATTGGCTTCTGAGTCAATCAGGAACAGACCGCTGACTACCACGGTATCCCCTTCGTTCAGCCCGGCACCGATACCAGACTGTTGCTGTGATTCGTGCAGAACATGGATCTTTTTCGGCACAAACCTGCCCTCATCATCAACAGTAATCACGCGCTGTTCTTTACCGGTATCTATCACGGCCTGGCTGGGTATCAGCAGCATTTCCTGGCTTCGCGTATTCAGTTTCAGATACGCATTCATACCCGGCTTAAGTAGCTCGTCCTTGTTACTCACCTGCAGACGTACCTGCAGCGTGCGGGTTGTCTGATCCACGCTGGGAAGAATGTTCCATTTTTCAACATGGAATGTTTTGTCCGGATAAGCCGGTACTGAAATTTCAAACTGTGATGTGTCTTTCAGCAGATATGCGATGGATTCCGGGACTGCTGCACTGATCCAGACCGGATCCATTCCCTGTATCTGTGCCACTACTTTATCTTTCGAAATATTCATTCCAGTACGCAGGTCAAATGCAGTAATGACGCCATCTATAGGTGCCTTAATGGTAAAGCGGGTCTGGATATTCCGGGTTGAACGCAGCCTCTGGATATCCTCTTCCGGCATGCCTGCCAGACGAAGCCGTTCCAGTACCCCTTTAATTTGCGTGGACGTACCTCCGGTACCAGATAACAGGAGAAACTCACTTTGTGCCTCCACCCATTCCGGAATGGTTATATCGATAAGCGGGGTACCCGTTTTCACATGATCCCCAATCGTCAGGGGATACACTTTTTCAACGAAGCCGTCAGAACGCGCCTGCACAATGACAAACTGATATTCGTTATAACTAACATTGGCTGGGATCGTCTGGGAATAATTCAGCGTTCCGCGTGTAACTTTTTGCGTTTTTAATCCAAGGTTCTGAACCTGTGTCGGATCAATACGAATACCGTCACTGCTTTTCTCGCCGTTTTCATCAGCATATTTTGGAATCAGATCCATATCCATAAAGGGTGATTTACCGGGTTTATCAAATTTGGTATCTGGTTTCATTGGGTCATACCAGAAAAGAACCTTTCGCTCCGATACCATCTTTTCTGTCTTTTCGGTTTTCACTGCTTTTTCAGAAGAGTTTACATAATGATAAGCAGTAACAGATATCAACCCTCCTGCTATGAGGCTGCTGATAATCGTTGCAGCATATTTTATCTTTAAAGAAGCCATACAATTTTCCGCTAAAAAAACAAAACCCCTGGCATATGCACCTGATTGTTAATTCATAGAGATAACTTTATGAATATTCAGACACACAGGATGTATTCTCTCCAGACTGTAATCAGGACTGCGTATCTTTAATGCTTTTGAGCAAAGAGATATTTCCTTGCTGAATAAAAGAAAAATCAACATGGCTGCCAGCTTTCAGGGCAGTAATACTTTCATCAGCATTAATAAAGGTGAAACGCATGGTCATTGCAGGCCAGCCGATCGCAGGGATCGCTTCATGGGAAATGGTGATTTTTTTACTGTTAAGATCAATGTCTTTTACAACACCCGTCCCCTTGATAATTTGCTGTAGCACGGTGTCACCAGCAGTATTCATTTCACCGTGCTGATGTTCTTCTGCATAGATGCCAGCAGAGAAGATCACCGAGAGAGCACCAAATAAAATCGCTTTAAGTGAATTACGCATTTTTTAATTTCCTGATTGATTAAATAAATTTACTCTACCCAACCGCCACCCAATGCGGTGAACAGATTAATTTCATTGACCTGCCGGGAATAAATAAGGTCGAGAATGGCTTGCTGCGTTGCGAACAGTGAGCGTTCCGCATCAAGCACTTCAATGTAACTAACGGCACCACTGGAATATAATCCTCTGGCACGCTGAAGGGTTATCTGTAGCGAGTTAAGATAACGCTGCTGAAAGGCAAGTTGCTGGCTGATGCTATCTCGCAGTGCGAGCGTGTCGGCAACTTCCTTAAATGCTGACTGAATTTTTTGTTCGTAATTGACAACCGACTGTTGCTGGCGAATTTCAGCCAGTTTCAGATTGGCTTTGTTCCTGCCGGCATTAAATATAGGGATTTCAATTTTAGGAATAAAATTCCACATCCCGCTAGCAGACGTGAAGAGGCTGGACAACTCCGTACTGCTTGCTGAAAGACCACTTGTCAGGGTAATAGACGGGAAAAAGGCAGCACGCGCAGCGCCAATATTGGCATCAGCTGCTTTCAGTTGATATTCTGCCTCCATAATATCAGGGCGCTGAAGCAGAATTTGTGATGAAAGATTTGGTGGCAGTTTTACTGGCTTGATATCGTTGTCTTTCATCCCCTTTTCTGACGGAAGCGCACGATACGTTCCCAGAACAAGCTGCAGTGCATTATTTGCCTGTGCCAGATCGCCTTCTCTTTTTGCAATCTCTGCGCGGGTGCTTTCAATTTGCCCCCGAGCCTGTTCAAGAGCCAGAACATTTGTACTCCCGGTTACCAGTTGTTGCTCGACGAAAGCATAGGACTGTTCATAATTTTTCAGCGTTTCCCGCGCGATACGGAGTTGCTCATAAGCAAGTTGCTGACTGAAATAGCTCTGTGAAACGTTAGATACGAGCAGGATGTGTACGGCACGACGGGCTTCTTCACTGGCAAAATAGTTCTGTCTGTCAGACTCGCTCATATTCCTGAGTTTGCCGAAAAAATCGAGTTCATAGCTGAGATCCAATCCAGCTTCGTACTGTTGAGTTGTCGGCTTGTCACTTTTCAGACCACCGCTGTAAGTAATATCTGATGATGTATTCAGTTGGGGATAACGATCCGCATTCGTAACGTTAAACTGAGCCCGGGCCTCTTCAACCTTCAGGGCGGCCATTCTCAAATCACGGTTATTATTCAATGCTTCAGTGATCAAGCGGGTAACCTGGGGGGCGACAAAAAAGTTACGCCATCCGGAGTCCTGATAGCCATTTACCGCTGGTGTCATGCTGTTGCGGGAAAGGGAAAACTGCTGTGGTACCGGTGCTGCCGGGCGCTGATACTCAGGTGTCAGTGAGACGCAACCTGCCAGAATGAATATCGTGCTGATGCTAAGTAGTTTTAATTTGAACATGTCGTTTCTCGTCCAGGCAGCCCTGATAAATGGTTCAAATGATATCCGTAAAAATGATAAGGCTACTTTAACGAAAGCACTCTGTTTGGCGGGTGACAAGATAATGACAATGTTGTCATTTTTAATTTAAACCGTTGATAACGGACTTACGCTCACTAGAATGGCAGGGGAAGGCTTATAGGGGATAAGATGAAAATACTGATCGTTGAAGATGAAATCAAAACAGGTGAGTATCTCAGCAAGGGACTTACCGAGGCCGGGTTCGTGGTGGATCACGCCGACAACGGTCTGACCGGATATCATCTCGCCATGACAGCAGAATATGATTTGCTGATTCTGGATATCATGCTCCCGGATGTGAATGGCTGGGATATTATACGTATGCTGCGTACAGCGGGTAAGGGTATGCCGGTTTTATTACTGTCTGCCCTCGGTACTATCGAGCATCGGGTCAAGGGACTTGAGCTTGGTGCAGATGATTATCTGGTTAAACCATTTGCATTCGCTGAACTTCTGGCTCGTGTCAGAACCCTCCTGCGTCGTGGCAATACAGTGATATCTGAAAGCCAGTTTAAGGTTGCCGATCTGACGCTTGATCTTGTATCGAGAAAGGTTAACAGGGCGGGAAACCGTATTCTGTTGACCAGTAAAGAGTTCAGCCTGCTGGAGTTTTTCATTCGTCATCAGGGAGAAGTGTTGCCCCGATCTCTGATAGCATCCCAAGTCTGGGACATGAATTTTGACAGTGACACGAACGCAATCGACGTCGCGGTAAAGCGGCTTCGCGCTAAAATAGACAATGATTACGAGCCAAAGCTGATCCAGACGGTTCGCGGCGTGGGTTACATGCTGGAGGTCCCGGATGCGTAATACGCCCTCCAGGCGCCCTTTCTCCCTTGCCCTGAGGCTGACCTTTTTTATCAGCCTGTCCACGATACTGGCGTTTATCGCATTTACCTGGTTTATGTTGCATTCCGTTGAGAATCATTTTGCCGAGCAGGATGTCAGCGACCTACAACAAATCAGCACTACAATGCACGGTATACTGCAGTCGCCGGCAGATTCTGATGAGAAAAAGATAAGCAAACTAGAGGAATCGATTGCCAGTTACCGCAACGTTGCCGTTCTGCTTCTTAATCCCCTGGGAGAGGTATTGTTCAGTTCGGCACAAGGGGCAGCATTACGCCCGGCCGTGAATACGGCAGACTTTAGCGAGCACAGTCGCGCACGGGATGTTTTTCTCTGGACTGTGGAGGCTCCTGCCCGGCCGATGCTCTCACCCCCTGATATGAAAATGGAAACGTACAGGATAATCGCCTCATCAGGGGTGACGGCATTTCAAGGGAAAAACCAGAACTACGTCATGCTTATCGGGCTCTCCATTAATTTTCATCTTCACTACATCGATGCGCTGAAAAAGAATCTGGTTGCAATGGCCACTGTCATCAGCCTGCTAATTATTCTCATTATTCGGATTGCAGTTCGCCAGGGGCATTTGCCCCTGCGTAACGTCAGCAATGCCATTAAAAATATCACCTCTGAGAATCTTGATGCCAGGCTTGAACCGTCGCGAGTTCCCATTGAGCTGGAACAGCTGGTAATCTCTTTCAATCACATGATTGAAAAAATTGAGGATGTCTTTACCCGCCAGGCCAATTTCTCTGCAGATATCGCGCACGAAATCAGAACCCCTATCACCAATCTGGTGACGCAAACTGAAATTGCGCTGAGTCAGGACCGGACACAGAAGGAGCTCGAGGATGTCCTGTACTCCAGCCTCGAAGAGTACAACCGGATGACAAAGATGGTCAGCGATATGCTTTTCCTTGCACAGGTTGACAATAATCAGTTGATCTCTGACCGGGTAATGTTTGATTTGAGTACGGAGGTCATTAAAGTCTTTGATTTCTTTGAAGCCTGGGCGGAAGAACGCAACATCATGCTGAAGTTCAACGGTGTACCCTGCCTGATAGAAGGGGATCCACAGATGTTCAGAAGAGCAATCAATAACCTGTTATCCAATGCATTGCGCTATACACCGCAGGGACAAGCAGTGACCGTCTCGATTAGAGAACAGGAAAGCTATTTTGACCTGATAGTCGAAAATCCGGGAAAACCTATCCCTGAAGAACATTTGCCAAGACTGTTTGACCGCTTTTATCGGGTGGATCCATCCAGGCAACGAAAAGGAGAAGGCAGCGGTATAGGTCTTGCCATTGTGAAATCAATTGTGGCCGCACATCACGGAAAAGTCCACGTGGAATCCGATGTTCATTCGACACGCTTCATATTATCAGTACCAAGACTGGATACCATAAACCCGGCAAGTCAGCACTGATTTTCAGGAATAAAAATGACAAAGATGTCATCAGGTTGTCACGCGGTAAACAGAAGCTATTCGATATAATCAGTACAACTTATCTGTAAGGCTGAATTACTTCATCAATACGGGTCATCAATAGTACCCCATGAGATGAATATACAGCCAGCCGCCCGGTAAAATAAGGTCTGAGCAGTATCATTAGCTTCTGAAACTGAAAGCATTGACCACAGTTACCGGACATTATTAATTAAGCAATGGAGAATTACCATGAAAAATATCGTATTAGCATCTGTTTTAGGTCTTGGCTTAATTTCCACGACCTGGGCCACTGAGACCGTTAATATTCATGAGAGTGTCAATAATGCACAGGCTCCGGCTCACCAGATGCAGTCGGCTTTGGTTCCTTCCGCGATCCAGGGCTCAGCACCACAGACAGTCGGTATGAATCAGCATGAACAGGCCATTATTGCTCATAAGACCATGAATAATGGCTCGGCTGATACACACCAGAAAATGGTGCAAAATCACCAGAAGATGATGGGAACTGACTCCGTTAGCAATACCCGCCCGTCAGTCTCCTTCGCAGCTATGGATGAACATGAAAGGGCTGCAGTTGCCCATGAAACCATGAAGAACGGTCAGTCCGGACCGCATCAGGCTATAGCCGAAACTCACCGTGGTATGATCAAAGCCAGCTGAATTCAACTGTAATGAGCATGCTGTTACCCTTTCCTTGATAGATTTTTTCTTGACCGAATATGTGGCTATATTTCCCCCCCATCAGGGGGCTTTTTATCTCTCTCAGCTACAATTACCTGGTGCGCATCTAAAAAAGGATTTATTTTATGAAAATCAAAAACTCTCTTTTTGTTATATTGATGTTATCCATGCCAGCGATATCCGCCGAACACTCCGGGATGAACATGTCTGATATGGCATCATCGCAGTAATATATGACTGGAATGAAAGACATGCATGAAAAAATGATGACTGCCGTTAAATAACCTGATGCTGATAAAGCGTTTGCTAAAGGCATGATTGCGCATCACAAGGTGCGATAGAAATGGCTGAAACCGAGCTCAAATATGGAAAGGACCCCGAAATGAGAAAGCTTACACAAGACATTATAAAAGCATAAAAAAGCGAAATCGATCAGATAAATAAACGAATCAGAAGTCATAAATAAATGTTCCTGATAACCAAAATTCAGAGCAATATAAATATATTCCTGGGCACAGGAACTTGGTAATCATAAAGTAATCAAAACCCGATTTATTTCGGGTTTTTTATTAAAGATACATCTTAATTATCTGCGATATACATAGATTATAAAATACCAGTCGTGGTCGCAGAAGCGCATAGAGCTATTCCATAACGCTCCCTATCTGCATCGAAAAACCCCATGCAACCTGAACACCAGCCCAAATCCCCTCTCCGTATGTTACGGTTGCAAGCACGTCAAAATGACGCACAAATGGAAATGATGTAAGGGGATAAGTACCATCAGTTTCCATCTTCATTTTAGGTGAGTACAATTATGCCGGAAGATCTCTAAATGTGAATGGTCCGGTTTACCGGGATGCTTACACTATCAAGGCTGTCCGCTACTGATTGCCTTAACCAATATGTTGACTCGCCGATCGCGAGACTCCGATCTTATCCTGCCGGATCGCTCGAGTTCAGACAATCCATGGAGTGCCGCCCAGTAAGTCTCTGCCACATCCTGAGGAACACCGCCATAAGGTGAAACGGTTTCCACCAGGACGGAGAAAGCAGCTTTCAGCTGGGGCTTAGTGTCTGATTGAGCAAAAAGCAATTCGGATGGCAACACAAACATAGCCTCATAAAGCGCTGGTCGGGAGAGCGCAAAATCGAGGTAGGCATAAGCAACGGACTTAATAGACGCGTCAGAGCTCTTAGCCGATTCAGCCGTCTTGCTGAGTGCTTCAGCCAGCTCGCCAAAACCCTGAAGGGCTACCGCCGCAACGATAGCGTCGCGGTTCTGAAAATGCGAATAGAGTACCGGCTGACTATATTCGATCTCCTCCGCAAGGCGCCGGATAGTGACGGCATTCCACCCTTCCCGTTCTGCTATTTCGCGCGTCACAGTGATGATTAACGCTTCACGCTCAGCCCTCTGCCTGGTTTTTCTGTCTGTAACACTCAACTCTTTATCCTGATACATTGCCAACTTGAAATAAATAATATCATCACTTGAAAATATAGCAATGCTAGTTTAAATTCCAATGCTACACACCAAGCGCATTTCCACTCACTGGAGTTAACGTCATGCTTTCGACAGGTATTTCAGCAGTCATCGCCATAGCTGTAATCGGAATCGGTCTCTTCTATATTGTTAACCCTCGCGCTATAACGCCCAGTTTTGGGCTGCCGCTTCCTGACACAGGCCCCAACACTACCTGGTGGCTCCGGCTAAAAGGCGTACGCGATTTGACTATGGGGTTATTGGTAATAGCCAGTGTTGTATGGGGTTCGGCACATGAGACAGGGGCGTTACTAATAATTGCGGCAGCGATACCTACAGGCGATATGCTTACGATCCTCGCGGCCAGAGGCTCTGCAGCTAAAGCGCTCGGTATACATGGTCTGACAGCAGCAGTAATGATTATGAGCGGACTCACTGCGTTAACTGCGGGTATTTATTTATGACCACCTTATTGATCTGGATACTGGCCGCGGCATTTTTCCTTGCAGGAATGGTCAATGCGATCGGAACCCAGTCTACACGGCGAGACTTCGCACGTTGGGGCTATCCAGAATGGTGGGGAAAGCTGACAGGCATACTGGAAATTTGCTGCGCGGGCATGTTGATATATTCCGGAAGTTTCCTGGCAGGCCTCACGCTCGGAACCGTAATTATCGCTGCCGCGCTGGTGACCCTCGTGCGCTTCCGGGAATTCAGACATCTGATTCCTGCTGCGGTATATGCAGTTCTGTTACTGACGGTGTGGCTCAAAAGCTAAAGGGGCCCTGCATGACGTAAATGGATGACCAAACCAGCATCAACTTCCGCTTCACACTTATAGCAGCCCATCGAAATCGTTTTTGTGGGCTGCTTCGTGCCAGGAGCGGACATCACAAATTACATTCAAAAGTGAGGCCTGCCTTCACGGCTGCGAGCTATTTTTGATTTCATCAAGATAGTTGTAAACAGTGTACCGAGAAACCCCGAGCACTCTCGCAGCCATCTCCACGCCGCCGCGTACAATAAACAGCCCTTTCTCCTGCATCTGGCGGACGATCTCAACTTTCTCTTTTTTTGTTGCGCCCGTGCGCAGCTGTCCTGTCGGCGGAATGCAGGTGCGGATAATTTCATTCATTTTTGTTTCAAGCCCCGTTTTGCTGTCCTCGGACACGCTGACAGCCGGTATCAATTGGGCAAGCGCCTCACGGGTTGCTTCCACAGCACTGTAATCAGCATTGAAGCACAGGGAGAGCGTTGCTTTCCCGTTCAAGTCCCTAAAAAGCACCGTTGAGCTGCGCAGCGATCTGCCCTTCGGGCCGACCGAGTGATAGTTGGTAAATACTGAGGGGTCAGACTTCTCTGGCGAAATTTCCTGATCCATAAGCCCCATAAATCCCATATCGTTTTCCGGTCCATCAAGAAGAGAACTCCCCACCTGCCTTCCGGAAACGTGACCGTTAACAATCCTGAGCACTGACGCTTCAGGACGCTCCAGATCGTGCAGCACGATTTCCATATGCTGGCCGGAAACAGAAGCAAGCGCCTCCATAACCGCGCTCATTTCGCTGATTAATTTATCTTTTGTGTTTGCTTGTTTGTCTGGCATAAATGCGCTCCGTTTAACAGCTGGCATGAGTATATAAGCTGGTCATACAGTTCGTAATAATAGGACGCACCTGATTGCCAACCTCCTGCTTGCCTGTGCAACTGAGTGTATCACAAATTAAACATAATGTTGATATTTATACTTTCTGTTGATATGTTATATCTTCAACTGTCCTTACGGGCAGCGTACAGCAAGAGGTACAAATGAACGACGCAATCAGACGATACAACAGCACGCTCCCGTTTCCTTTCGCCACTGCGACGGAAGTTAACGGCATACTGTATCTGTCGGGACAGGTTTCAATGACAGCGCAGGCCGAGCCTATATACGGAAGTGTGGCCACCCAGACTGACACTATTCTGGGCAACATCTCGCAAACGCTTGAGGAGTTGAACTCCGGATTTGACAACATATTCAAAGTCACTGTCTGGCTTTCTGATATGGCGCATTTCCAGGAATTCAACCGCGCTTATACCAAATGGTTTAAGCACGGATTTCCGTCCCGTTCCGTTGTCAGCACCAGGCTGGCGTTCGATCTGGACGTGGAAATTGAGGTCCAGGCACTCGCGGGAAAGCCGATTTATGATGGCGAACGCTAACAATCAACGGACGTAGACAATGCAATTACATATCAATACCCCACTTATTCACTCCCGGTCCCTGGGTCAGATTACTGGCCGCAACGTGTGGCTTAAAATGGATGCACTGCAGCCTTCCGGCTCGTTCAAAATCCGGGGCGTTGGTCTTGCGTGCCAGAAATATTATAAAAACGGCGCACGCAGTTTTATTTCTTCATCCGGGGGAAATGCTGGCCTGGCGGTGGCCTATGCAGGTCGCATGCTGAATATCCCGGTGAGGGTTGTCGTTCCTGAGACTACCTCAAAGCGTGCAATAGAACTGCTGCGTCTTGAGCAGGCTGACGTCGTGGTTCATGGAAGTTCCTGGCAGGAAGCAAATCAGTTGGCCAGCACAATGGTCGGAGAAACGGACGCGTTTATCCATCCGTTTGATGATCCTCTTTTGTGGAAAGGCCATGCGACCATGATTGATGAAGTGGTTGCGTGCGGACTGTTGCCTGATGCTGTGGTGTTGTCGGTCGGGGGCGGTGGCCTGATGTGCGGCGTCCTTGAGGGACTGGAGCGAAACGGCCTGGCTGACGTGCCTGTGATAGCCGTGGAAACGGAGGGTGCGGCATCATTTCATGCCGCCGCGACTGCTGGCCGGCCAGTTGAGATAGACGCCATAAGTACGGTCGCCACCTCTCTTGGTGCAAAGCGGGTTTGTGATAAAGCGGCTGAGTATTCTCGTACCCGTCCCGTGATTAGTGCTCTGGTGACAGACATTAGTGCAGTTAGCGCCTGTCTGAATTTTGCAGACGATCACCGGGTGCTCACAGAGCCTGCCTGCGGGGCTGCTCTGGCGAGTGTTTATGAAAAAAATGCGGCTCTGGACTCCTTCAGTAACATCCTGGTGATTGTCTGCGGCGGCGCAACGACAACACTGGAGCAGTTGGTACAGATGTCAGCCAGGCTGAATATCAAAGGAAGTTGAGATGCCAGAAAAAAGTCACCCTGAGCGACGCATTGTCATCTGCACCATCATAGGCATGCCCGCCCTCTACCTTTTAGTCGGACTGAGTACGTATCATTAAACAGTCCCATCCCGAAAGGCTTAATAAGGACCGGGAAAGGTATCTGAAGCTGTTTAGTTTCTCTGTGCGCTTTTCGATGTGAGTTCAACAGATCGATGCAAAGCTATCCTTAATCGAAGGGGGACATTATCCCCTTGATTTTCTTATGCTCTTTTTACCCGTTCGCTTTCAATGAGAGACATACTGATGGCAACTTACATTACTCTGCCTTCGATTATCGCCGCTGCCGAAAGGATTAAAAAATCGGTCATTCGGACCCCCACGGTCTTGTCTACGGGATTATCGGATATGCTGGGAAGAAAGGTGTTTCTCAAACTGGAGAATTTGCAGACTGGCGGCTCTTTTAAAGCCAGGGGAGTGCTGAACCTGCTTTCCGCTTTTTCCGGTAATCTGAAAGATTACCGTTTCGCTACCGTCAGTGGCGGTAACTTTGGTATCGCAGTGGCAGAAGCGGCCAAAGCGCTTGATATAAGCGTGACCGTGATTATGCCCCAAAACGCCCCGGCCTCATCAATTGAAAAAATACGCCATTCCGGTAGCACTGTTATTCTTGAAGAAGATGTCAGTTCCGCGTTTGAACGGGCCAGAAAACTTGCAGAACAGGGATACCACATAATCGATGACTGTAGCGACACACTTGTCGCGGAAGGATATGGAACCCTTGCACTCGAACTTATGGAAGATTGCCCTTCATTGACCGATGTATTTGTTGCGGTGGGTGGCGGTGCAATGCTGGCAGGCATCGCGACGGTACTGAAATCCAGTAACCCAAACATCCGGATATGGGGGGTAGAAACTGAGGGAGCCAGTTCGATGTACCAGGCATTGAAGGCAGGAACCTCCGTTAACGTGGATATCACTTCTGCCATTTCAACCCTTGGCGTCCCTGTGATTGACCGCCTCATGCTGGAACACGCGCAGCGCTACATTGAAAAGGTCATCACCGTGTCGGATAGTGACGCCATACAAGGCATGCTTTCATTTGGCGAGCAAGCCAGAGTGTGGGTTGAGCCAGCAACCGGGACACTTATTCCCGCAACTCACGCTGTAATCCCCAACCTCCCCAAAGATGCGGTCATTGGACTCATCGTATGTGGGGGGAACGTTACGCAACGAGAGATGAATTCGTGGGCAAACCATCGAGATCTTAGTTAGGTATTATGTAATGAAAACAATAGAGTATATCTAATCACCAGGCTTTTTCCTGACGAAATGAACCCGCATGCGCATTTACCATTCGCTTTACTGAACATTCTGTAAGCGTTCGTGAATCGGCATAACTTAATGAAAAACCATGCAATTGCGTGGTTTTTTTCATGGCCAATCATAAAGCTTGATACCCGTTGATCCTGAAGTGAGTATCAGGATAAGTACAGTATTTGCATCAATAAGCGGCCCCCTTTATCAAGACTGTGCGCCAACACGCCAGGGGGGTGCTGAAACCCCGTCAACAGCAATGCCGCTTTCATTTCTCCTTCTGTTCCATTTTGGGATATATTGGGGGCACTATCGTAAAATTATCATTTTGTAACGGGCAACATCGCAATGGCACTGATCCCAAAAAACTACACGCGTCTGGAAAGCGGCTATCGTGAGAAAGCACTAAAAATCTATCCGTGGGTATGTGGGCGCTGCTCGCGGGAGTTTGTTTATTCAAATCTACGCGAATTAACGGTGCACCATATCGATCACGACCATAGCAATAACCCGGAAGATGGCAGTAACTGGGAGTTATTGTGTCTGTATTGCCATGACCATGAACACTCGAAGTACACTGAAGCTGACCAGTACGGCACCACCGTGGTGGCAGGCGAGGACGCGCAAAAAGATGTTGCTGCAGCAACCTATAATCCCTTTGCCGATTTAAAGTCGATGCTTAATAAGAAGAAATAGATTCTGTCGCAACCCGATATTCGCAGGGAGACTTGTCCGCCTGCTGACTTAATTCGCCACCTTTCAGAAAGCGAACGAACAGCCAGGGATGATAAGTTGAATAAGGACGATAAATTCGCTAAGAGGCCAATTCTGCCAGGCCTTATGAAACCGCTGACCGGCTCCCGGTAAATTATCACACCGTGATTGTACCGCTGGCCGCAACGGTTGGTGGCGCGCTGTACGCCAATCCACGGCCATCTCCGTCTGTTTTTTCCGTAAAAGAAAACCGCAATGGCCGTCAGAAGCGATGTCAAAGATGAGCATGACATTTGACACTAAGAGCCGGCATCAGTCAGCCCTTAGCGCCGGCGCAGCCTCAGTGCTTCTTTTTTATGCATTACGCAGAAAAATTAAGCGCCTTCAACTAACACAAACGTTCCGGTGGCAGCACCGGCACGTATTGCCCTGGCGGCCTGATATGCAGGACTCTCATAAAAACGTTTCGCCTCGGCAAAAGAAGCGAACTCCAAAACGACATGCCGCTCATAAGATTCTCCCTCAAGGTTTTCATATTTTCCGGACCAGGCAATGATCTTCGGATCAAAGTCCTGCATTGCTTCCCCGGCAGCCCTGGCATATTCAGCGTAAGCAACAGCGTCTGATACGGTCACGTGAGCGATTAAATAACCTTTATTCATTTTCTCGTTATCCTGCGGAAGTGGTGTTTGATTCCAGCGTAAAGCACATGGACAGGCGTGAACTTAAGCTGGAAATGTGGGTTTAACACTTTGAAATTCAACGTTGCCGCCCGGCGTCATGGTGCCGGGACATCAACCACTTTAGGGGTTCAGTGGGTGAAACTGCGCAGCAATATTTGCAACACGTGCGCCATAACGGCGTGCGGTTTCCAGGTCGCCTGAAGACATCTCTTCAGGTGAAGCATCGGCGGGAGTTTGTGCCATGGGACCGATATT